>CAZTYV010000007.1:0-21114 GCA_964617675.1 uncultured Halochromatium sp. | reverse complement strand
CCCGGTACAAATCCCGGAGCAACTCCTGGGCCCATCGGGTAGTAGCCAGGCGCGGCTGGTGCCGGCCAGCGACCATAAGGGGCGTAACCGGCGGCTGGAGGCACAGCAGGCCAACCGCCCGGCTGCATCTGGCGCATGGACTCCCAACGCTGACGCGCAACGGCCTCAGCTTGGCGGCGGCGCTCAGCATAGTAGGCCTGCGCCTCGGCGCGACGCTGAGCAACCCAGTCCTGCGCACCGACATCCGAGCTAGCCTCATCGACACCGGCATCGGCGGCCGATGCTGCCGGAGCCGATACACTCGACGAAGCCGCTGCCGCTTTCGCGGGTGCCGGGGTCGAGGCGGGCGCCGCATCCAACGCTGGCTTCTGAGCCGCTGCGCTGACGGCAGGCTCGGCCGGCGTCGCGGACGGCTCAGCCTTCTTGGTCATCACGGCCTTGGCGAAGGCCTCCGCCTGCTGTTTGGTGACATCATCAGACGCAGACGCCTCGCTTGTCGCAGGGGCGACTGGTGCGGGCTTTGCCGTTGGCTGTTGCGGGATCGGCTCCGGCCTCGGCTGTGCTGACTCAGCAATGGCTGGAGACGGGGGTGCTGCAGCCGGGGCTGAGGTTGGGGCCGGCGTTGCGGCGGGCGCGGGGACCTTCGCGTCATCGCCGCTCATGGCGAAAGGCAGCAGCGGCTCGCCCGTCTCGCGCTCTAGCGACCCGAGGTAGAGGAATCCGAACAGCAGTACCAGACTCCAAAGCACCAGCTTCGGCAGAAAACCCATCCGCTGTTTCTGCTGCGCTTGCGGCTGCTCCTGGGGTTGCTCCTGGGGTTGCTCCTGATCGTCGGCCATGGTCATGTCTCCGTTCGTCGTGGTTGCGGAAAGTTTTAGTCGAGGAAGGCGTTCAGTTTCATGAAATCAACGCCATCGGCCATGCATCACGCGGCCGATATCGCGCGCTGCTCAGCAAGCACCGCGAGTAGGCGTCGGATATCATCGGCGCAGCGCTCGATCTGCGCATTGATCGAGTCCATGGTGATCAGCTCATCACTGAGCCCAGCGCCCCAGTTCACGACGAAGGCGAGCGTGGCATAGTCGATGCCGAGCTCGCGTGC
The DNA here is from genome assembly GCA_964617675.1 of uncultured Halochromatium sp. Lineage (GTDB taxonomy): Bacteria > Pseudomonadota > Gammaproteobacteria > Chromatiales > Chromatiaceae > Lamprobacter. Next base: position 20,012 of record CAZTYV010000007.1, on the reverse strand, counting down.
GAGCGCGGCCTCCGGCATCGCGGTCATGCCAACCATGTCACAGCCATCGCGCGCCATACGGCGGATCTCGGCCGCGGTCTCGAGCCTCGGGCCCTGGCTAACGCCATAGGTCCCGCCCTCGTGCAGGCCAAGCCTAGCCGCTGCGGCGGCTCGCACGAGCGCCTGTCTCAGCGGCTCAGCAAAGGGCTGGGTGAAGTCCACGTGCACCACGGCCTCATCATCACCCCCGTCGAAGAAGGTCTGCGCGCGGCCGTGGGTATAGTCGATGAGCTGATCCGGAACGCAGAGCGCCCCGGGGCCGAAGGCGGCATGGATGCCACCCACCGCCCCAAGGCCCACGATCGCGGTGCAGCCGACATCGGCCAAGGCGCGAAGGTTGGCGCGGTAGTTGATGCAGTGTGGGGGGGTGCGATGGTCGGCACCATGCCGCGCCAGAAACCAGATCGGCTGCCCTTCGAGGACGCCTTCGACAAGCGGCGCCGAGGTCACCCCGAAGCGGGTCTCGACCGGGCGCGACGACTTGACCTCTAGCCCCGGAAACCGACCGAAGCCCGAACCGCCGATGATCGCCAACGCTGACATAGATACCACTCCTGAGACTCAGGCGTGGCATTGTACTGGACCTTCGCGAGCCTTGACACCAGCGCGCGGGCCGTTGGCGACCTGATTGGCAGGCCCAGGGGCGGGCCCAATGCCGAGCCCGATGAGGAGCCGAGCTGGGCTCAGACGCGCTGTTCGGCGAAGATCCCGATCTCGAGCAGCTTCGGAAACAGGACCTGCTCCTCGCGATCGATGCGGTACGAGAGCATGTCGAAGATCTCGTGCGTCTCCTGCAAGAACTCGTCGGTGAAGTTGAAGTCGCAGTTCTTCAGCCAGCGCTTGTAGTACTCGTCGAACGAGCGGCGCAACGGCTTTTCACCGCTGATAAAGCCCCAAGCGATCGACTTGACCTTCGGGTCTTCGTGGATCAGCAGATTCGGATAGAGCTGTTTATCCTCTTCCGCGAGGTGCAGCTTAACCTTCTGCGCAAGATCGCAGAGCAACTGGTAGGCCGTCTTTGCGTTGGGTCTGATCTTGAGCTGTTCCGGCGCCGTGAGCGACCTGAGATCGTCGATCATCTGGCGCAGCTCCGCGTGACTACTCCGGTAGCCGTCGAGTGTCTGCATTGCCATCCTCCTCTTTGCTGGACTGGCGCGCCCGGACGCGGCTCACCGATGTCTGACGCATCGTTGTTGAGGATATCCGTCTTGGGGCCGCGTTCAGGGCCCGCGTCGGCAGCGTCTTGGTTGAAGCGGCGCGTCCTGGCGAGGCATCGGCCGTTGGCCGACGCTTGCCGTAACGAGGGTTTAGCCTATTCGCAGGAGAATGTCAAAAAGTCCTTCATTATATTAGCTTTTTACGAAGCAGCTTGGGTCAGAGCCGGCGCTTATACATCGACGTCACTGGCGGCAAGGATGCAGTCGGCGTTGCGGAAGTAGCTCTTGTAATCCAACCCGTAGCCCATCACGTAGCGGTCCGGGACGCGCACGCCGACGATGTCGGGGCGATAGTCGCAACGGCGCTCGCGCTCTTTCTCGACCAACACGGCACTGACCACCGACTCGGCGCCATCCTCGTAGCAGGCGTTGACGATCGCCTCCATGGTCAGGCCCTCGTCGAAGATGTCATCGATGACCAGCACGTGCTCACCGCGCACCACCTCCGTGGGCCGATGCCGCCATTCGATGCCGCCGCCGCTGGTCGCGCCCCGATACCGGGTGGCGTGCGCGTAGTCCAGACGCAGCGCGAAGTCCAACCGAGGCAGCAGCAGCCCGGTCGCGACGATGCCACCGGTCATCACGCAGAGCACGACCGGGTCCTTGCCGCCGAGCTGGGCGCTGATGGCATCGCGCATGCGCTCCAGCGCGGCCTCGACCTCGGCGTTCGAGACGAGACGGTCGCAGCGGGTCGCAATCGCCTCGTATTGATCAGTGGTCATCTTGTTCATCGAGATGCATCTCCTCGCCCGAGCCCACCGCTCGAGCTATCGATCGTTCAACCAGAAGCGAGCGGTCCCGGTGTCGGCCAGTCCTACTCGGGTAGCTCAGCGATCGCGGCCAACGCCGCGTGGCGCCGATCGCCATGACTCAAATCGACGCCCGGGCGGGCGCGCAGCCCCTCGAGTCGCCGCGCCGAGGCCGGAACCTGCCAGTCAGCCACAGCCTCGACCACGGCCGTGGCGGCCGGGCGATTGTTGCAGATCAAGACCAGATCGCAGCCGGCCTGCAGCGCGCGCAAGGCACGCTCTGGGGGACTGCCACCGGCATCCGCGGCGGCCATGTTGAGGTCGTCACTGATGATGGCACCATCGAAACGCAGCCGGCCGCGCAACAGCTCGCGCAGCCAAAACGCCGAGAACCCGGCGGGCTCAGGCGCCACGGTCGAATAGCGCACATGGGCGGGCATGATCGCCTCGAGGCCGCACGCCATTAGGCGCCGGAAGGGTAGCAGGTCGAAGGACTCGAGCACAGCGAGGTCGCGCCGATCCTCTGGCAGCTCGAGGTGGGAATCGGCCACGACCCCTCCATGACCGGGGAAATGCTTGCCACAGCCGGCCATGCCAGCGCTGTGCACGCCTTCCAGCCAAGCCGTTGCCAGCGCGGCGACCGCCTCGGGCGAGGTCGCGAATGCCCGTTCGCCGATCACCCGACTCACCCCCTGCTCGACATCAAGGACCGGCGCAAAACTGAAATCGACGTCAAGCGCACGCAGCTCGGCGGCCATGAGCCAACCGACCGCGCGCGCCGCATCCAGCCCGGCCCGCGCGTCCCGCTCGTAGAGCGCACCAAATCGCGATGCTGCCGGCAGGCGGGTGAGCCCCTCACGGAAGCGCTGCACCGGGCCGCCCTCCTGATCCACCGCGATCAGCAGCCCTCGGTCATCCGCGCCTCGGATCGCCTGGATCAACGCCCTCAGCTGCTGCGGCTCGACGAAATTGCGCCGAAACAGGATGACGCCAGCCACCGCGGGATGGCGCAAGAGCTCGCGCTCCTCGCCGCTGAGCTCGATCCCTTCCAGGTCGAGCATCACGGCTCCGAGCGGTCGTCCGCCGCCCGGCCCTGCCGTGTGCGTGATGGTCATCGTCATGTCGTCTGTCTCCTACGCGCCGAGCAGGCCCCGGCAACATTGAAACCTAAGCCGGCGCGGGGGCCGACCGGCTCGTTCGCTGCGTCAGCGCCTCAGCGCGCGCACATCGAGTCGATCGCGCAGCTGATCGCCGGCTAGGTTCACCGCCAACACCACCGCGAACAGCGCCAGCCCGGGCGCCAAGACGAGATGCGGCGCCACCAGCATGTAGGCCACGCCATCGCGAATCATGCTGCCCCAAGAGGCCGCTGGCGGTTGAATCCCCAACCCCAGGAACGAGAGTCCGGCCTCGGCCACAATCACCGAGGCCACACCAAAGGTGGCCTCAACAATCAGCGGCGCTGCCGCCAACGGCAGCAGGTGCCGCACGAGGATGCGCGGACCGGCGACGGCCAACGCCCGCGCCGCGAGCACATGATCGCGTTCTCGCAGCGAGAGCACCTGGGCCCGAGTCAGACGGGCATAGCCGACCCAGCCAACGGCCGCGAGGGCGACGACGAGATTGCCAAGACCCGGGCCAAGCACAGCGGCCAGTGCGATTGCCAGCAGGATACCTGGAAAGGCGAGGAAGACATCGATTAGCCGCATCAGCGTGAGGTCCCACCAACCCCCAAGATAGCCGGCGAGTCCACCGACCAGCACCCCGATGAACAGCGATAGGGTGACGACGCCGGTGGCAACCAGGAACGAGGTGCGCGCGCCGACGATCAGCCGATCGAGCACCGGCCGCCCGAGGTCGTCGGTACCCAGTGGGCTCGCCCAGCTCGGCCCCTCGAGGATCTTGGGCAGCGCAATCTGGTTCGGCGCCAAGGGCAACGCCGGACCAAGCAGCGCGCCCAGCCCCCAGAGCAACAGGATTGCGATCGGCAGCACCCTCAGCATCGCTCAAACCGATCTCACGCGCGGATCAACATAGAGATAGGCCAGGTCGGTGGCCGTGTTGACCGCGACATAGAGCGCGGCGATCAGCAGCACGGCCCCTTGCACCACCGGGAAGTCCCTGGCCTGTATCGCCTCGACCAAGAGGCTACCGATCCCGGGCCAGGCGAAGATGGTCTCGGTGATCACCGCACCACCGAGCAAGGCACCGAGCTGCAGCCCGAGCAGCGTCAAGACCGGCAGCCAGGCATTACGCAGGGCATGATGGCGCAGGACGTCGGCCTCCGCGAGACCCTTGGCGCGCGCGGTGCGCACATAATCCTCGCCCATCACCTCGAGCAGACTGGCACGAACCATCCGCGCCAGTACCGCCGCCAGCCCGGTCCCTAGCGTGATCGCCGGCAGGATGAGGCTCAGGGGCCCTTGCATGCCGCTGATCGGCGTCCAGCCCAGCCAAAGCGAGAACACCAGGATCAGCAGCGGTCCAAGCCAGAAATTGGGCACCGCCATGCCGAGCAGCGAGAAGCCCATCGCCAGGCCATCGAGTCTCCCGCGTTGATGACGCGCGGCGAGGACACCGAGCGGTACCGCGATCACCACGGCGAGCAGCAGCGCGGCGCTCGTGAGCACCAAGGTCGGCGGCAGACGCTCGGCCAGGATGCTCGCCACCGGGCGCTGCTCGCGCAGCGACACACCGAGGTCGAGCCGCAACAGACCGCCGAGATAGTCGAGGTATTGTTGCCAAAGCGGCGCATCGAGACCCAGGGCACTGCGCATCGCCTCGCGGTCGGCGGCACGTGCCGTCTCTCCGAGCATGGCCTCAACGGGGTCGCCCGGGATCAGATGGATCAACAGAAACACCAGGCTGCAGGCACCGAGCATCACCAAGAGCGCGGCCCCGAGACGAACGCTGAGCTGATGCAGCATCCCGGGTGACTCAGTCGATGAGCACCGGACAGCCGAGCGGCACGCGCTCGAAGAGTCGGATCAGATCCGCGTTGCGCATCCGGATACAGCCGTGCGAGCGCGCGACGCCCATCGGCTCGGTATCCGGGCAGCCATGGATGTAGATGAAGCGCCGAAGCGTATCGACCGCTCCGCCGCGATTACGGCCCGACTCACAGCCGGTGAGCCACAGGATGCGGCTCAGGATCCAATCTCGCCGCGGGTCGGCCGCGGCCAGCGCCGTTGAGTAGACCTCACCAGTCCAACGCCGGCCCCGAAACACGGCGCCAAGCGGGCAGTCGGCCCCGATCTTGAGGCGAACTCGGTGCTGCCCGCGAGGCGTGCAGCCACTGCCAAATACCTCACCGGGACCAAGCCGCGCGGTCGATACCGAGAAGCTCTCGCGCCGCCCGTCGCCGGCGTGCAGTAAGAGCCTTTGGTCCGCGATGCTCACGACAAGGCGCATCGCGTCGGCAAACCCAGGCATCGCAGCACGACCCGTGCGGCTCAGGTTGCGGCCTTCCCCGCGCGTCGCGGGCAATGCTCGCCCTCGAGACAGTCGCCATAGATCACCAGCGCGTGCTCGACGATCTTGAAGCCGTTGCGCGCGGCCACCGCCCGCTGACGCTCCTCGATCACCTCGTCGAAGAACTCGATCACCGCTCCGCACTTCACACAGACCAGATGATCGTGGTGGCCACCGCGATTGAGCTCGAAGACCGACTGCCCGCCCTCGAAGTGATGACGAATCACCAGCCCGGCACTCTCGAACTGGGTGAGCACCCGATACACCGTGGCCAGCCCGATCTCCTCTTCCGCCGCCAGGAGCTCCTTGTAGACCTCCTCGGCGCTCAGATGCCGCTGCTCACTCGTCTCCAGGATATGGAGAATCTTCAGGCGCGGCACGGTGACCTTGAGGCCGGCCTGTTTGATCTGCTGTTGGTTCTCCATGGTGCCCTACCTCGTCCGACCCGCGTGCGTCGCGCGCGGCCTGCGCACAACGCAGCGATGCCGCCCGCTCATGTGAGATACTATTCGAGCCTTATTGACCGACCCTTTATAACAGATTAATGCGAAGGCTTGTCATTCTTGGACTCTCCCTGCTCCTCGGTCTTGCCCTGGCGCTGACCGGGTGCGCGCGGGGAAAGCGAGCGGACGACCCGCATCGCGCCTCGGTGCTGTCGAACCTCCCGTTCGTCTACAAGATGACGGTCCAGCAGGGCAATATCATCACCGAATCCATGATCGACCAGGTCGAGCTGGGGATGAGTCCTGAGCAGGTTCGCTTCCTGCTGGGCACGCCGCTGCTGACCGACATGTTCCATACCAACCGCTGGGATTACGTCTATACGATCCGGCGAGGTCACAACCCGATGGAGATCAAACGCCTCACGCTCTGGTTCGAAGAAGGCCAGCTCGCGAGCATCGAGGGGTTTGCCCAGCCTGACCCGGCACGGGCAGAGGTCGCTCTCGAGGAGGAGATGGTGATCGTCGATGTGCCGGACTGGCGTGATGATCGCGGCATCATCTCGCGCACCCTGAATGCCGTTGGCCTCGAGACCGAGGACTGACCGCGGCTCGAGGCGACCCTCAGGACTCGGCGGCCTTCGGCTTGGGCTTAGCTCGCGGCTCAGCGTCGCCGGCACGCGTCTTGCGCGCCTGCTTCGGATCGGCAATCAACGGCGGATAGATCTCAACCCGGTCACCACTGGCGAGCACCTGATCGAGCTTCACCACCTTGCCGAAGATGCCGACCTTGTTCACATCGAGGTCGATCTCCGGGAAGCGAGCTGGGATGCCCGAGCGCTCGATCGCCTCTGCCACCGTCATACCGGACGCGCCGGTCACCGCCACGAGCGCCTGCGCCTGCTCGCGCGCATAGGCCACTTCCACATCAACCGTCTGATCAGTCGCCATAGATCTCGTCTGCTCGCTTGCAAAAGGCATCTACCAGCGAGTTCGCGATCTGCCCGAACACGCCGCCAAAGGCCTTGTCGATCAGGCGTCCGGAAAACTCGAAATCCAGCTCGAGCTCAACCTTGCAGGCATCCTCGCGCAGGGGAGTGAAGATCCAGACGCCACTGAGTTTACGAAACGGACCGTCCTTCAGGTCCAGATACATGCGCTCCGGCGGCTCGAGCTTGTTACAGGTCGAGAACACCTGTCTCACCCCGAGCCGGGCCACCTCAATGCGCCCGCAGAGCTCATCATCGTTGCGCGACAGCAAGGTCGCCCCCTGACACCAAGGCAGAAACCGCGGATAACCCTCCACGTCCGCCACCAGGTCGAACATCTGCTGCGCCGTGTGACGCACCAGGGCACTTTTCTTTACCAGTGGCACGTCAAATCAATCCAATCGCATTCAAGAACACCAAGATGACACACAGCGGCGCGACCCAGCGGATCAGCAGCCGCCAGAGACGGTAGATCAAGGCACCATTGCTGATCCCAAGCTCTTGTCGCGAGATCTGCTCATCGAGCACCCAGCCGGCAAAGATCGCGATGAAGATCCCGCCCAGCGGCAGCAGCACATTCGCGGTCACATAATCGAAGAGGTCCAGAATCCCTTTGCCGAAGACGGTGAAGCCCGACCATTCGTTCAGTGACAGCAGACAGGCGATACCCAGCAGCCAGACCATGCCCCCCGACAGTAGCGCGGCACGCACCCGGCTGAAGCCCTTATTCTCGACCAGATAGGCCACGATCGGCTCCAACAGCGAGATCGCCGAGGTCCAAGCCGCAAACACCAGCAGCACGAAGAACAGCGAGCCGAAGAAGGCCCCAAACGGCATCTGCCCGAACGCAACCGGCAGGGTCTCGAAGATCAGCCCAGGCCCGGCGCCCGGCTCGAGCCCATTGGCGAAGACGATCGGGAAGATCGCCAGTCCCGCGAGCAGGGCCACGAGCGTGTCCATGCCGGCGATGATGGCGACGTTGCGGCTGATCGAGGCGTGACTGCTGAGATAGGAGCCGTAGATCATGATCGCGCCCATCCCCAGGCTGAGACTGAAGAACGCCTGGCCCATGGCACTGAGGATTGCTTCGCCCGCGTTGGCCTGCAGCTCGCCGAAATCGGGCGTGAACAGGTAGCTGAGACCGGCGGCGAAATCGCCCGCCTGCGAGGCGTAGATCACCATGACCACCAATAATAGGAACAGGGCCGGCATCAAGAACCGCACGGCTTGCTCGAGTCCGTTAGCGACGCCGCGCGCCACCACCATGACCACCATCACCATAAAGATGGTATGCCAGGCCAGCAAGCGCTCCGGGTCCGCGGTCAGCGCCGCGAAGATCGCCGTCGAGCCCCCAGCGTCGAGGCCCAGAAACTGACCGCTCGCGGCACGGACGACGTAGGCCAGGGTCCAGCCGGCGATCACGCTGTAGAAGGACAGGATCAAGAAGCCCGACAGGATGCCCATCCAACCCAGTAACTGCCACGCGGGGGTCACGCCCCGTTCTGCGGCCAGCGCGCGCATGCTGTTGATCGGACTTTGTCGGCCACGGCGACCAAGCATGATCTCCGAGATCATGATCGGGATGCCGATCGCGGCGACGCAGATCAGGTAGACGATGACGAAGGCGCCGCCGCCATACTCTCCGGCCGTATAGGGAAACCGCCAGATGTTACCGAGGCCGACGGCCGAGCCCGTCGCCGCGAAGATGAAGGCCATTCGCGACGACCACATGCCATGCATCGAGCTCGTCGCCATCGACCTAGGCCCCCAGCTCCTCACGCACCAGCGCTGCCAACTGCTCAGCATGGGCCTGCACGGCACGCGGATCAGCACCTTCGACCATGACGCGCACCATCGGCTCGGTGCCCGAGTGGCGGAGCAGGATCCGGCCCTGCTCGCCGAGGCTGGTCTCGGCCGCTCGGACGGCGTCTTGGATACGGGGGCGAGACATAACGTCGACGCGCCGCTCTAGCCGTACGTTGATCAGCACCTGGGGGTAACGCTCAACCGGGCGCGCGGCCTCTTCCAGGGTCACCCCGGCATCGCTCAACGCCTGCAAGACCTGCAGCGCGGCGATGATGCCATCACCGGTGGTAGTGCGATCGCGGCAGATGATATGCCCGGACGGCTCGCCGCCGAGCATGCCTCCGTCGAGCTTGAGCCGTTCCATGATGTAGCGGTCGCCCACCTGCGTGCGCACGAAGCCGATCCCGAGCCGGCTCAGCGCGAGCTCGAGGCCAAGATTGCTCATGAGGGTCCCGACCACCGCGCCGCGAAGCTCCCCATTGAGCAGCCTCGACTTGGCGATGATGTAGATCAGCGCGTCGCCATCAACGACCCGACCAGCACCATCGACCATCATGAGCCGATCGCCGTCGCCGTCGAAGGCAATGCCCAGCACGGCGCCCTCGGCGACCACCGCCTCAGCCAAGGCGCCGGGCTTGGTCGAGCCGACCTCGCGATTGATGTTGAAGCCGTCAGGGCGCGCGCCGATGGTCACCACATCGGCCCCAAGCTCTTCGAAGACATAGGGCGCAACATTGTAGGTGGCGCCGTTTGCGCAGTCCAAGACCAACTTCAGCCCCTTGAGCGAGGTCGCCGCGGGCACGCTGTTCTTGCAGAACTCGATGTAGCGCCCGGCCGCGTCCTCGACGCGCCGCACCTTCCCCAGGTCGGCCGAGGCGACCGTTTTTAGAGGCTGGTCGATCGCAGCCTCGATCGCCTGCTCGACGGCATCGGGCAGCTTGTCGCCGTCGCTCGAGAAGAACTTGATGCCGTTGTCGTCATACGGGTTGTGCGAGGCCGTGATCACGATCCCAGCCGCGGCACGAAAGGTCCGCGTGAGGTAGGCCACACCGGGCGTCGGCATCGGGCCGAGCAGCCGGATATCGACCCCGGCGGCGACCAGACCGGCCTCGAGTGCTGACTCGAACATATAGCCCGAGATCCGCGTGTCCTTGCCGATCAGGATCGTGCTGCCATCGGCCTGACCGAGGACGCGGCCCGCGGCCCAACCGAGCTTGACGACGAAATCCGGACTGACGCTGGGATCACCCACGCGTCCCCGAATCCCATCGGTGCCGAAATACTTGCGTTTCAATGCTTCACCTTCGTGCAACCTGTCTGCCAGCGGCCAGCGCCAAGGCACGCGTGGCAACGGCCGGCGACTCGGCTCAAGACTCGAACGCGGCCACGGCACTGAACAGCCGGATCGCATCCTGGGTCGCCATCACATCGTGCGTGCGGATGATCAGGGCGCCGCGAGCCAGCGCGAGCATCGCCGCCGCCACACCAGCGGCGGTACGATCCTGCACATCACGACCGGTGATGGCGCCCAGCATCGACTTGCGCGATACGCCCACCAGAAGCGGCAGCCCCAGGCTGGCGAGCCGATCCAACCGCGCCAACAGGGTGAGATTATGCGCGAGGGTCTTGCCAAAGCCAAAACCGGGATCGAGGAGCAGACGCTGGCGCGCGATACCCGCCTGCTCGCAGGCGAGCACCCGCGCCTCTAAGAACGCGACCACCTCGGCGACCACATCGTCGTAGTGCGGCTCGCGCTGCATGGTACGCGGCTCGCCCTGCATGTGCATCAGGCAAACCGGCAGATCCAGCTCGGCGACCGCCGCCAACGCCCCAGGCGCACGCAGCGCGAGCACGTCGTTGATGATGCCGGCACCTGCGCGCGCCGCGGCGCGCATCACCCCGGGCTTGGAGGTATCGATCGAGATTGGCACCTCGACCCGCGCCGCCAATGCCTCGATCACCGGCACCACGCGATCGATCTCGAGCGACTCGGGCACCGGCGCCGCACCAGGGCGCGTCGACTCGCCGCCGACATCAATGATCGCCGCACCCTCGGCGACCATCTGTTCCGCCCGCGCAAGGGCGCGCTCGACAGAAATGAAATCACCCCCGTCCGAGAAGGAGTCGGGGGTGACATTCAGTACACCCATGACGCAGGGTCCGGCCAGGTCCAGCGACCGGCCCCCGCACGCGAGTCTCGTCATGGGATCTCGAGCATGGCGGTAGACGACGCGCCCATCAGTGCTCGCCTGCAGGTCCGCCGATCGGCCCCGATGCCGGGCGGCCATCCGGCGTCGGCGTCACCGGTGCATCGGCGCCGCCACCGGGGCGCTTCGGCTCGTCGGCACCCCAGTCCTTCGGCGGCCGAGGATCACGCCCTTCCATGATGTCACCGATCTGGTCAGCATCGATGGTCTCGTACTTCATCAGCGCAGCGGCCATCGCATGCAACTGCTCGGTATGCTCGATGAGGATGGTCTTGGCACGCTCGTAGTTGCGATCGATGAAGTTGCGCACCTCCTTGTCGATCAGATGCGTGGTCTCATCCGAGACCGACTTGTGCTGCGTCACCGAGTGGCCCAGAAAGACCTCCTGCTCATCCTCGCTATAGGTGAGCGGGCCCAGCTTATCGGACAGGCCCCACTTTGTGACCATGTTGTGGGCGATATCGGTCGCGCGTTGGATGTCGTTCGAGGCCCCGGTGGTGACCATGTCGGCACCAAAGATCAGCTCTTCGGCGATCCGACCACCAAACAGGCTCGAGATCTGACTCTCCAGACGTTGCTTGCTATAGCTGAAGCGGTCGTCCTCCGGCAGGAACAGGGTCACGCCCAGCGCCCGGCCACGCGGGATGATGCTGACCTTGTGCACAGGATCGTGCTGCGGCACCAGCCGCCCGACGATGGCATGGCCCGATTCGTGGTAGGCGGTCAGCTTCTTCTCGTCCTCGGACATCACCATCGAACGGCGCTCGGCGCCCATCATGATCTTGTCCTTCGCCTTCTCCAGGTCCTCCATGTCGACCAGGCGCTTGTTGGCGCGCGCCGCGAACAGCGCCGCCTCATTGACCAGATTGGCCAGGTCGGCGCCGGAGAAGCCCGGGGTCCCGCGTGCGATCAGCGACGGGGTCACATCCTCCGCAGTCGGGATCTTGCGCATGTGGACCTTGAGCACCTGCTCGCGGCCGCGCACGTCGGGCAGCGGGACCACGACCTGACGGTCGAAGCGGCCTGGGCGCAGCAGCGCGGGGTCCAGCACGTCGGGACGGTTGGTCGCGGCGATGACGATCACGCCCTCATTACCCTCGAACCCATCCATCTCGACCAGCAGCTGGTTCAGCGTCTGCTCGCGCTCGTCATGACCGCCGCCGAGACCCGCGCCACGATGGCGGCCGACCGCATCGATCTCGTCGATGAAGATGATGCAGGGGGCATGCTTCTTTGCCTGCTCGAACATGTCGCGCACGCGGGAGGCGCCGACGCCGACGAACATCTCGACGAAGTCCGAGCCCGAGATCGTGAAGAAAGGCACCTTGGCCTCACCGGCGATCGCGCGCGCGAGTAGCGTCTTACCGGTGCCGGGCGGACCCACCATCAGCACACCCTTCGGGATCTTGCCGCCGAGCTTTTGGAACTTCGACGGGTCCTTCAGGAAATCGACAACCTCGACCACCTCCTCCTTGGCCTCTTCGGCACCGGCCATGTCGGCGAAGGTCACCTTGACCTGATCCTCGCTCAGCATGCGCGCCTTGCTCTTGCCGAAGGACATGGCCCCACGCCCGCCAGCACCGCCTTGCATCTGGCGCATGAAGAAGATCCAGAGCCCGATCAGGATGAACAGCGGGAACCAGTTGATCAGGATCTGCATCAGCACCGAGGGCTTCTCAGGCGGCGCCGCACGGATCTCGACGTTGTTGTTGAGCAGATCGCCCACCAGCCCATCGTCGCCCGGGCTGTAGGTCGTGAAGCGCTGACCATTCTGGCTCACGCCCTCGATGGTGCGCCCTTGGACTGTCACCTCTTTCACCTGGCCTTGCTGGACCTGCTCGATGAAGTCGGAATACGCGAGGGTCTGCGGGCTCGACTGCGTGGCCGTGAAGTTGTTGAACACGGACATCAGCACGATCGCGATGACCACCCACAGGATCAGATTTTTCGCCATGTCACTCACGGCATCGACCTCGTATTGAGCAGCGATTCTCGGCACTTAAGGCAGGCCGAGAAGGCCACGGAAATGATGAACGATAAGTAGGACGTTAACCCAGTTGGCGGCCTTTCGCTACTAGGTAGACCTCACGACTCGTCGGACGCGACGCACCTGGTTTGCGGATGTTGACGCTCTGGTACTGCTGCCGCAACGCCTTCAAGGTGGTGTCGAATCCCTCGCCTTGGAACGCTTTGATGACCAAGGTCGCTCCGGGTTTCGCAAACCTTGATGCGAAGTCCATGCTGAGCTCCACCAGATACATCATCCGCGGCTGATCGACCGCCGCCATGCCAGACACGTTTGGGGCCATATCCGAAAGCACAAGATCGACAGCCGTCTCGCCAATCAGCCCGCATAGACGCGCCAGATCCGCGTCCTCTCGGAAGTCGCCGCGAATCATCTCGACGCCACCGATCGGCTCGATCTCAAGCAGGTCCATCGCGATCACCCGCCCCTTGGGAGCGACCCGCTTGGCGGCAACCTGCGACCAGCCGCCAGGTGCGGCACCGAGGTCGACCACGAGCTGGCCCGGCCGCAAGAATCGATCGCGCTGGTCAAGCTCGATCAGCTTGTAGGCCGCTCGCGAGCGATAGCCGTCGCGCTGCGCCTGCTGCACGTAGGGATCACTGAGATGGCGCTGCATCCAGCGCCGGTCGCCCTTGCCCTTAGCCACAATCGGAATCCCTCTCGCCGCCGCGAGCGCCGCCTTGGCGCCTCACAGATCGTCGATCCAGTCGAAATTGAACATCTCCAGCAGCGAGCCGGTGACCCCACCCGCGACAGCGCCGGCGGCAACGGCGAACGGCAGGATCGCCGAGGTGGTCTCGATCACCGGCAGGAGATGGCCGGGATGATCGAAGCCGGAGATGCTCATGGCAAAGGCCCAGATGCTGCCGCCGACGATGATGGCGACAAGGCCAATGACGACGGCCTCCGCGACCGGGCACCACTGCCGCGGTAAGCCGCCCGCACTCGCCGCGACCCAACGCACCGAGGCGACATAGACCACGCCGTTCACCGAGACCAAGAAGGCGACCGCAACGACCGGGGAAACCCCCAGTCCAGCCAGCGCGAGGGCTGCGAGCACGACGCCCGAGGCCGCCCCCGTGAAGGCGCCCACCAAGGCCTTCGCCGGCACGTTCGCGGTGCAGCGCGTTGGGAACTCGATCAAGAACCCCGCCGCAACGCCGAGCGCGCCGCAGACCAGCGCGGTGTGCCAGAAGGCCGTCTGCTCGTGCAACATTAGCAGCACCAGCAGAGAGCCGCCGGCGCCGATCAGGCTCGCCACCAGAGAGGCTTGTCGTGCGCTGTAGTAGGAAGCCCCAATGGCCCCGGCACCCATGGCCGCACCAATGAAGGCGAAGTCGCCCAGGTAAGGCGCCATCAGCGCCTCGAGCACGATGAACAAAGGCGCGTAGATCGCACCGATCAGCGCCCAGAGGACCGCGCGAACGAAGAGCTGGCGGGTCACGGGAAGAAGCGCGAGACTCATGAATAAAAACCAACGAGAACGGCGGGTAGACGCGAGGCACCCGAGCCAGACCGGCCCGTACTGAGGTGCCAACCGCAAAGGGATAACCTAAGGACTGGGCGGAACGCGATCAATGTCGCAATCGGGCCAAGGTGCAAAACGGCGACATCGAAGTGAGAGGCCGTGCACAACCCGACAGCCGGGGCGGACGCTGCCGAAGACTGAGGCGGGGCTCGGAGGAGAGGCTGGACTCGGAAGGTTCGACGAGGCAGTCGAGGTAGCGCTGCATCGATATCGACATCGATCGAGTCGCGGGGCGAAGAATCGCCCCGCGGAGCGGCGGCTAGCGCCGCATCAGGAGGCGCGGTCTCAGCCTGCCTTCAGCGTCCAGGACGCACACCAGCCGGTCTCGTGCACGGCCTTGCCGGGGAACAGGCTGCAGGGGCGCCACTCACCCGAATCGGCGAGCACGAACTGGCAGTTATTGCAGAACTGCTCTTCCGGCGGCTTGCCCGGACGAGCCGCGGCCGCACGGTCAGCCTGGGTCGCATCGGCGACGTACTTCAGTGCCTGCGCGGTCGGATCCGTTGCCGGATCGACGTGCGGCAGGTCTTGCGCCTGAGCGGCAGCGATGCCGACCAGGTTGACCAGCGGCACCGAGGCGAGACCACCAAGCATCATCTTGACGGCGTCGCGACGGCTCTTATTCATTGGCTTATCGGACATTCTGACGTCTCCTTCAGAGCGTGGACTGAGATTGCTCAAACGGCCCGGCGTCACCACGCGGGCCCGGACCGCCCCACATTGTGCACGAACGATGCTGAAAACGCGAGCAAGCCGCCCGGCTTGCAGGGATCGCGGCAGAGGCGACGGCCCTGCCGAGGCCCGGCCAAGGCAACGCTCAACGTCTCCACAGTGCTCTAGACAACAGCCACCCGAGCCTGTTCCGATCCGTGTGCAGCCATCCGGACCCGCCTCAGCGCACACGCCCGCTCGCGCCGGTGCTTGTTACAGGTAGCTCCCAGCGCCCAAGAAGCGCTGCCGCCAGTAAGGGCTATCGAGACTCGCCAGCCTGACTCGTCGTTTCGAGGTCGAGGCATGCACGAAACGATCTTGGTCGACCATCAGACCCACGTGATACTGGCTCGGCCCCGTCTTGAAGAAGACCAGGTCCCCGGGTTTTGGATGGCCCCGGAGCGGACGCGCGGCGGCTTGTTGCGCCGTCGAGACGCGCGGGATACTCATCCCGGCCGCTTGATGCGCAACCAACGTGAGGCCACTGCAATCGAGCGCCCGATGCGGGGTTTCACCGCCGTAGACATAAGGCGTTCCGATCTGCGAGAGCGCCGCGACCACCACGTCCGCGCGCTGCGGCTCGAGCCCGCTGAGATCGAAGGTCTCGCCGGCCACCTCGAAGGTCCTGGCGGACTTGCTCGCGCAGCCGGCCAGGACTGGCGCGAGAGCCAGGACGAGAACCGGCACGAGAACCGGGAAGAGCGCAGCAACGAGCCCGCGAGACACCCCGAACGACAGGCGCCCAGCGGGTTGACGATGCACGATCGCGCGATCGGCACCAGGAGTAAAACTTGACATAGCACCCGATAAAGTCTTTCTAACTTCATGTAAAAATGAAGTTTAGACTCGGGTCTCACGATGTCAAGCCAGAGCGCGCCGGCACCGGACTCGGCGACATCCCCGCCTTACTCAGGCGGCAGAGGCGGCACCTCGGGCTCCAGCCGCCGCACCACCTGCGCGAGGCCATCGTAGTTGCCGTCCGGTGCCAGCCCATAGCCAGTGAGGCCCTCGCGCATCACCAGGACCTGGTGCTCATACCAGAGCGGCAGGTACGGCAGGTCGCGATGCAGCAGCTCCTGCAGCTGGCGGTAGAGCAGGGCCTGGCGGGTCAGATCGGGCTCCGAGCGCGCCGCATCGATGAGCGTGTCCACCGCGGGATTCTGATAACGGCCACGGTTGGCCCCATCCGGCGGTACCGAGGTGCTGTGGAAGGCATAGCGAAAGATATCCGGCAGGCGCACACCAACCCAGGTCAGCCCAAACAGCTGAAACCGTCCAGCCTTGATATCGGCAAAGAAGGTGCCCCAGTCATAGCTCTGAATCTCGAGATCGATCCCCACCTCGGCCAGCTGTGCCTGCAGCACGCTCGCCAGCCGCAGCCGGAATGGATCGCTCGAGGTCTTGTACGAGAGCCGTAGGCGCCGTTGCCCACCATAGCCCGCCTCACGCAACAACGCCCGAGCCAGCGCTGGGTCGTAACCGTAAGCGGCGAGCCTGGTGGCGCCGGCCCAATGCTCGGGGGGCAGCAGGGCCTCGGCCAATCGCCCTTGCCCCTGAAACAGCCAACGCAGGATGGCCTTGCGATCGACCGCATGCGCAATGGCCCGCCGCACCCGCCGATCACCCGTCAGCGGATCAGCGAGATTGAAGCCGAGGTAGGAGAAGTTGATCCCCGGCGCCGAGATCACGCGCACGCCCGGCTGAGCGCGCAGCAGGCCGACGAGCTCTGGCGGCAAGTCGTTCTGCAACAGATCGACCTCCGCTCGCAGTAACTTCATGACCCGCACGTTGGGGTCTTTGACCCGCTCGAGCACCAGACGCTGCCCATCGCGCCGCCGCTCGAGCAAGAGCCGATCGGCGCTGGGCCAATCCAGCACGCGCAACGGACCACTGCCCACGGGCAGGCGTTGAAAGGGATGCTCCGAGGCAATCAGCGCCGCGGGCAGGATGCCGATAGCGAGGTAGGCCGGAAACAACGGGTCCGGCTCGGACAAACGGAAGAGCAGCCGCTCGTCATCGAGCACCTCGATCGCCTCAATCAGCGCGAGCGGGGCTCGGTGAGGCGAGGCAAGCCGGTCGCTGAGGATCGACGCATAGGTCGCGGCCACATCCGCGGCCTGCAGCCGACGACCGTCGCTGAAATCGGCGCGGTCGGGCTCGAGACGGAACTGGTACTCGAGCGGCGACTGCTGCTCCCAGCGCGCGATACCCGGTATCGGCCGCCCGGCATCATCGAGCTCGACCAAACGCGCATAGAGGAGACGGTTGACGCGCTCGGAGGTAGCGTCGGTGGCCAATCGCGGGTCAAGGTTCGCCGGGGCCTGGGTCACCGCAAGCACGATCGCACGATCATCACGACCGGCATCGCGACCGGCATCGCGACCGGGGACTCGAGCCGCGTCGCCGCCCGAATCGCAGCCGCCCAGCGCGGCCAGCCCCATCATCAGAACGAGGACCAGAACGCGCACCAGCACGAGCACAGACATCGACACCGGCACCGGCACCGGCACCGGCCCGAGCAGACAGCGAAAACGGCGTCGACCCAAGGCGGTGCGGCTCACCAGTCCTTGAACGGATGGCGGGCCAGGTTGGCGTTGAAGTAGCGCGGGTCATCGCTGACCTCAGCTCCGAGCCAGCGCGGCCGCTCGAACGCCTCATCCTCCGACTGAAGCTCGATCTCAGCGAGCACCAGACCGGCGTTGTCACCGGCGAAGACATCCACCTCCCAGGTCTGCGCCCCGCAGCGCACCAGGTACCGGAGCTTATCGATGATCCCGGTCTCGGCCAGCTCGCTCATCATCGCGCGCGCATCCGCGGCCGGGATCGCGTACTCGTACTCGCTGCGGCTGATGCCGCGGGTCGCGCCCTTGATCGTCAGACGCCCCTGCTCGCCGTCGAGCCGCGCGCGCAGGCTCAGCCGCGGCGTCGAGACCAGGTAGCCTTGCATCAGGCGCACGCCCGGCCCGGCCTGCTCACGCCAGCGCTCGTCGATTACCAAGAACTTGCGCTCGATCTCAATCGCCATGGCTCAGACCCGCTCGAACAGGGCCATCGCCTCGAGATGCGCCGTCTGCGGGAACATGTCCATGGCGCCCGCCGCCTCGAGGCGATAGCCGAGCTCGCCGACCAGCTTGGCCGCATCACGGGCCAAGGTTGCGGGATAGCAGGAGACGTAGAGGATGCGCCGCACGCCGGCCGCCGCCAGGCCATCGAGCACCTCGAGGGCACCGGTGCGCGGCGGGTCGAGCAGTGCCTTATCGAAGGCGTGCTCAGCGGCTTGACCAGACGCCCGATCCTGGGGTGGGGCGGATGCTGACCCGGCCCAGAGCGAGGAGAGCGCGGCAGCCCCGGAATAGAGATCGGCGGTGATGAAGCCTGCGTTCTCAATCCCATTGCGTGCCGCGTTGCGCTCCGCGCGGGCGACCAAGCCGGCGTCGCCCTCAACGCCCAGCACCTCGCGTGCCCGGCGCGCGATCGGCAGCGTAAAGTTCCCAAGCCCGCAAAACAGATCCAGCACACGCTCGTGCGGCTGAGGGTCCAGCAACCTCAACGCCTGATCGATCATCTTGCGGTTCAGCTCCAGGTTCACCTGCGTGAAATCGCTCGGCTCGAAGCTGAAGCTCAGTGCCTCGCTCGGCAGGCTGTAGACGAGGTCAACCGCCTGCCCCTCGAGCGGACGGATGCTGTCGACCCCGCCCTCTTGCAGATAGACGTGGAAGCCGGTCTCAGCGGCAAAACTCAGAAAACGATCGCAGTCGGCCGGCGACGGCGGGTCCAAGACCCGGAACACCAAGACCACCGGACCGTCGCCCTGGGCCACCTCGATCTGGGGCAGCCGCTCGCGGATGCTCAAGCCCTGGATCAGCTGCTCGAGGTCGCCAAGCCGCTCGCCGACGGCGGGCGTCAGCACCTCGCAGCGTTGCAGGTCGGCGATGAAGCTCGAGCCCCGCTCGCGAAAGCCGACCAGCACCCGCCCCTTCTTCGCCACCCAGCGCACCCCAAGCCGCGCCTTGCGACGATAGCCCCAATGCTCACCGCTTAGCGGCTCGAGCCAGCTCGCTGGGGCCAGCCCCCCGAGCCGCTGCAGCACGTCGGCCAAGATCGCCTGCTTGTTCTCGATCTGCGCCGCGGCCTCCATGTGCTGCAGCGCACAGCCGCCACAGACCCCGAAGTGCGCGCATCGGGGCTCCACCCGCTGCGCCGAGGGCTCGAGCACCTCCGTCACCACGGCCTCATCATGACGGCGCAAGCGGCGCGTCAACCGCACGCGCACGCGCTCACCGGCCAAGGCACCATGCACGAACACCGTCTTACCATCCAGGCGCGCGACACCGCGCCCATCATGGGCCAAGGACTCGATCTGCGCCTCGATCGGCTCGCTCGGCAGAGACTTGCGCTTCTTGCTCATCCGTTGCTCGGAAAGACGCCGGTGGAGAGATAGCGATCTCCGCGATCGCAGACGATCACAACGATCACCGCATCCTCGAGCTCGGCGGATAATCTCAGTGCGGCCGCGATCGCCCCACCCGACGAGACCCCCGCGAAGATCCCCTCGCGGGTGGCCAGCGCGCGCATGGTCTCCTCGGCCTCGGCCTGTGCGACATCAATGATGCGATCGACCCGCGAGGCCTCGTAGATCTTGGGCAGGTAGGCCTCCGGCCAGCGCCGGATGCCAGGGATGCTCGAGCCCTCCTGCGGCTGTACGCCAACAACGGTCACCTCGGGACTCTGCTCCTTCAGATAACGGCTGGTGCCCATGATGGTGCCAGTGGTGCCCATGGCGCTGACGAAGTGCGTCACCCGCCCGTCGGTATCGCGCCAGATCTCGG
>CAZTYV010000006.1:35446-39009 GCA_964617675.1 uncultured Halochromatium sp. | reverse complement strand
CAGCTCCGAGCAGACAGGCATCGGCACAGGCCGACGGTTGTGCCAGGGCCAGACCACTGGCGCTGACGAGGAGCACCAGGGTCAACAGACGGGCTCGGAGATCACAGGGACGATCGATCGCTAACATCTTGCATCCAGCCGGCAGGGCTCTCTTGAGCGTTCTAAGGGTGAGCATTCTCGTGGAGGGATCATAGGGAAGGGGATGCGCTCCAGCCGGAGCCATCATCGGGCCGCAACCTCAGCCTCGGCAGGGTAGACCACAGCCGCCGAAGACAGTTCGACGCGCGACACCGTCTCGACTCGGGGCGTCATCATGGCCCGTCACGCGCCCATTCAGGCGCGCAACACCTGTCCGGTGCGGGCGTCGCGGATCACCGAGGGTCGAGCGCTGCCGCCACAGGGGGCGTTGAGGATCAGGTCCGGGCCCGCTCGGAAGGCACGGCGCACCTCGAGCGCGCTGCGCGCCGGCGCCTGCTCGGCGATATTCGCGCTGGTTGAGACCAGTGCACCACCGCCGAATCGCGACCAGGCCGCGCAGAGCGCGCGCGCAAGTGGATGGCCGGGGATGCGCACGGCGATGGTCTCGTGCTCGCCGGTGAGCCAGGTCGGAGTCCCCTCACGCGCCGGTAACAGCCAGGTGCTCGGCCCCGGCCAAGAGGCCTGGATCTCGGCCATGCGAGCCGGCCCCAGGGGCAGCACGAACGGTCTCAGCGCCTCCAGGTCCGCGGCGATCAGGATCAGCCCCTTGCGCTCGGGGCGCTGCTTCATCGCCAGGATGCGCCGCACCGCTCGCGCATCAAGCGGGTCGCAGCCGAGCCCGTAGACGGCCTCGGTGGGATAGGCGATCACCTCGCCGGCGGCGATCGCTTGTGCGGCCAGCCTCAACCCAAAGGGGCTCGGGCCGATGGACCTCATGGCGTCACACCGCCGAGCTGGCCTGGTGTGCGCACCGAGGAGAGGGCTCGAGCCTGCCCGCGAATCCGTCGCACGCGGCCGCAACCGGCCCTATCGAAGCGATTCACCATGGCACCTCTGCCTCAGACCAGGAGTCTCGGAGCGGACTCAGGCCGATGTGGGACACTCTGCGCGGCCGACATCAGGCCACCGGCTCGGGCTTCACGGCGTTGCGAGCACCGCCCGCATCGGCGCCCAACGGCTCGGGGGACTCGTGATCCTCAGCAGGCGCCGAAAAGCCACAGTCCTTTTGTGGGCAGAGCTTCTGCGCACCCTTGGTCTTGGTCAGCTTCAAGGTCAGCACCGGCCAACCGCACTTGGGGCAGCCCTCGGCGAGGGGCTCATTCCAGACCGCATAGTCGCACTTAGGATAGGTCGAGCAGGAGTAGAAGACCTTGCCGCGCCGCGACTTCTTCTTCTGCAGAGTGCCGGCCTTGCACTTGGGGCATTCGACACCGGTGTCCTCAGGCTTCTCGAGCGGCTCGATGTAGCGGCATTTCGGATAGCCGGTACAACCGATGAACTTGCCATACCGGCCGCGCTTCACCGCCAACGGCGCCTCGCATTCTGGACAGGCCCGTCCTTCAATGATCTCGGGCTCGTCGCTCGCGCCCTTATCGGCGTTTAGATCGCGCGTGTAGTCACAGTCGGGATAGTTGGAGCAACCGATGAAGAAGCCATTGCGCCCGAGACGTTTCGCCAGCTGGCCGCCGCACTTCGGGCACTGCTCGTCGATGGCCTCCTGCGTGACATCGCTGCGCTGGACATGCTCTTGGGTGTAGTCGACGCGATCCTTGAACGGTTTCCAGAACTGCTCGAGCAGCGGGATCCAGTCCTCCTCGCCGCGCGAGACCGCATCGAGCTCGTCCTCGAGCCGGGCCGTGAAATCGTAGTCGACGTAGGCGGTGAAGTGCTCGGTCAGGAACTTGTTGACGATACGCCCGACATCGGTCGGGGTGAAACGCTTCTTGTCGAGCTCGACGTACTCGCGCTCTTGCAGCGTCGAGATGATCGACGCATAGGTCGATGGGCGACCGATCCCGAGCTCCTCCAGCGCCTTGACCAGCGAGGCCTCCGAATAGCGCGGCGGCGGCTCGGTGAAGTGCTGCTCGGGACGGATCGCGATCAGATCGACCTGAGCGCCTTCCTTGAGATCCGGCAACATCCGCTCCTCATCATCATCGGCGCCGGTCTCATCGTCGCGTCCCTCGAGGTAGACGCGCATGAAGCCGGGCTCGGCGATGGTCGAGCCGGTCGCCCGAAACCGATTGCCCGGACCACAGCCGAGATCGATCGAGACCAGGTTCAGGATCGCATGGGCCATCTGACACGCGACCGTCCGCTTCCAGATCAGCTCATAGAGTCGGGCCTGATCCTTGGTCAGATGCGCCTGGATCTGCTCCGGCTGGTAGCGCACCGAGGTGGGACGGATGGCCTCATGCGCCTCCTGGGCATTCTTTGACTTGGTCTTAAACAGCCGTGCCTGCGGCGGCAGGTGATCGGCGCCATAGCGCTCAGCGATGAATTCGCGCAGCTCCGCGATCGCCTCCTGCGAGAGGTTGACCGAATCCGTCCGCATGTAGCTGATCAGACCCACCGCGCCACCGCCGATATCGACCCCCTCGTAGAGCTGCTGCGCGGTGCGCATGGTGCGCTGCGCGGTGAAGCCGAGCTTACGCGCGGCCTCCTGCTGCAGGGTCGAGGTAATGAACGGCGGCGCCGGGTTCCGCTTGCGCTGCTTGCGCTCGACCTTATCGACGCTGAGCTTGCCATTGGCCGCCGCCAGCAGCTGGCGCTCAACCTCGCGGGCGTGCCCTTCCTCGGTAATCGTGAACTGCTCGACCTTCTCGCCCGCATACTCGACCAACTTGGCGCTGAAGGCCTTGCCGCGATCGGCGACATCGGCCTCAACGGTCCAGTATTCGCGGCTAAGGAAGGCCTCGATCTCCTGCTCGCGCTCGACGATGAGTCGCAGCGCAGGACTCTGCACCCGACCTGCCGAGAGTCCGCGGCGCACCTTCTTCCACAACAGCGGCGAGAGGTTGAAGCCCACCAGGTAGTCGAGTGCCCGCCGCGCCTGCTGCGCGTTGACCAGGTCGACCGAGAGCTCGCGCGGATTGGCGACGGCCTCCTTGACCGCGCGCTTGGTGATCTCGTTGAAGACCACCCGGTAGACCGGCCGCTGACCGATCTGCCGGCGCTTGCGCAACAGCTCGTAGAGGTGCCACGAGATGGCCTCGCCCTCGCGGTCGGGGTCGGTGGCCAGGTAGAGCGCGTCCGCGGTCTTGAGCTTCTTGGAGATCGTTTGGACGTGCTTCTCGTTGCGATCGATGATCTGATACTTCATCTCGAAGCCGCGCTCAGGATCGACCGCCCCCTCCTTGGGCACCAGATCACGAACGTGGCCGTACGAGGCCACGACATCGAAGTCCGGTCCCAGATACTTCTTGATGGTCTTCGCCTTGGCCGGCGACTCGACGACAACCAGATTCATAGTCTTGCCAGTGCGCTGAGGTGGAGCGCTAGGAGATACGATCGAGGAAGGGTTCGTCAAGGCCGAAGCCGGGCCGAAGCCGACGCGCAGCGAGGCGTTGGCGGACGAGGGGCGC
>CAZTYV010000006.1:0-35346 GCA_964617675.1 uncultured Halochromatium sp. | reverse complement strand
GGCCGAAGCCGGGCCGAAGCCGACGCGCAGCGAGGCGTTGGCGGACGAGGGGCGCTCAAGCAGGTCGCGCCTCGGCGAACCGCCGAGGGGGTTTGTCAGTGCAGATAGGCCGGCTCGTCGCCGTAGATCAGCTCCTCCATCTGCGTGAAGGCGTCCTCTTGCCCGGGACGGTTCATCAGGACCAGCAGCACCACCCATTTGAGCTCGTCCATCGAGACCGAGGTCTGCTCGATCGCCAGCGCGCGCTCGATGACCAGCTCGCGGCTGAGCGCATCGAGGATGCCATTCTGCTCGAGGAACAGCAGCAGCCCGCGCGCCTCGAGGTCGAGCTTGGTGGCCTCGGCGGGGGTATAGATGCGCATCGCGGCGAGGTCGCGCGCACGGTAGTCGCTGTGCTCCATGCGCCGCGCCAGGTCATCGAGCCAGGTCAGGGCCTGCGAGACCTCGGTGCTGGTGAAGCCGGCACTGGTCAATTCGTCCTCCAGCTCTCCGTGATCTTCGGGCGGCATGGCTTCACCGCTCATATAGTTCTCGAAGAGATAGATCAGGACATCGACCATATTGTCGTACATGCAGAGTCCTCGGATTGCGTGACGAGCCCCGGCCTCGGGGACGGCGATTTGGCGATCATCGCGGCCAAACGAGCGGCAGACCTAGCCAGCATTGCGGCAATAGCGCCCGCCTGGCAGACATGATACATGCCCTCGGAGCTCGAGCAGCAATAACATCGAGGAGACCGCCTGCGCCGAGAGCCCGGTGCGCGCGACCAGCTCATCGGTGGCGACCGGGTCGCGTCCCATGCCCTCGAGCAGGCATCGATAGTCGGCGTCGAGCCCCTCGGTCGCGGCAGTCTCGGGTGCCGGCGCGCTAGCGCCCAGGGCACCTGGCAAGGCGCCATCAGCAGCCTGCGGCGATCGGTCCGCTTGCCGGCCGCGTTCCTGCTGGTCGTTCCCGAGCCAATCGTTGCCCAAATAATCCCGCAGCTGCGGCGCCAGCTCCTCGAGCAACTGATCGACGCTGTCGATCAGCTTGGCGCCCTCGCGGATCAGGGCATGACAGCCGCGCGCGAGCGGATTGTGGATCGAGCCCGGGATCGCGAACACCTCGCGCCCCTGCTCGGCCGCATATCGCGCCGTGATGAGCGAGCCGCTGCGCGGGGCGGCCTCGGTGACCAGGGTCCCCAGACTAAGGCCGCTGATGGTGCGGTTGCGGCGCGGGAAGTGCCCCGGCTGAGGCCCGACGCCGGGCGGAAACTCACTCACCAGGGCGCCCTCAGCGCTGATCCGATGCGCCAGCTCTCGGTGGGAGGCGGGGTAGACGCGATCGGGTCCGGTCCCCAACACCGCGATGGTGCGCCCGTTCTCGAGGGCGCCCAGGTGAGCGGCTCGGTCGACCCCGAGCGCCATCCCGCTGGTGATCACCAGCCCGAGCCCGGCGAGGTGGGCCGCGAAGGCGCGAGTGGTCTCCAACCCCCCGGCGGTCGGGTTGCGACTGCCGACGATCGCCAGCTGCGGCTCCTGGAGCAAAGACAGGTCGCCGAGCACGAACAGCACCGCCGGCGCCGCGGGCACTTGCGCCAGTCGCGCCGGATAGCGCGGATCGGTGATCGGCACGATGGCGGCGTTCGGTTGCTCCGCCCAACGCAGCGCTTGGCTCAAGCTGCTCAGGTCTGGTCTGCGGACCGCATCGATCATGGGCTGTGCCAAGCCGAGCGCGCGCAACGCCGAGTCTGACGCCGCACAAGCGGCCGCGGCGTCGCCGAAGGCGCCTAGCAGCTTCTCCACGCGCCGCGGTCCGAGACCCGGCGCTAAGACCAAGGCAAGCCAAGCCGAGAGCTCGGACTCATCCGTTGGGCTGATGGCCTCACCACTGCGCCTCACCATGTCTCTGGTGTCGCAACCATCTCACCAACATGCATCGCCTGGGTGGCGCTCATCACCAGCGCAAAGCTGACGCGATCGAAGACGCGAAACACCATGGTGACCCCGGAGCGGGCGGTCGGCACAATGAAGGTCTCGGACAGGCGCTCGGCCTTGCGATGCAGCGGCAGCGGCGCGTTGGGATCGGGCTGATCCCGCACCCAGCCAGTCAGCTCCCAATCGCCGAGCCAGAATGCGCTATCGGCCGGGCTCTCGTTGCGCCAATTCCAGTCGCGGCCCTGACGCCGGACGCGGTCCGGGGCCTCGACGCCGCCGCGGTAGACGCCAAAGACCTGCCCCACCTCGACGCCGTCGCGCGAGCCGCGATCGAGGACGACGACGTCGTACTGACCGATCTGCGAGACGCCGTCGAGCACCGAGATGATATGCCCCTCCAGTCCTCGGGGCGCGGGCCGGGGGAGGAAGCTACGGATGACCGTCTCGTCGCGCACCGGGCGCACGCGGTCGCCAACCTGAACCTGCATCGTGGCGCTGGTCATGCGCAGCGTCGCCGGATCACCGGTCTGCTCCAACCGGGCCTCACCGACATAGAGCGCCTCATAGCCGAGCAGCTCTCGGGTCTCGGGATCACGCAAGGCCTCGCCCGGGCGCAGCACCTCGAAGCCGGACTCGCTCGCGCGCATGATACGGCGCACGAAGATCTGATCACCGCGCCCAGCGAGGACGCGCTCTTGTGGGAAGCCGACGACGTAGGGCGCATCATCGAGCTCCTTCGCCTCGGTGACCCAAGGCCGGGTCAGGAAGGGGGCGACCGAGCCGAGCGGGATGGTCGGGATCGCGGTGTCGAGCGCGGTGACCCGCACCCGCGGTGAGAGCTTCACCACGCGCAGCCCTCCCTGCGCACGTCGAATCCGTGGTGCGCCCGCTCGACTCAGATCGAGCACCAGCTGCTCGCCGGGGAAGATCAGATTCGGATCGGCCACCTCGGGGTTGCCCTCCCAGACCTCCGGCCAACGCCAAGGGTCCTGCAGGAAACGCCCAGCAATCCCCCACAGCGTGTCCCCCGGCTGCACGCTGTAGGACTCAGGGGCATTCGGCTGCAACGCCACCTGTGCCAGCAGCGCCGGTGCCAGCAGCGCCGTCGCAAGGCCGAGCAGCAGCATCGGCAGCCGCGGCGCGGCCCCTGCGATCAAGCCTCTCGCCCGCGCTGCGACTCTGGTCATGCTGTGTCTCCTCACTCGCTGCGGCTCGCCAAGGGTGCCGATTGGCAACACCGGCCCCCCTCTTGCACAATAGGGTATCATCGCAATGTTAACCGGACGATTTTTGCTCGACCGCACAGGGCCCCAGCGCCGCGTGTGCGGCGTCGAGCTGACCGACGTCACGACCACTTCCTATGGCTCTACTCGATATCCTCACCTTCCCTGACGCTCGGCTGCGTCGCACCGCGGAGCCGGTCGACTCGGTCGGCGACGACGTTCGTCGCCTCATCGACGACATGCTCGAAACCATGTATGCAGCACCGGGCATTGGCCTGGCCGCGATCCAGGTCAATGTGCCCAAACGGGTGATCGTCATCGACGTCTCCGAGCAGCACGACGACCCACTGGTGCTGGTGAACCCCGAGATCCTGGAGCTCCAGGGTGAAGAGGAGATGGACGAGGGCTGCCTCTCGGTCCCAGGCTTCTTCGAGACCGTCAAACGCGCCGATCGGGTGCGTGTGCGCGCCCTCGACCGCGACGGCAAGCCCTTCGAGCTCGATGCCGACGGCTTGCTCGCGGTCTGCATCCAACACGAGATCGACCACCTCAACGGACACCTCTTCGTCGATCACATCTCGTCGCTGAAGCGCCAGCGCATTCGCAAGAAGCTCGAGAAGGAGAAGCGCGGCGCGCAACCGCCGTCAGCGACACCTCAGCGGCAAGCGATCTGATGACCGCGAGGCGCGCGCAGGCCGCATCACCAGGCATCGCTGTAACGAGATCCACAGGAGCGACCGGGTGAGCGCCCCTCGCCTCCTCTTCGCCGGGACTCCGGACTTCGCCGTTCCAGCCCTCAGTGCCCTGATCGGCGGCGGCTGGTCGGTGGTCGGCGTCTACACCCAACCCGACCGCCCCTCGGGCCGGGGCCGACGCTTGACACCGAGCCCGGTCAAACAGGTCGCGCTCAATGCCGGCCTCGACGTCTTTCAGCCGGCGTCCTTAAAGACTGATGCGGCGCGCGCGACCATGCAGGCGCTCGCACCCGACCTGATGGTGGTGGCCGCCTATGGCCTGATCTTGCCGCCGGCGATCCTGGCCTGCCCTCGGCTCGGCTGCGTGAACATCCATGCCTCGCTGCTGCCGCGTTGGCGCGGTGCCGCGCCCATCCAGCGTGCGATCGCGGCTGGCGACCCAGACACCGGGATCAGCCTGATGCGTATGGAGCAAGGGCTTGACACCGGTCCGGTGTTCGTCTCGCAGCGCACCCGGATCGCTCCCCGCGAGACCGGCGGCAGCCTGCACGACCGGCTTGCGGCCCTCGGCGCTAAGCTCTTGCTCGACCACCTCCCGGCGATCTGCGAGCAGACGCTCGTGCCGGCAGCTCAGGACGAGCAAGCGGCCTGCTATGCGGCCAAGCTGGAGAAATCCGAGGCCGCGATCGACTGGCGGCGCACGGCCGAGGAGCTCGACCGCCAGATCCGCGCCTTCAACCCCTGGCCAGTGGCTCAAACGCGACTCGACGACGAGACGCTCCGCATCTGGGAGGCCCGCCCACTGGACGCGCCCGAGCCCGGCCAACCCGCCACGAGCGCGCGCCCCGGCACCATCGTCGGCTCCGGTCCGGAGGGCATTGATGTCGCCACCGGCAACGGCCTGCTCCGTATCCAGCGTCTGCAGATGCCCGGCAAGCGCGCGATCGCCGCGGCCGATCTGGCACGAGCACGCGTCGTCGATGGACGCCTACTTGGCTAGAGCGGCCTCGCCGCCGCCCGCGAGCGGTGCAGCGGTTCGTGCGCAAGCCGCCAGGGTCGTGCATGCGGTCCGTGCCGACGGGCGCTCGCTCACCGACGCGCTCGGCACCCGCGATATCACCGGCGATGCGCGCGACG
The DNA here is from genome assembly GCA_964617675.1 of uncultured Halochromatium sp. Taxonomy (GTDB): domain Bacteria; phylum Pseudomonadota; class Gammaproteobacteria; order Chromatiales; family Chromatiaceae; genus Lamprobacter. Next base: position 30,375 of record CAZTYV010000006.1, on the reverse strand, counting down.
AGGCACTGCTCGCCGAGCTCAGCTATGGCACGCTGCGGCTCTTGCCGCGCCTGCAAGCGCTCAGCGAACGGCTGCTGCAACGCCCACTGAAGCCACAGGATCAGATCCTCGGCTCGCTGCTGATGGTCGGTCTCTATCAGCTGCTCGAGCTGCGCGTGCCGGCGCACGCGGCGGTCTCGGCAACCGTCGCCGCCACCAGGCTGTTGCAACGTCCCCGGGCCGCGGGCCTGCTCAACGCGACACTGCGCCGATTTCAGCGCGAGCGCGAGCCTCTGCTCGCGCAGATCGAGGACGACGAGGCAGCACGCTGGCTGATGCCGACCTGGCTGCTGCGCCGGATTCGCCGCGCCTGGCCCGAGCATTGGGAGGCGATCCTGACGGCGAGCCATGGTCGCGGCCCACTGTTCTTGCGGATCAATCGCGCGCGCATCAGCCTGCCCGCCTACCGCGAGCGCCTCAGCGCAGCCGGCATCGACGCTCACCCCCTGAGCGACCAGCCTCAGGCCCTGCGCCTGACCAGACCCATCCCGACAGCGGCCTTGCCGGGTTTCGACGACGGGCTGGTCTCGGTGCAGGATGCCGGCGCCCAATGGGCCGCGTCGCTACTGGCGCCCGCGCCCGGCGATCGGGTGCTCGACGCCTGCGCCGCGCCTGGCGGCAAGAGCGCGCACCTGCTCGAGCAAGCCGGGGGTCAGCTCGAGCTGACCGCGATCGACGCCAGCGCCGAGCGAATCAACAGCCTGAGCGCCAATCTCAAACGCCTCGGCCTCGAGGCGCGAATCATGGTGGCTGATGCGACCCAACCGGAAGGGGGCTGGGCCGACGCCCCCTATCAGCGGATCTTGCTCGACGCCCCCTGCTCGGCGACCGGCGTGATCCGGCGTCATCCGGACATCAAGCTACTGCGCCGGGAGCAGGACCTGGACGCACTGACCCGCACCCAGGCCGCGATGCTGGAGGCGCTCTGGCCCGCCCTCGAGCCCAACGGGCGGCTCCTTTACGTCACCTGCTCGATCCTGCCCGAGGAGAACGAGGCGCAGATCAGCGCCTTCCTCGCCCGCCATGCCGACGCCACCGAGATTCCGCTCAGCGCGACCCTCGGCCTCGCCCGCCCCCATGGCCGCCAGTTGTTGCCCGAGCATGAGGGACCTGATGGCTTCTACTTTGCGCTCCTGGCCAAGCAAGGCCCTGAGCGTGGCGGCGAGGCAAGACCATGACCCTCCGGTCTGCTCGTGCTCGGCCCATGCGCCTGCTCGCGGCGCTGATGCTCGGGCTGCTCTTGGCACTGACCTCGGCCGGCTCAGGCGCCGCCGACGATTTCAGCGTCATCGATCTGAGAACGCGCCGCGATGACGGTCGCTTCCTGCTCTCGGCCGAGATCGACTACCGGTTCAGTGAGCGCGCGCTCGAGGCCCTCGAGAATGGCGTGCCGCTCACCATCGAGGTGCATCTTCAGGTCCGCGAGGCAGGCGCCTGGATCTGGGATCAGAGCCTGAGCGACCAACGGCTGCGCTACCGCATCCGCTACAAGCCCTTATCTGGCCGCTACCTGGTCTCTCGTCTGCCCGGCGAGCAAGGCGGCCGTACCTACGTCACCCGCCAAGCCGCGGTCGCCGCCCTCGGAGAGCTCAGGGACCTGTACCTGATCAACGAGCAACGCCTGGACCCGGACCGCGACTACGAGGTCCATCTGCGCGCCTCCATGGATATCGAGGAGCTCCCGCTGCCGCTGCGGCCCATGGCCTATCTGCGCTCCGGCTGGAAGCAAAGCACCGGCTGGACCAAGTGGCCGCTGACGCCTTGAGCATGTTGAAGCGACAGCTGCTGCAGCCCGGCGCCATCGCTGTCAGCATCCTGCTGGTGATCCTGCTGGTGGCGCTGCACCTGATGACCAGCGCCGTGCAGAACTCCGAAGCGCTGAGCCGCATCTTCGTGCCGCTGTTGGTGCTGGTGCTGATCGGGCTGCTGGTACTCGCGCTCTTGGTCGGCGCCAACTCGGTTCGACTGGTGCGCGCGCTGCGCCACCAGTCGGCCGGCTCCAGACTCGCGGCGCGGCTGCTGGCGATGTTCGCGCTGATCTCGCTGCTGCCGGTCGGGGTCGTCTACTACTACTCACTGAGCTTTTTGATGCGTGGCATCGACAGCTGGTTCGATGTTGAGATCGATTCGGCGATGGAGGACGCGCTGGCGCTCAACCAGGCCTCGCTCGATCTCAATCAGCGCGTCTTGATGAAGTACAGCGCGCAGTTGCTCAATGGCATTCAGGACCGCTCGGCAACCGCGCTCACCCTGACCCTCGGCGGTCTTCGCCGCCAAGCCGGCGCGCTAGAGCTGACGCTGTTCGACCGCAGCGGGCAGGTGTTGGCAACCGCAAGCGATGATCCGCTGCAGCTGGTGCCGGATCAGCCCGAGCGCGAGATCCTGCAGCACGTGCGACGCGGGATCGACCACGTCGGCCTCGAGCCCGGACCCAGCGGCGAGCTGGTGGTGCGCGTGCTGGTGCGCGATCCAGGCGCACGTCCGTTGCTGCTGCAGGCCATCTTTCCAACCTCGGCCCGCATCACCGAATTGGCAAATCGGCTCGAGGGCGCCTACAACCGCTATACCGAGCTGTCATTCTTGCGCCAGTCGCTGAAGTTCAGTTTCTCCATCACCTTATCGCTGGTGCTGGTCTTCGGCTTCATGGCAGCGCTGCTGATCGCCTTCCGCACCGCGAAGGCACTGACCGACCCGATCGCGGATATCGCGCATGGCACCCGCGCGATCGCGGCCGGCGACTACGAGCAGCAGCTGCCGCTGCCTCGGCACGACGACGAGCTCGCGTTCTTGGTCGCCTCCTTCAATGCGATGACGCGCCGGATTGCGCAGGCGCGCGATGAGGCCGCGCAGAGCCAGCATGCGGTCGAGCAGCAGCGAGCCTACCTGGAGACCTTGCTCGGGCGGCTCTCGTCCGGGGTCATCGCCTTCGATGAGCATCTGGCGCTGCGCACCAGCAACGATGCCGCGCGCCAGATCCTGGGCATCGGACTGGAGGAGACGACGCCGCTGCCGCTGAGCGCGCTGGAGGAGCGCCATCCGCGCCTCGCGCACTGGTGCGAGATCGTACGCCGGCGCATCCGCGACGGACGCGACTGGCGTGAAGAGGTGACCCTCTTTGGCGCCGACGGCCGGCAGGTCCTGATGTGTCGCGGCAGCCCGCTGCCCTCGGCCAGCCCGGGCGGTGACCCCCTCTCGCCTGCCGGCAACAGCGCCTTGGTGGCCGAGCACGTGGTGGTCTTCGACGACATCACGACCCTGATCCATGCCCAACGCGATGCCGCCTGGGGCGAGGTGGCTCGTCGCCTCGCCCACGAGATCAAGAATCCGCTCACGCCGATCCAGCTCTCGGCCGAGCGCCTGCGCCATAAGCTGTTGCGCAAGCTGCCGGAGGCCGACGCCAAGGTGGTCGACCGCTCGACCCATACCATCGTCCAACAGGTCGAGGCGATGAAGGCGATGGTGAACGATTTCGCCAGCTATGCCCGCACGCCGCAGATGCAGAAGGAACCCTTCGTGCTCGACGGGCTGGTGAACGAGGTGCTGGAGCTTTATCGGGCGGCGCCGGTCAAGATCACCAAGGACCTTGCCGCCGGCGAGGCGATGATCCGCGGCGATTCGAAACGACTCCGGCAGGTGATCCACAATCTGATCAAGAATGCCTCCGAGGCGCTCGAGGACCGCGAGGACCCGCGTATCCTGGTGCAGACGCGCGTGCTCGTTGACAATGAGATGCAGTTTGTCGAGCTGCTCGTCGAAGACAATGGCAGCGGGATCGACCCTGAGATGATCGGCCGCCTGTTTGAGCCCTATGTGACCTCTAAGGCCAAAGGCACTGGACTTGGGCTCGCGATCGTGAAGAAGATAATCGAAGAGCACGGCGGTATCATTCGTGCCGATAATGCAGAGTCGGGCGCGCGCTTCACCGCGCGGTTGCCGGTTGGCTCCGCGCCCGAAACGCCTAGCATGCCGCAAGCAGGAGACTCATGAGCGCCACCCACATCCTGGTCGTCGACGACGAGCCCGATATCCGCGAGATCGTCCGCGATATCCTTGAGGACGAGGGCTACGAGGTCGCGAGTGCCGAGAATGGTGAGGCGGCACGGCATGCGCTGCGCGACCGGCGCCCCGATCTCATGCTGCTCGACATCTGGATGCCCGACCTCGACGGCATCACGCTGCTCAAGGAATGGTCGGAGAATCAGGGCCTGCCCTGCCCGGTGATCATGATGTCCGGCCATGGCAACGTCGAGACCGCGGTCGAGGCGACCCGGCTCGGCGCCTACGACTTCCTCGAGAAACCGCTCTCGATGGCGAAGCTGCTGCTCACGGTCGAGCGTGCGCTCGAGGCCGACAAGCTCGTGCGCGAGAACGTCGGCCTGCGCCGACGCCCGGCGCTGGTGCTCGAGCCTGCCGGTCGCTCAGCGGCCATGCAGCGGTTGCGCGAGCAGGTCAAGCGCATCGCCCAACACGACACCTGGGTGCTGATCACCGGCGAGGCCGGCACCGGGCGCGAGACCTTCGCGCATTACTTGCACACGCAGAGCGCACGCCGAGAGCGGCCGTTCATCGATCTCGGCGTCTCGGCGATCGCGCGTGGCAACGCCGCGCGCGAGCTGTTCGGCAGCGAGGAGAACAATCAGGTCCACTACGGCAGCCTCGAGCAGGCCGCCGGCGGCACCCTCCTGCTCGACGAGGTCGCCGATATGGACCTCGAGGCGCAGGGCCAGCTGCTCGGCGCGCTGGATACCGGCTCCTTCCTGCGCGTCGGCGGCAGCGAGCCGGTCGCCATCGATGTGCGCATCGTTGCCGCGACCCAACGTGATCTCAAGGAAGAGGTGCGCGCGGGCCACTTCCGCGAGGACCTGTTCTATCACCTGAACGTGGTCCCGCTGCACATCCCTCCGCTGCGCGAGCATGCCGAGGACATCCCTGATCTGCTCAGCTTCTACGTCGATTACTTCGCCACACACGAGAAGCTCCCCTATCGGCGCTTCAGCGTCGGCGCCCAGAACTTCTTACGCAACTACGGCTGGCCGGGGAACGTGCGCGAGCTGAAGAACCTGGTGCAGCGTGTGCTGATCCTGGGCGCGGGCGATGAGATCACCCAGAACGAGGTCGAGACGGCCCTCGGCTCCAACCCGCCGGTACCGAGCCAGCCGCTCGAGGGACTGGTCTCGTTCGATCAACCGCTGCGCCAGGCCCGTGAGCAGTTCGAGAAGGCCTATCTCGAGTATCAGCTCGGCAAGCATGCCGGTAACGTCAGCAAGATGGCCAAGGAGGCGGGCATGGAGCGCACCCATCTGTATCGCAAGCTGCGCTCGCTCGGCATCGAGATCAAGGAGCGTCGGTGAGCAGCGTCGTTGCAGGAACCGCTCGCTGTCGAGCCCGGCAGCGCGACAGACTCCGCTCATCATGAAGATCATCATCCTTGGCGCGGGCCAGGTCGGCACCTCGGTAGCGGCGAACCTGGTCAACGAGGCCAACGACATCACCGTGGTCGATACCGACGCGCGGCGCCTGCGCGAGCTCGCCGACCGCTTCGACCTGCGCACCCTGCAAGGCCACGGCGCCCAGCCCGACGTGCTCATGCGCGCCGGCGGCGAGGACGCGGAGATGATCATCGCGGTCACCAATAGCGATGAGACCAACGTGGTCGCCTGCCAGGTCGCTTATACCCTGTTCCACACGCCGACCAAGATCGCGCGGGTGCGCGCGCAGGGCTTCCTCGACCACAGCGACGCACTGTTCGGCGGCGACGCCTTCAAGGTCGACGTCACCATCAGCCCGGAGCAGCTGGTGACCGACTACATCCTGCGGTTGATCCAGAATCCTGGGGCGCTGCAGGTGACCGATTTCGCCAACGGGCGGGTGCGGCTGGTGGCGGTGCGCGCCTACTACGGCGGCCCGCTGGTGGGCCATGAGCTGCGCGCGCTCTACGACCATATGCCGCACATCGATGCGCGGGTCGCGGCGATCTACCGCCAGGATCGCGCCATCCAACCCGAAGGCGACACCGTCATCGAGGCCGATGACGAGGTCTTCTTCGTCGCCGCACCCAAGCATATCCGCTCGGTGATGGGCGAGCTGCGACGACTCGACAAGCCCTACAAGCGGCTGATCTTCGCCGGCGGTGGCAACATCGGCACCCGCCTTGCCCGGGTCACCGAGCGCGATTATCGCGTCAAGGTGATCGAGAGCAATCTCGAGCGCTGCAAGCAGATCGCCGAGTCGCTCGAGCGCACCATCGTGCTGCACGGTGACGCCGCCGATGAGGAGCTGCTGCTCGAGGAGAACATCGAGGACACCGATGTCTTCTGCGCGGTGACCAATGACGACGAGGCCAACATCCTCTCGGCGATGCTGGCGAAACGCCTCGGCGCGCGCAAGGCGATGGCGCTGATCAACCGCACCGCCTACGTAGACCTGGTGCAGAGCGGCCCAATCGATGTCGCCATCTCCCCACAACAGGCCACCATCGGCACGCTGCTCAAGCACGTGCGCCGCGGTGATGTGGTGATGGTGCACTCGCTGCGGCGTGGTGCGGCCGAGGCGATCGAGGCCATTGCCCATGGCGACCAGAACTCCTCGAAGGTGGTCGGGCGGGCGATCGAGGCCATCAACCTCCCCAAGGGCGCCAGCATCGGCGCCATCGTCCGGGGTGATCAGGTGCTGATCGCGCATCACGATACGGTCATCGAGTCCGAGGACCACGTCATCCTGTTCCTGCAGGATCGCCTACGGGTGCCCGAGGTCGAGAAGCTGTTCCAGGTCGGCGTGACCTTTTTCTAGCGCCCCTTCTAGCGCCCCAGAGCGACCCACGCTTCCACCGCGTTGCCATTGATTCGCGGCCCCAGGAGATCTCCCCCGCATGCACTGGCGAGCCATCGTGCGCCTATTCGGCATCCTGCTGCTGCTCTACAGCATCAGTTTCCTGCCTTCGATCCTGGTTTCCTTCTGGTATGCCGACCAACAATGGCCAGCCTTTGCCTGGTCGTTGCTGCTGACCGCGGGTGCCGGTCTCCTCCTGTGGCTGCCCAACCTGCGTGAGCGCGAGCAACTCTCGGTCCGCGACGGCTTCTTAATCGTCACCCTATTCTGGGCGGTGCTCGGGATGCTCGGCGCGCTGCCGTTCATCCTCAGCCTGGGTTGGAGCGTGACCGATGCAGTATTCGAATCGATCTCCGGCTTCACCACCACCGGGGCGACCGTGGTCGAGCAGATCGAGCGCTTGCCGAGGTCGATCCTCTACCACCGCCAGCAGATCCAATGGCTCGGCGGCATGGGGGTGATCGTGCTCGCGGTGGCCATCCTGCCGCTGCTCGGCGTCGGCGGCATGCAGCTCTATCGGGCCGAGACCTCCGGCGTTGCCAAGCACGAGAAGCCCACCCCGCGCATCGCCGAGACCGCGCGCGCCCTCTGGACCCTCTACTTCGCGCTGACCGCTGCCTGCGCGCTGAGCTACTGGCTGGCCGGCATGAGCCCCTTCGATGCGATCGGCCATGCCTTCACCACGGTCGCCACGGGTGGTTTCTCGACCCATGATGCCAGCCTCGCCTATTTTGACAATGTCGCCATCGAGCTGATCGCGAGCCTGTTCATGCTCGCCGGCGGGGTCAACTTCGCCGTCCACTTTCTGGCTTGGCATAAGCGCGACCTCCGCGCCTATCTGCGAGACACCGAGGTCTCGGCCTATCTGTTGATCTTCGTCGGCGGCGCGCTACTGATCAGCATCAGCCTGTTTCTGACCACCGCCTACGCGACGCTCTGGGAGGCGTTGCGTTATGGCTCGTTCCAGGTCGCCTCGATCCTCACCAGTACCGGGTTTGGGACCGCCACCTTCGGCCTCTGGCCGCTGCATATCCCGCTGCTGTTGGTGGTGCTGTCCTTCACCGGTGGCTGCGGCGGCTCGACCGCCGGCGGCATCAAGGTGCTGCGCGTACTGATACTGACCAAGCTCGGCCTTCGTCAGCTCAACCAGCTCGCCCATCCGCATGCGCTGATCGAGGTCAAGGTCGGCAAGCGCCCGATCAGCGAGGACGTGCTGTTTTCGATCTGGGGCTTCTACGTGCTCTACGTGCTGGTCTGCCTGGCCTTGACCATCGCCATGATGGCGGCCGGACTCGATCTGGAGTCGGCCTTCGGGGCCGTGGTCGCGACCGTCAACCTGCTCGGACCCGGCCTGGGTGAGGTCGCCACCACCTTCGCCAGCGTCGATGCCCTGGTCAAATGGCTCGGCGTCTTCGGTATGCTTGCCGGACGACTCGAGATCTTCACGCTACTGATCCTCTTTTTGCCCGCGTTCTGGCGCCATTGAGCCTCAACGCATCAGCGCGTCGACACCATCAGCCACGGGTGCGGGCGCGCGATCGACTTGCTTGTTCATGCTGAAACGTTTGCTCACCGTGCAGAAGGTCTTAGGCCTGCTGCTAATCCTGTTCAGCGTCTCGATGCTGCCGCCGGCGGTCGTCGCGCTCATCTATGGCGATGGTGCCCTGCTGCCCTTTCTCTATGCCTTTGGGCTGATTCTCGGCATCGGGGTGCTGAACTGGCTGATGGCCATGCGCGCCAGCCATGAGCTGCGGGTGCGAGACGGCTTTCTGGTGGTGGTCCTGTTCTGGGTGGTGCTGGGGCTGTCCGGCGCAATCCCCTTCTGGCTCTCACCGGAGCCCGAGCTCTCGCTCACCGATTCAGTGTTCGAGTCGATCTCAGGACTCACGACCACCGGCGCGACGGTGATCCTGAGCATCGACGACCTGCCACACTCGATGCTCTGGTACCGCCAACAGCTGCAGTGGCTCGGCGGCATGGGGATCATCGTGCTGGCGGTTGCGGTGCTGCCCATGCTGGGGATCGGCGGCATGCAGCTCTACCGCGCCGAGATGCCGGGGCCGATGAAGGAGACCAAGCTAACGCCGCGTATCACCGAGACCGCCAAGGCGCTTTGGTATATCTACCTCGGACTCACGATCGCCTGCGCGCTGGCCTATTGGCTCGCCGGGATGGACGGGTTCGACGCCATCGGCCACGCCTTCTCGACCGTGGCGATCGGCGGCTTCTCAACCCACGACGAGAGCATCGGCTACTTCGACAGTACCCTGATCGAGATGATCGCGGTCGTGTTCATGCTCCTCGCCGGGATGAACTTCGCGTTGCATTTCCTCGCCTTCCGCCGCCGCTCGATCCTCGCCTATAGCCGCGACAGCGAGCTGCAGTTCTATCTGTTCCTGATGGTGATCGTGACCATCATCGTCACCCTCGCCCTGTTCTACACCGACACCTACATCGACTGGGAGGAATCCTTCACCCAGGCGTTGTTTCAGACCGTCTCGATTGGTACCACCACCGGCTTCACCACCGACGCCTTCTACTATTGGCCGCCGTTCATCGAGATCCTATTGATCTTCCTCGCCTTCGTCGGTGGCTGCGCCGGCTCCACCGGCGGCGGTATCAAGGTGATTCGGTTCCTGTTGTTGATCAAACAGGGGCTGCGCGAGATCGGCCGCCTGATCCATCCGAATGCTCAGCTGCCGGTGCGCGTGGGCGGTAAGGTGATCAACCACCGCGTCGTGGATGCGGTCTGGGGCTTCTTCTCGCTCTATGTCGCAACCTTCACGTTGATGTATCTGGCCTTGGCCGCCACTGGGCTGGACCTGCTGACCGCCTTCTCGGCAGTGGCGGCCTGCATGAACAATCTCGGCCCTGGTCTCGGCGCCGTAGGCGCCCACTACTATGACATGCATGATGCCGGCATCTGGATCCTCTGCGTGGCGATGCTGCTCGGGCGCCTTGAGATCTTCACGCTCTTGGTTCTGTTCAGCCCAGCCTTCTGGCGCCGTTGAAGACCCGGCACGACACCAGGCGCCCGGCCAGCTGCAGCCCAGCCAGCTGCGTCCAGTCCAGCTCAAGTCCAGAGCAGCCCCAGCCGAGCTGCGCCCAGTCCGCTCGAAGGCAGACCGAGGGTTGGGTTTGACGAGCGCGGCCCCGACCTGCCGGTTCCAGGGTCATCACACACCTCAGCGAGGTCAGGCTTCGCATGACGATCATCGACAACCTCGAGGCCATGCGCGATCGCGGTCAGGATTCCGCACTGTTGCGCTACAGCCTGGGTAACGAGTATCTCAAGGCAGGCGAGCGCGAGCGGGCGATCGAGCACCTTGCCGAAGCGGTGCGTCAAGACCCGGACTACTCGGCCGGCTGGAAGCTCTACGGCAAGGCGCTTGCCGAAGCCGGGCGCACCACGGATGCTGTCGAGGCCTTGAGTCATGGCATTGAGGTCGCCGAGCGCAAGGGCGACGCTCAAGCCGTCAAGGAGATGCGCGTCTTTCTCAAGCGTGCGCAACAGGCGCGCGCGAACGGCCCTGGCACAACGAGCGGGACCGCCCAAGAGGGGAACAAGGCCTGACGCGTGGCCCGGCTAGGCGCATCGCCGATGGTCCATGGCCGCGCTTTTAAACGCCGACCGATGATCGGGCGGCCCGCCGCGCCCTATCCAGCCACGACCGCCTCGAAGCTCCCCTCATCGACTCGCACCTTGATCCGGCTGCCGGCAGGCACCTGCTCTGGTCGGTGGACCAAGCGCCCCTGCGCATCGGTGACGATCGCATAGCCGCGTGCCAAGGTCCCGAGCGGACTGAGTGCATGCAGGCCTGCAGCCGCGGCCGAGAGCCGCTCTCGATGGCGCTCGAGCGAGCGCTGGCCTGCCTGGAGCAGTCGCCCGGTGAGGCGAGCGGCCTTGTCGGCCTCGAGCGGCAGCCGCTGCACCGGCGACCGAGCCCAGAGGCGCTGTTGCGTGCGCTCGAGCTGGGAGGCGGCCTGCTCAACACGCTGCTCGAGCAGGCGCTGCAAGCGTCGCTGCAGCTCGTCGACCCGTTGCAAGCGCTGCTCAAGCCGGTTGCGCGGATGCAGCAGCTGCAGGTGACGCTTGAGCGCGATCAGTCGCTGCGAGGCGCTCGCAACCTCGCGCTGCAGGGCGCTGCTCAGCCGGTTCTCGAGGCCACGTAGGTGACGGCGCGCCTGCTCGGCGTCGGGCGCGACCAGCTCCGCGGCCGCCGAGGGGGTCGCGGCACGACGATCGGCAGCGAGGTCGGCGATACTGAAGTCCACCTCATGGCCGATGCCGGTCACCACGGGCAACGCGGAGGCTCGAATCGCGCGTGCGAGAGCTTCGTCATTGAAGGCCATGAGATCCTCGAGCGAGCCACCGCCGCGCGCCAAGATCAACAGCTCGCAGTCGTTGCGTTGGTTCGCGAGCGCGATGGCCCCCATCAGGCTATCGACAGCGCCGTCGCCCTGCACCGTGGCGGGATAGATGATCACAGGTAAGAGCGGGAAGCGTCGCCTGAGCACGGTTAGCAGGTCATGCAAGGCGGCACCGCTCGCCGAGGTGATCAGCCCAACCTGTCGCGGATAGGCCGGCAAGGGCCGCTTGAGCTCCTCGGCAAACAGCCCTTCGGCGGCGAGTCGCTGCTTGAGCTGCTCGAGGCTGAGCCGTAGGAGACCATCGCCGGCCGCCTCCATGTGCTCGACGATCAGCTGATAGTCGCCCCGCGGCTCGTAGAGCCCGACCCGCGCCCTGACCAGGAGACGTTGACCATTGGCGGGACGGAAGCCGAGCAAGCGCTGTTTGGCCCGGAACATCGCGCAGCGCACCTGCGCGCCCGCGTCCTTGAGGCTGAAGTAGAGATGCCCGGATGCCGGCTGCGCCAGGTTCGACAGCTCCCCCTCGACCCAAAGCAGCGGAAAGCTACCATCGAGCACGGCCCGGACCTCGGCATTGAGGCGTGAGACGCTGTAGATGTCGCGGGCGAAATTGAGCTGGGCAGGCGGGATCGACATGGGCAGATGGGCCGGGAGCCGGGCGGTTCCATTGACGGCTCGCATTGATGAACCTCGGTTGAATTCCTATGATAGAGGGTTAATTTCCCGAAGACCACTCACCCGGGCCACCGGGTCCAGGCCCCAAGCTGCGAGGTTTCGCCATGCGTCTGATCGAGGAAGCCCTCACCTTCGACGACGTGCTGCTCGTCCCAGCGCATTCCACCGTGACGCCGAACGCGGTCGACTTGAGCACCAAGCTCACGCGCGAGATCGAGCTCAAGATCCCGCTGGTCTCGGCGGCGATGGACACTGTGACCGAATCGCGCCTGGCGATCGCCATGGCGCTCGAGGGCGGCATCGGCATCGTGCACAAGAACATGTCCGTCGAGCGCCAGGCGCGCGAGGTGCTCGCGGTCAAGAAATACGAGAGCGGGATCATCCGCGACCCGATTACGGTCTCGCCCCAGATCAGCATCGGCGAGGTCCTCGCGCTGACCCGTGCACACAACATCTCCGGCGTCCCGGTGACCGAGGGCGGACAGTTGGCCGGGATCGTCACCGGTCGCGACCTGCGCTTCGAGAAGCGCATGGATGCGCCGGTCTCGGCCATCATGACCCCGCGCGAGCGCCTGATCACGGTCAAGGAGGGCGCGAGCCGTGATGAGGTGGTGGCGCTACTGCACCAGCATCGCATCGAGAAGCTCTTGGTGGTCAACGACGACTTCGAGCTGCGCGGTCTGATCACGGTCAAGGACATCCAGAAGGCGACCGATTTCCCCAAGGCCTCGCGCGATGCCCATGAGCGCCTGCGCGTAGGCGCCGCGGTGGCGGTTGGGCAAGGCACCGACGAGCGGGTTACGGCGCTCGTCGAGGCCGGCGTCGATGTGCTGGTGGTGGATACCGCGCATGGCCATTCCCAGGGTGTGCTCGATCGCGTCACCTGGATCAAGCGCCACTTCCCCGAGGTGCAGGTGATCGGCGGCAATATCGCCACCGCCGAGGCCGCCACGGCATTGGTCGAGGCCGGCGCCGACGCGGTCAAGGTTGGCATCGGGCCAGGCTCAATCTGCACCACGCGCATCGTCGCTGGCGTCGGCGTGCCGCAGATCACGGCGGTGAGCAACGTCAATCGCGCGCTCGAGGGCACTGGCGTGCCCTTGATCGCCGACGGTGGGCTGCGCTTCTCGGGCGATGTCGCCAAGGTGATCGCCGCCGGGGCGCACAGCGTGATGGTGGGCGGACTCTTTGCCGGCACCGATGAGGCGCCCGGCGAGGTCGAGATCTATCAAGGACGCTCCTACAAGTCATACCGCGGGATGGGCTCGCTCGGCGCCATGGGCCAGAAGGACGGCTCGAGCGACCGCTATTTCCAGGAGCAGACCGATAAGGAGAAGCTGGTGCCCGAGGGCATCGAGGGGCGGGTGCCCTACAAGGGCAGCGTGCTGAACGTGACCACGCAGCTGGTCGGCGGGCTCGCCTCCAGCATGGGCTACACCGGCTGCCGGACGATCGAGGAGATGCGCACCAAGCCGACCTTCGTGCGCGTGAGCGCGGCCGGGATGCGTGAATCCCATGTGCACGATGTTCAGATCACCAAAGAAGCACCCAACTACCGCATCGACAACTGAACCCATGGCCAACATCCACGCCGATCGCGTCCTGATCCTCGATTTCGGCTCGCAATACACGCAGCTGATCGCCCGGCGGGTTCGCGAGGCGGGTGTCTACTGCGAGATCCACCCCTGGGATCTTGCACCGGAGGCGATCCGCGCCTTCGCACCGGTGGGGGTCATCCTCTCCGGAGGGCCGCAATCGGCGCATGCGCTGGAGACGCCGCGGGCCGACCCGTTGATCTTCGATCTCGGTGTGCCCGTGCTCGGTATCTGCTACGGCATGCAGACCATGGCGGCCCAGCTCGGTGGCCGGGTCGCAGCAGCTCAGCAGCGCGAGTACGGCTATGCCCAGGTCCGCGCGCGCGGCCATTCGCGGCTCTTGCGCGATATCGAGGATCACACCAGCCCGGAAGGCCATGGCCTGCTGGATGTCTGGATGAGCCATGGCGATCGCGTCGAGGCCCTGCCGGAGGGCTTCGCGGTGATCGCCGAGACCGCCAATGCGCCGCTGGCCGGGATCGCCGACGAATCGCGCGGCTTCTATGGCGTGCAGTTCCACCCCGAGGTCACCCATACTCGTCAGGGCCAGCGCATCCTCGAGCGCTTCTGCCATGAGATCTGCGGCTGCGGGCGGCTGTGGACGGCCTCCAATATCATCGAGGACGCGATCTCGGCGGTGCGCGCCCAGACCGGTAACGACGAGGTCCTGCTCGGCCTCTCCGGTGGCGTCGACTCCTCGGTCGTCGGCGCCTTGCTGCATCGGGCCATTGGCGAGCGGCTGACCTGCGTCTTTGTCGACAATGGGCTGCTGCGCCACGGCGAGGGCGATCAGGTGATGGCCACCTTCGCCCGCCACATGGGCGTGCGCGTGCTGCGCGTCGATGCCGAGGCGCAGTTCCTCGCTCGGCTCGCCGGGGTCAGTGATCCCGAAGAGAAGCGCAAGCGCATCGGCAACACCTTCATCGAGGTGTTCGAGGCCGAGGCGGCGAAGCTGCCGGGGGTCAAATGGCTCGCGCAAGGGACCATCTATCCGGATGTGATCGAATCCGCCGGTGCTAAGACCGGCAAGGCCAAGGTGATCAAGTCGCACCACAATGTCGGCGGGCTGCCGGAGCGGATGCGCCTGGGGTTGGTTGAGCCGCTGCGTGAGCTGTTCAAGGACGAGGTGCGCCGCATCGGCATCGAGCTCGGGCTGCCCGCCGAGATGGTCTACCGACATCCCTTCCCCGGCCCCGGACTCGGTGTGCGCATCCTCGGCGAGGTCAAGAAGGACCATGCCGATACACTGCGCCAGGCCGATCACATCTTCATCGAGGAGCTGCGCAGCGCCGGGCTCTATGATCAGGTCTCGCAGGCCTTTGCGGTCTTCCTCCCAGTCCGCTCGGTGGGCGTGGTCGGCGATAATCGCTGCTACGAGCACGTCATCGCGCTGCGGGCGGTGGAGACCATCGACTTCATGACGGCCCGTTGGGCGCACCTGCCCTATGACTTCCTCGATCGCGTCGGCACGCGCATCGTCAATGAGGTCCCAGGCGTCTCCCGCGTGGTCTACGACATCACCGGTAAGCCGCCCGGAACCATTGAGTGGGAGTGATCAAACCGCCGAGATCGACCTCGGCGTCGTCTGCGCGCCCAGGGCATCAACCATCAGCCAGCCGTGCGACAAGCGCGGATGCGGCAACGCATCACCCCTGGATGCAACGGGCACTCGCGCTGGCCGATCGTGCCGCGGCCGAGGGCGAGGTTCCCGTCGGTGCCCTGGTGGTCCGCGATGGCGAGATCCTTGGCGAAGGCTGGAATCGGCCCATCGGCAGCCATGATCCAAGCGCACACGCGGAGATCCAAGCCCTTCGCGCCGCCGCCCTGCGCGCCGAGAACTATCGTCTACCGGGCGCCGACCTGTACGTCACGCTGGAGCCCTGCCCCATGTGCGCCGGCGCTATCGTCCACGCCCGTATCCGCCACCTGATCTATGGAGCGCCCGACCCCAAGGGCGGCGCCTGTGGCTCGGTCTTCGACCTGCTTCCCTCCGATCATCGCTTCAACCACCACACGCGCTGTACCGGCGGCGTGCTGGCGGAGGCCTGCAGCGAGCGTCTGCGACAGTTCTTTCGTGCCCGCCGTTGACCGTCGCGGGCTGGCTCGGGCCTGCATGACGACCAAAGGCGACGAACACTCGGGCCAGACGAGCGCCATTTGCGGTATCATTGATGGTTGACCTGGGCTGCAAAACAGCCCGAGGCGCGACCCCCGATAGCCGTAGGTTCCAAGCCACTCCTGATGACACCGCGACGCCGCAGCTCCAACCTGCGCGGCCGGCTAGAGATGCTCGCACTCTTTGGCGGCAGCGCGCTCCTGGTGATCGCGGGTATTGCCGTTGCGCTGCGATTCGTCGAGCCGGCGCCGCCACGGCAGATCAGCATGGCGGCCGGCGATCCCGAGGGGGCCTACTACCACTACGGCGAGCGGTATCAGGCGATCCTGGCAAGGAATGGCATCGAGCTGAGACTGATCGAGACCCAGGGATCGGTCGACAACCTCGAGCGTCTCTTGCAGCCTGACGGCGTGGTCGACCTCGCGCTGGTCCAGGGCGGTGTTGCCAACCAGGCCCAGCGCGCGGCGCTGTCGGGACTGGGCAGCCTCTTCTATGAGCCGGTCTGGCTGCTCGCACGGGCAGGCACGGAGGCGCCCGCCCTCAACCAACTGCAGGGCGCTCGGATCGGCATCGGCCCCGCGGACAGCGGCACCAAGTACCTCGCCGAACGCCTACTGAGCGTCAACGGCATCGATGCCGAGAACGCCGACCTGGTGGTCGAAGACTCGGAGACCTCGGGCCAGCGGCTCGCCAATGGCGACCTGGACCTGATGTTCATGGTCGGCTCGCCAGACTCGCCGATGCTGCAGAGGCTGATCACAGACCAGCAGATCGTTCTCCAGAGCCTGGGGCGCGCGAACGCCTATGCACGCCAGTTCGGGTGGCTCACCGCGCTGGACCTACCAGCGGGGACACTCGACCTCGCGCGCAACCTGCCGAGCCAAGACCTGCAGTTGATCGCGCCGACCGCCAACCTGGTCGCACGCGAGGACTTCCACCCGGCACTGATCGCGCTGGTGCTCTCCGCTGCCGCGGAGGTGCACGGCGACCAGCGGCTGCTCGCCGGCGCAGATCGCTTTCCAACCGCTGCCAACAGCGACTTTCCGCTGAACAGTGATGCCGCGCGCTTCTACCGGAGTGGGCCACCACTGCTCCAGCGTTGGCTGCCGTTCTGGGTCGCCAACTGGATCGACCGGATCAAGGTGATGCTGGTGCCGCTGTTGGCACTCTTGCTCCCGATCTCAAAGATCCTGCCACCGGTCTACCAATGGCGGATTCGGCGGCGCATCCTGCGCTGGTATAAGGAGCTGAAGCGGATCGACCTGGAGATTGAGCTCGAGCAGCCCAACGCCCAGCGCCTGCGCAAGCTCAACACGACAATCAACGCGATCGAAAAGGATGTTGCCCAGGTCGACGTGCCGCTCAGCTACTCCGATCAGCTCTATCAGCTCCGCCTGCATATCACACTCCTTCAGAACAAACTGGAACGCCTGACCTCTCCGGCGCAAGGAACCGCATGATCAAGCTTCGCACCTACATCTATATCGATTCCCTACAGCCGCAGCTGGCCGAATACATGGGCACCGTCTCCCAGGGGTTCCTGCCCGTGCCCGGCGATGCCTGCATGTGGATCGAGGTCTCGCCGGGGATGGCGGTCCATCGCCTGACCGATGTCGCACTCAAGGCCACCCGGGTGCATCTCGGCCAACAGGTGGTCGAGCGCGCCTTCGGCTCGATGGTCATCCACCAACGCGATCAGAGCGACGTGCTCGAGGCGGGCCGGGCGGTGCTGCGAACCTTGCGCGCGCGCGAAGAGGACCGGCAAAAGTGCCGAATCGCCTGGAACGAGGTGATCCGTGCCATGACCCCGGATCACACGGTGCTGATCAACCGGCAAAACCGCCGGGGCTCGATGATCTTGCCCGGCCAGAGCATGTTCATCCTCGAAACCGAGCCTGCCGGTTACATCGTCTACGCGGCCAACGAGGCCGAGAAGGCGGCGAATATCACACTCATCGATGTGCGCGCTGTCGGTGCCTTCGGCCGCCTCACCCTATCCGGGCGAGAGGCCGACATCGATACCGCCGGACATGCCGCGGTAGCGGCCGTGCGCTCGCTCTCCGGCTCCGAGCGAGGTCCCCTGGGAGGCGACCATCACTGATGGCCACCACATCCCAGCGGCCAAGGCGCGTTGGCACACCATCGCCCAGTCAAGCGCCCAGCCAATGGCCCAGTCAATCCCCCAGCTTACGGAAGCGAAGGAAGTAGTTCCCCTGCAGCTCAAGCGGCTCGTCGATCAGCGCGAAGCCAGCCGCTTCCACCTCCTCCGTGACCTGAGCGCGCCCCGCGCGCACATGCGCCATCACCCAGCGGCTGCTGAGGCCGGGCATGCGCCGAAAATCAATGATCACGAGCTGAGCGCCGGGCCGTAGCGCCGAATAGATTGAGGCCAGCATCTGCCGCGGGTATTCGAAGTGATGGTAGGTATCGGCAATGAAGACAAGATCGACGCTGCCAGCAGGAAGCCCCGCAGCCTGTTGGTCGTTAAGCACGGTGGTGACATTCTCGAGACCGGCTTCGGCGGCCCGCTCGCGGATGCCGTCAAGGAACGGCCGCGAGATATCCACGGCATAGACCTGTCCACGCGGGGCAACGCGCTCGGCGAAGAGCATGGTGAACAGGCCGGTGCCGGCACCAATGTCGGCAACCTCCATACCGGGCTGCAGATCGAGCGCGTCAACGATCTGATGCCGCCGGTCAAAAAGCTCTCTTCCAGGACTCTCGAAGACGGAGAGCCAGCGCTTCGGGTCCGCGTCCCGGTAATGCGCGTTGATCTCGGGATCGACCGCCGGCCCCGGAAGGCTTTCGGCGGCAGCCACAGGCGCGGCGAGGGCCGCAAGCACGATGACGATGAATCGGTAAGGCTCGGCACTAGGCATGATTAGCAGACCCCGAGGAAGGCAAGCGACGGACGGTTGGGTGCTCGGACAAGCAGCGAGCCACAAGGTTTTCCCCTGTTGCTCGACCAGAGGCGGCGTGAAGACAACGCGGGTGGCTCGATGACGACCAGCCTCACCGCCCGAGCCCGACTCGACACCGGAGCACTCCTGCTGACGCCGGAAGACGCGATGGCGGTGCCGTGCACGGGCGACCTCGACCTGGCCCTTGAGCCGGACCTGGTTCCAGAACGGGTTCGGGACCTGGTTCGAGCATTGGACGCCGCCGGGCTCCTCGACAAGGAGAGGCCACTCGGAGCAGTCAGCTTCGCCCCGGGTCAGCGCTTCTTCGAGTACATGGCCTTCACGGGCTGTGCCGTTCAATTCGGGTCGGCAGCGACCGCTACACCGGCGCTCTCGATCACGATTGAGGGCCCATTCGATCGGCCGAGGCTGCGTTACGGCAGCAACAGCCGAGCGCCACGCTGCCCGACCTGCCGGCAGCCCTTATCGAGCTGGCAAGCGCAATGTTTCGGCAGCCTAGGGACCGGCACCGACAGGGACCTGGTCTTGAGCTGCTCGAGCTGCGGCTCGCAGGCGGCGGCCCAGGATTGGTCTTGGGGCCGTCATGCCGGCGTCGGCCGGATCTTCATCGCAATCAGCCCGGTCTTTCCCGGCGAGGGTCGCCCGCTACCGGCGCTGTTATCGTTGCTCGAGCACAGGGCCTGCCGACCAGAGGCATCGCCACCCTCTCCAGTCGCTCCGTGGCGCTACTTCTACCTTCAAGGCGAGCACTCGCTCTGACCCAGGGTCTCGAGCTGAACCCCGGGCGGAAGCTCGATCTCCATGCTGATCGGCAGATGATCCGAGAGCGCGTAGTCGAGCACCCGGGCGTGGCTGATCTTGAGGCGGGATGAGACGAGGATATGGTCGAGGTTGCGCTGCGGTCGCCAGCTCGGGAAGGTCTTGAGCTCGCAGTCCAAGCCGCGCAGCCCGCCCGCGGCGATCGCCGCGCGCAGCATGCGTGAGTCACAGCCGCAATTGAAGTCGCCCATCAACACGATCATCGTAAAATCGCGAGCGATCTCGATCAGATAGTCAAGCTGGCGACGCTGCGCGCGGCGCCCGAGCGCGAGATGGAGCACGCACACCGCAAAGGACTCGCCGGTATTGGTGGGAAACTCAACCACCATGGCCCCGCGTCCCGGCAGGCCCGGCAGTTTGTGCTCGGTCACCTGATCTGGCTTGATCCGACTCAGCAGCCCGTTGCTATGACGCGCGAATTGGCCCAGCTCACGATTGATCTGAGAGAGCCAAAACGGATAACCGGCCTGCTGCGCGAGATATTGGGTCTGGTCGATATGGGCGCTGCGAATACTGCCGGAGTCGACCTCTTGCAGGCCAACAACATCGAACCCGTGCAGCTGTGCCCCAATGCTTAGG
Organism: uncultured Halochromatium sp.; assembly: GCA_964617675.1. Classification (GTDB taxonomy): domain Bacteria; phylum Pseudomonadota; class Gammaproteobacteria; order Chromatiales; family Chromatiaceae; genus Lamprobacter. The sequence goes on along the minus strand of CAZTYV010000006.1, from coordinate 10,432 downwards.
AGGTTGCGCTGGCGGCCATCATGCGGGATGAGATGCTTCCAGCTATTGGCGACGTAGTCGCGATAGCGTCGCGATTCGATACCCGCCTGGATATTGAAGCTCAGCAGCTTAACGCGGTTCAAGGCGGTCTCGTCGTCAAGCGGGTCGCGCGGCGTTGAGGCTAGGGTACCGAAGCGCTGCGGCGCCGGCCTGGGCCCTGACGTCGATTCGGGCCCCGATTTGAGCTCAGTTCGTTGGCTCCGGTGACGGCCCATGCCGCGGACTGCGCTGAGGTCCGGCATGGCCAGACGCCAGCGGCCCGCCGCTGGCGTCGACCGTCGAGCGACTACTGGCTCAGCCCCTCGATGTAGGCCGCGACAGCCTCGATCTCATCGTCCTTCAGGTTGGCCGAGACGCCGCGCATCATCCCGTTGGGATCATTCGCACGTTCCGTACTGCGGAAATGACCCAAGGTCTGGGCGGTATATTCAGAGAATTGTCCGGCGATCCGTGGAAATTTCGCCAGATTACTGCCGAGACCCGCGGGCCCATGACAGCCTGAGCAGGCCGGAACGCCTGTCGCTGGATTGCCCGCGCGGTAGATGCGCTCACCCTTGGCGACAAGAGACTCCTCGGCGGTGCCACCCGATTGGGTGAGGCTCGAGTAATAGGCCGCGAGGTTGCGCATCTCCTCGTCGGACAGAGGCATCGCCATCGGCGACATCTGCGCATTCCAGCGCTCGTTGTTCTTGAAGTTCTGCAGCTGCTTGTAGATGTAGCGCGGATGCTGGCCGGCGAGCTTGGGCCATACGGGCTGACCCGGGATGCCGTTGCCGTCGAGGCCGTGACATGCCTGGCAGATTTGCCCCGCCTTTTCTTTGCCTTTTTCAACATCGCCGCCGACAGCTGTCGACAATTCAGCAGCCATTGGCGTAGCGGTGGCCGACAGGCCGAGCACGGCGGCGGAAAGGAGTCCGGCGAACAGCGATGTCTTCATAGTCACTACCGTTGAGTCGATCATGTTGGATGGCAGGCCACCGGCTCTAGCCTTGACCATGCAAATCCGTCTATGTATATCAGAGTTTAACGATTTGGGTCAACGCGCGCCCAGGCGCCTGACCTCGATGGATTGCCCTAAGTGACGGCAGCCAACCCAGGAAGTTCCTGGCCCAATCATCACTGCCCGCACCTCGCCAACCGCGCATCACGGGCGCTCGTCTCGCGCATTGAGCTCGCGACGAATCAGGGTAGCGATCTCTTCGGCCGGCGTTGCGTGATCGATCACCTCCACGAGCGCGCCGCTGCCGTCAATCACGTAGCTGTAGGCCGAATGATCGAGACTGTAGCTCATCGCAGAGCCGGCATCCTCGACACGCCGATATGCCGCTCCGTAGGCACTTGCCGCGGCCGCGACCGCCTCCTCGGAGCCCGTCACGCCGATCATCGCCGGATGGAAAAAGGCGACGTACTCGGCGAGCCGTGCAGGCGAATCGCGCTCCGGGTCGAGACTGACGAAGACCACGCGAACCCGCTCCAACTCCTCGGCACTCAGTGAGCGTAAGGCCAGCGCGATGATCGCGAGGTTGGTCGGACAGATGTCGGGACAGGCGCTGTAGCCGAAGTAGAGCAACACCACCTGACCGCGGTGATCAGAGAGCCGCCACGGCCCTGCCGCCGAGATCAGCTCGAAATCGCCGCCCGTCGGCCGCGACTGCAGATCGAGCTGCCGATGCGCATCGGTGCTCACGGCAGACGGCTGCCAGCCGAGCAAGAGCCACAGCAGAAGCGAGCCCAGCAGCAAGACAGCGATCAGCGCGAGCAGCCTCTGCATCCGGAGTCAGGGTCCGTTCATCTCAAGTGGACGCTGAAGTATCCGCGCGCGAGGTCGATCCGACCATGAGGAAGCTCAAATGCTCAGATCGCGGTCGCCCGATGGCTGATGGCCAGATCGATGTAATGCTGGGCGGCGTAGTCGAGGTATTCGAGCTCGAGATCGGTCAGGGTGCGTGCGGGCCTCGCCGGCGCGCCGATGTACATGAAACCGCTCTGCAACACCTTGCCCGGCGGCACCACCGCACCGGCGGCCAGCATCAGCCGTGGGCGCAGCACCGCGCGATCGAGCACTCGGGCACCGATCCCAATGAGACAGTGATCGTGCACCTCACAGCCGTGCAGCGTTGCGTGATGACCGATGGTCACGCGCTCGTGGACGATCGTGGGCGCGCCACCCGGCAGAAAGCGACTATCGTGCGAGACATGGATCACGGTGCCGTCCTGGACATTGCTCCCGGCGCCGATGGCGATCCGATGGATGTCACCGCGCAGCACGGCGGTTGGCCAGATCGACGCCTGCGCACCGATCTGAACATTGCCAATCACAACCGCGGTCTCATCGATCCAGGCGTCTGGTGCGACCCTTGGCTCCAGCCCTTGGTAACTTCGCACGTTTGTCATGATAGCGTCCTAAAGAACCTCGTCAGGTGCGTGTCTGTCGTGACTCGCGAATGCTACCATGACCAACACGACGTCCTCGGGTTCCCGCGAGCCCCTGGGTCCCACTCGGGCTGCTCGGCAGGGCCGCAGCAGCCGCCGACCAGCGCCGGTGATGACGGCTGATGCTGTTATGCGGATGACCCCTGCCCTTGCTTGTGCAACCCTCACCATGGCGCTCGGCGTGCTCGGCGGCGTTCTAGCCGCCCCGGTTGCGCTGGCCCAAGAGTCGCCGTTCGTCTTCGGGCCCGAGGAGATCGTGCCCAAGAGCGTGAAGCCCGGCGAGAAGTGGAAGGAAGGTGACGTCCAGCTCCCGGCCTGGCCGAGGGATAACAACCTCGTCGAGGTCCAGATCGATCAGCCGGATGACCGCTTTACCTATCTGATCGACCAAGCCAGTCTCGAGACCGGCGACGACGGGGTGGTTCGCTACACGCTGATCGCGGAAACCAGCTCCGGTGCCCGTAACATCAGCTTCGAGGGCATTCGCTGCACGCCCCGAGGGGCATTTCGCACCTACGCCTTCGGTCATGGCGGGAGGTTTCAGATCACCGAGGTTGCCGCCGACTGGCAGCCGGTCCTGGAGGGCGGGGCCGTTCGGCGCGAGCTCTGGCGCCACTATCTCTGCGTGCCACGGCTGTTCGAGGCCCGGCCAAGGCGCGACCAGCTGAGGATGTTGCGCAGCGGCCGGACGCCGGAGATCGAGAACCGTGGCTTTCTGACCAACTGAGGGGACCAGCGGATCGGGCCCGGGTTTGAAACGGCCGACACAGGCCAACATCTTCGCGGTTTGTTGCCCTGAATAGTCAGCTCAGTCATGGAAAATCCGCTGCTCGAAGACGGTACCCTCCCCGCGTTCTCTCGCATCACGCCGGATCACGTCGAGCCCGCCATCGACGCCTTGCTCGCCGAGGGCCGTGCGCTCATCGAACGACTGACCGCAGATGACAGGGCGGCAACCTGGGCGAGCTTCGTCCAGCCGATCGAGGAGGAGGACGACCGCCTTGCACGCGCCTGGTCGCCAGTGAGCCATCTCAATTCGGTGATGAGCTCGGACGCACTGCGGGCCGCCTACAACGCCTGCCTGCCGAAGCTGAGCGAATACGCCACCGAGGTCGGTCACAACGAGACCATCTACCGCCGCTATGAGCAGGTGCTCGAGACCGACGTACTCGATTCGGCCCAGCGGAAGATGTTGTCGAATGCCCTGCGCGACATGCGCCTTGCCGGGGTCGACCTCGCGCCAAAGGCCAAGGCCCGATTCAAGGAGCTGAGTCGCGATCTTTCGCGCCTGAGCGCCAAATTCGAGGAGAACCTGCTCGACGCGACCAACGCGTGGCAAAAGCAGATCACCGATCAGACGCAACTGGCCGGACTTCCAGATTCCGCCATGGAGCTGGCCCGGCACCTGGCCGAAGAGCGCGGGCTCGAGGGGTGGCTGCTGACCCTCGATCTCCCGTCCTATCTACCCGTGATGAAGCACGCGCACGACGGCGCGCTTCGCCGTGAGGTCTACGAGGCCTACACGACCCGCGCCTCGGAGCAGGGACCCAACGCGGGCGAGTGGGATAACACACCGATCATCGAAGAGCTGCTGGCGCTGCGCCACGAACAGGCGCAGCTGCTGGGCTTTGCGAACTTCGCCGAGATGTCGCTTGCACCCAAGATGGCGCGCGACACCGCCGAGGTCATGAGCTTCCTGCAGGAGCTTGCGACGCGGGCCATTCCGCAGGCACACCGAGAGATCGACGCGCTCCGGTCCTTCGCCCGCGAGAACGGAGGGCCAGAGCAGCTCAATGCCTGGGATCTTGCCTACTGGTCCGAGCGCCTGCGCCAAGAGCGCTATGCGATCAGCGACGAGGAGGTCAAGCCGTACTTCGAGCTCGACCTCGTGCTCAAAGGGTTGTTCGCGATCGCCGAAAGACTGTTTGCGGTGCGGATCGAGCCGAGGCCTGGGGCCGCCGAGACCTGGCATCAGGACGTCCGCTTCTACCAGGTCCAGGACGTTGATGGAGGCGAGCTCGCGAGCTTCTTTCTAGACCCCTTCGCCCGCCAAAAGAAGCGCGGCGGGGCCTGGATGGATACCTGCACCAACCGTCTCGTCAGCGCGAGCCGCCGACAGCGGCCGACTGCCCACCTGGTCTGCAACTTCACACCGCCGGTCGCCGGGCGACCGACGCTACTGACCCACGACGAGGTCCAAACGCTCTTCCACGAGTTCGGGCACGGTCTCCATCACATGCTCACCCGGGTGGACTATCCGGCGGTCGCCGGCATCAATGGTGTGCCCTGGGATGCCGTCGAGCTACCGAGCCAATTCCTTGAGAACTGGTGCTGGGAGCGCGAGGCGCTCGACCTCTTCGCACGTCATTGGCAGACCCATGAGCCGCTGCCCGAATCCCTTTACCAACGCATGCGCGCCGCACGCACCTTCCAATCCGCAATGCAGACGGTGCGCCAGCTCGAGCTCGCGCTGTTCGATTTCCGGCTCCACCTCGAATACGACCCCGCCCAGGGGAGCCGCTTGCTCAGCCTCCTCGATGAGGTGCGCGACCAACTGGCGCCGATCAAGCCCCCAGCGTTCAACCGCTTCGCGAATGGCTTCTCCCATATCTTTGCGGGCGGCTACGCCGCGGGCTACTACAGCTACAAGTGGGCAGAGCTGCTGTCGGCGGACGCCTTCTCCCTGTTCGAGGAGCGCGGTATCTTCGATCACGACAGCGGTCGCGCATTTCGCGAGCACATCCTCGAGCGCGGCGGCTCCGCGGAGCCAATGGACCTCTATCGGCGCTTTCGTGGGCGTGAGCCGACCATCGCCGCCCTCTTAAGGCACTCGGGGATCGAGGAGCCCACACCGGCGTGAGTCCAGCCATCCATCCCACAAACATCGGCCGCGGCGACCCTCGCAATCGCCGCTGCCGTTCGATCGTTGACGACAGCCGGCCATGACGATGCCCTCAAACCGAGCCGGGTGGCTGCTCATCGCCGGCGCCAGCGCGGCGCTCGCGCTCGCGAGTATCCTGCTCACCGAATGGCTCGCGCTGCAGCCCTGCCACCTCTGCATCTTTCAGCGCCTGCTCTATCTCTCGATCGCCCCGCTGGCGCTGCTAGCGGCCCTAAGCGCTGGCGTGGGCCCAAGCTGGAGTGCACGGCTCGGCGAGCGGATCACCGGCAGCCTGGTCGCCCTCACCGCCGCCGGTGGCGTCGCCACCGCAGCCTACCAGAGCTGGCTGCAAGCACAGCCCGCCGGCAGCGTGTCCTGTGTCGGCGCCGAGATGGGGCCGATCGAGCGGCTTGTCGAATGGCTCGGAATGCAATGGCCAACGCTGTTCATGGCCACCGGCTTTTGCGAGGACGAGGCGCTCGTCATCCTAGGGCTGTCGCTGGCCCAGTGGGCACTGATCTGCTTCCTCGCCACGCTGCTCCTGAGCCTCTGGCTGCTCATGCGAGCCACCTTTAATCGGGCAACGCACACCTCGTCTTTCCACTAGGCGCACTCCAAGAACGTCAAGGCCAAGCCCAGATCGCCATGACATGCAAGCCACTCCCGGGCCGACCGCGTCGCTGGACCCCAGCGTGGGCGATGCTGGCGAGCGTGCTGGTTGCCTTGGCAAGGTTCGGGGTCGAACCCGTGGCGGCTCAGCCCGATACCTTACCCGCAATCGCCGGCTATCTGGCGGACGGGCCGATCGAGAACCTCCTTCTCCAACCCGAGGCCCTTCCCGACGACCCGAGCGACGAATTCTTCCTCGTCTTCGACGTCCGCACCGATAAGGAAGTCGCAAACGGCGGCATGCTCCCGAGCGCCCAGCACGTCCCCTACACCGACATCGCGCCGATCCTCGAGACCCTCGCGGGCGATCATCACCAACCGGCGCTGGTCTACTGTCACACCATGCTGCGAAGCACCCAGGTGGTGATGGCGCTGCGCCTCCTCGGCTACGACAACGTCTGGTATCTCGCCGGCGGCATCGAGCGTTGGCGCGCGGCCGGCAAGCCGCTCGATGGGGCCGGTGCCGAGCAACCGACCGCCCCTTAGGGCAGGGTTGGAACCCTGCTAATCCGGCCGACGGGACCGCCGTCGCTTGGTTGACCCCTCGGGCGCGAAGCGCGTGCGATCCTCCACGCGTGGCGCGAGCGCGCACCCCCAATCGAGCGGATTATCCTGCGCATAGCGCTTGCCCAGCTGCAGCGCGATCTGTGCACGCGCCAGCTCGACGCCGAGGTAGAAGGCGTGCGCGCCATCCTGCTCGACATCGAGCTGGGGATAGAGGTCGAACGGGTCGGAGGCGCAGTGGTGTCCGTCGCGGTTGTAGACGTGGATGGCGTCGCGGCTGACCTGGATGCGGAAATTCCGATCCTTCACCTCGAGCGCGGCGCTGCGGATCTCGTCGGGCTCGTAGGGGAAGGGCTTGCGCTCGTGGAGCGCCGAGAGGCCGCCACTGATCTGTTTCGGCAAGCTGCCCTCCTCGCGCGCGCGGAACATGATCCGCCTTGCCAAATCGAGCTCACGGATCACCGACCGACAGTGCGCGCTGACCTCAGTGGCGAGCAGATTGCCGATGCGAAGCTCGGACATGATCCCGGTGAGCATGGCATTGATGCCGGTGGTATCCGCCTCGGTCAGCTCGGTCAGATTGCCGACCCCCATCATCAGCTCAGCGTCCGGGCGCAGCTGGCGCAGCCTGTGGTAGCGCACGATGGCGTCCGTGAAGCCGAAATGGATCGGGTCCAGGATGGGGTCCAGGATGCACGCGCGCCCGCGCGCGCTCAGGGCATCGCCGGCGCGCAGCAGCGAGTCGAGGTCGCCGGGGCTGGACGGCAGCAGCACCGGTGTGGAGGCAACCTCATCGGCGATCCACAGCGTCTCTTCGGTGAGACTCAGCAGATAATCAGCACCCGCGCGCCCTCCCGCGAGCAGCTCTTCCGGTACCAACGAATCGACGCTGACCCTGTAGCCCTCGGCCTTGAGCCGCGCAACCAGGTCTGGCAGATTCGGAAAGGGCACCTCCGGCACGCAACCGATATCGATCACGTCGGCGCCGTCGCGCGCGAACTGCGCCGCTCTGCGCAGGATCGCCTCGGTCTCGAGCAGCGGCGCCTCGATGATCTCGGCGAAGATGCACATGTCGTGGCGCGACAGGTCGGGCGCCTGACCGCCCTGTCCGAGGAATTCGGGTAGGTCCCGCAGCTCGTCCGGCCCGCGCTCGAAGGGGACGCCGAAGTGCGCGGCCAGGCGCTCTAGATCGCCGCGGCAACGCCCGGGCAGAAGCACGCGCTCGGCATCGCCGGTTTCCGTCAGGCGCCTCAGGATCGTATCCGCGGTCAGCAGCGCGGCGATCTTGACGCCAAGCGCACGGACGGTCCAATCGTACTCGTCGGTATCGATCCCTTGCATCACGCGGCGCAGGCTCGCCTCTGCGAGCGTCCCGGTCAACAGCAGCAGACGTTCAGCCACGGAAGTCCGGACCTTGCCATCGCGAGCCAGGCACTTGAGGAATCTCCGGCCGCGGATCGACGCCAGTCTCGGCAGCCGGTCGCAGACGGGCCGACAAGGCCCGCGCTAGGGCATCCAAGTCGAGGATCACCTCGGTATAGGCGAGCTCGGCCAAGGCCTCGGTATTGCGCAGATCGATCGGACGCGGATAGACCGGCACCGGACCGCCCGGCGCCTCGGTGATCAACTCTGGCGCGGCATCGCAGGCAAAGACCAGGCTCGGGATGCGGCACTTCCCAGCCTGAGCATAGATGTTGGTGACCAGGGTATCGGAAATGCCGTACACCATCTTGGCGACGCTGTTCGAGGTGGCCGGCGCCACCACCACCAGGTCGTAACAGCCCTTGTAGAAGCGGCCCACCGGCGGCGCGCTCGCGGCGCTGTCACGGAAGACCCGAAACCGGGCCTGGAGCTCCCGCACCGGATAGCCGTAGACCTGCAGCACCTCGGCGGCCGCGCGGCTCAAGAATAGGTCGACGGCGGGCAGGCGTTCCGCTAGCGCCAGACACTCGGGCAGAAAATGGCCTGATCCGGTCAGGCCCCAGGCGACGCGCGGCGCCTCAGTGTCGACCATCGAAACGGCGCTGATGGATGCCCCACTGGCGGTCCGCCTCCTCGACCGCAACCTGCAGACTGTTCAAGGATGCGAGGGCATGGTGACGGTCGAGCTCCTGCACCAGGCGGTCACTGATATGCATGGCGAGCATCTCGGCCGTCGTGTTCGGCATCGGCAGGATGATCGCGTTCTCCTTGGGCAGCAGGAAGCGCTTGCCGTAGCTTTCGACGGCCACCATGCCGTCCTGCTCGCGGATGTGGACCTCCTCGCTCTGTCCTGGCAGCAGGACACCATCATGGAGCTCGGCGCAGATCGCCGCGGCCAGGCGATTGAGCAGGACGAAATCGATGACGAAGGCATCACGGACGGCATCGCCCCGGGCCTCGATCTCGACGTGAAAATTATGGCCGTGCAGGTTCTCACAGGTCCCATTGAAGGTAATGAAGTGCGCGGCGTTGAAATGCAGGTCGCCCGGATGGATGCGCACGGCGAGCTCGCTCATGGTCTGCCCCTTGTTGGTCGATCGCGCCGGAGTCCAGGGACCGGCGCCTCCCGCCGGTCAGCAAAGAACGGGCCAGTGATCCGACAGGCTGTTTGGACGGTCGCCGAGCACCGCAGGCGCCGAATCCTCGGAAACACCGGCTGGGGTCGGCACCCTCAGGGCCAGGGCTCAGCGCGGCGGCTTGATGCCGTAGCGTTTCATCTTGCGATACAGGGTGTTCCGGCTCAGTGTCAGTTTTGACGCAACCCGTGTCACGTTCCAATGGGCCGCCTCGAGCTCGCGCAGGATCGCATCGCGCTCGGCCACGTCGAGCGGATTGTTGGGCCTGGCCGGCAGCTCCAGGCTCTCGTCGCCGAGCAGCAGATCATCGGGCAGATCACCGACCCGAATCACACCGCCGTCGCACAGGCCGACCAGCGTGCGCAGGGTGTTGCGCAGCTGTCGGATGTTGCCCGGCCATTCGTAGGCATCCATCAGGGCGAGGGCATCCGGCTCGATCTCCAGTCGGCCGGGGCCACCGGCCTCCACGTCGAGCAGGTGCTGGATCAGCTCGCGACGGTCTTCGCGCTCGCGCAGCGGCGGCAGTTGTAGGCTCAACCCATGCAGGCGGTAATAGAGATCCTCGCGGAAGCCGCCGTCCATGACCTGTTGCTTGAGGTTCTGATGGGTGGCGCTGATCAGCTGGATGTCGACCTCGATCGGGGTCTCTCCGCCCAGCGGGATCACCGCGCGCTCCTCGAGCACGCGCAACAACCGCGCTTGCAGCTCGAGCGGCATATCCCCGATCTCGTCGAGGAACAGCGTACCGCCGTGGGCCTGCACGATCTTGCCTCGGCTACCCTCGCGGCTCGCGCCGGTGAAGGCGCCAGGGCGGTAACCGAACAGCTCGCTCTCGATGAGCGTCTCTGGGATCGAGGCACAGTTCACGGCGACGAAGGGCTTGCTCCGCCTCGGGCCGGCCTGATGCAGCGCCCGCGCGAAGACATCCTTCCCAGTGCCGGTCTCGCCGAGGACGATAAACGGGATGTCGCGCTCGATCAGCTTCGCGGCGCGCTCGGCGTTGCGCTTCATCCGCGTATCGCCGAATTGAAGGCCCTCGAACGGCAGGTCGCTCGGCGGTGCATCGAGCGACGTCACCGCCCGAGCGACGGTCAGCCCCCGAGACAGTCCTTCCATCTGCTCGGACGGGGCCTGGAAGCTCGCATAGAAGCGCCTGCCGCCCTGCACGTCGCGCAGCGGCTGCGGATGGGTCGATTGACGCTGTGCGCGTAACAGCGCGTCATCGACACGGAGATTGAAGATCTCCTGGATCGGACGGCCGGCGATCTCCTCAACCGTCGAAAGACCCAGCTGGAACAACGCACTGCGATTCGCCGCGCGCAGCCGTCCGCTCGGATCGAAGGCGATG
>CAZTYV010000005.1:0-42005 GCA_964617675.1 uncultured Halochromatium sp. | reverse complement strand
AATACCGGCCTGTCACGCCGGGGGTCGCGGGTTCGAGTCCCGTCCACTCCGCCACCTTCTCGATACGGGGTATCCACGCTGGGTACCCCGTTCTTTTTTCTGCCGTCTTTTCCTTCTCGCACGCTGAGCGCTACGACCTATGTTGCAGGAGATTCGGGAACGCGCGCAGGGCTGGGTTGCCTGGGCGATTATCATCCTCATCAGCATTCCGTTCGCCTTCTGGGGGATCGATTCCTACTTCGGTGGTGGCGCCGATCCGGTGATCGCCAGCGTCAACGGGACCGAGATCACCGAGCGGGCCTTCAACCAGAACGTCAACCGCACCCGTATTCAACTGCGCGAGCGCCTCGGGGACGCCTACGACCCGGCCTTGTTCGGTGACGGTCGCCTGCGCGAGCAGGTGCTTGAGCGAATGATCCGCGAGACCTTGCTCCTCGAGGACTCGCAGGCCATGGGCATGCGGACCTCGGATCAAGCGGTGCGCGCCGCGATCCTCAGTGAGCCCGTGTTCCAGACCAACGGCGCCTTCTCCAACGAGCGCTATGAGCAGGTGCTGCGGATGCAGGGGCTGTCTCCCGCCGCGTACGAGGATTCGCTGCGTCGTCAATTGCTCTCGACGCAGTTGCTGCGAGCGGTCGAGGACACCGCATTCGCGACGGAGCCGCTGACGCAGCGAAGCCTGAGCCTGCAGCAACAGCAGCGCCGCCTCAGCTATGTGAACGTGCCGGCCGCGGACTTCAGGGGGCAGGTGGAGCCGCCCTCCGAGGAGGCGATTGCCGCCTACTACGAGGCGAATCAAGACGCCTTTAAGACCCCAGAGCAGGTGCGGGTCAGCTATCTGCTGCTCGACGCGGCGAGCTTGGCGCCCGCCGAGCAGGTCGTCGACGAGGCAGGTCTTCGGGAACAGTATCAGCTGCGTATCGATGAGTTCACGGCACCCGAAGAGCGGCGCGTTCGCCATATCCTGGTCAGCGTTGCGACGGACGCGGATGCGGCGACGCTCGAGGAGCGGCGTCAGCAGCTCCTGGCGGTACGGCAGCGCATCGAGGCCGGCGAGGCATTCTCCGAGGTGGCGGCCGAGATCTCCGACGACCCGGGCAGTGCCGACAGCGGGGGAGAGCTTGGCTGGATCCTCAGGGGCGCCTTGGACCCGGCCTTTGAGCAGGCCGTGTTCGCGCTCGAGCCCGGGCTGCTCAGCGACCCGGTTCGCAGCCGCTTCGGCTATCACCTGGTCGAGGTGTTGGAGACGCGCGGCGGCGAGCCGCGGCCGTTCGAGTCGGTGCGCGAGGAGCTGATCGCCGAGCAGAGCAGCGGTACCGTTGAGGGGATCTTCTTCGATCAGGCCGAGCAGTTGGCGACGCTCACCTATGAGGTGCCCGATAGCCTGACCCCTGCCGCGGAGGCGTTGGACCTCGAGGTTCAGCAGAGCGGATGGATGGATCGCAGCGGCGGCGAGGGTCTGTTTGCCATCCCGCGTGTGGTCGATGCCGCCTTCAGCGAAGAGGTCCTCTCCGGCGGAAACAATAGCGAGCTGTTGGAGCCGGACCCGGAGGCCCTGCAGGCCTTGGTGCTGCGCGTCTCCGACCACCGCGAGCCCTCGGTGCAAGCGCTCGACGAGGTCCGCGACGAGATCGCGACCCTGCTTGAGGCGCGCCAGGCGGCCGAGGCCGCCGCCGCCGAGGCCGATGCGATCGCGGCGCGGGTGCGGGCTGGAGAGACCCTGGCTGACGCTGCATCCGGGCGCGAGGTGATCGACGCGGGTTTGGTCGGTCGCACGACGAGCGCGCTGCCGGCGCAGGTTCGGCAGGTCGCCTTCTCGATGCCGCGGGCCGCCTCAAGCGACGCCCCGAGTGTCGAGTCCACGCGTACGAGCGAGGGTGATGCGCTCGTCGTCCTGGTCTCCGAGGTGGTCGACGTCGATCCGGCGCAGCTCGGCGACGCCGACCTCGAATCCGAGCAGCGACTGCTGACGCGTGAGCTCGCCGCTGCTGCTGCCGAGGCGCTGGTTGCCGACATGGAGGCTCGCGCGAAGATCGAGCGAGCGGCCGTGACCTCCGCGGATGAATCCCAGTAAAGCAGGTGCTCAAGAAGCCGCTTCACGCCGACGGTGAAGCGGAGGGCTGAGCGCTCAGCCGAGGCCGAGGATGTGATAGCCGGTATCGACGTAGAGCACGTCGCCGGTGATGCCGGAGGCCAGGTCGGAGCAGAGGAAGGCGCCTGCATTGCCGACCTCGTCGATGGTCACGTTGCGCCGCAGCGGGGTGCGCTCCTCCACCTGCTTGAGCATCGAGCGGAAGTCGGCGATGCCGGCGGCCGCCAGGGTGCGAATCGGTCCCGCCGAGACGGCGTTCACCCGGGTGCCTTCCGGGCCCAGTGAGGCGGCCAGGTAGCGCACGTTGGCCTCGAGACTGGCCTTGGCGATGCCCATCACGTTGTAGTGGGGTACCGCCCGCACGGCACCGAGGTAGCTCATGGTGATGATGGCGCCATTGCGCCCTCGCATCAGGGGGCGACCGGCCTTCGCGAGCGCTGCCAGGCTGTAGGAGCTGATCTCGTGCGCGACCGCGAACCCCTCGCGCGTGACGCTGTCGACGTAGTCACCCTCGAGCTGGTCCTTGGGTGCGAACGCGATCGAATGCACGATCCCGTCGAGCCCATCCCATCCCTCGCCGAGCGTCGAGAAACACTGTTGGATCTCGGCGTCGTCGGAGACATCCAGTGGCAGCACGAATTCGGCATCGCATTGTGAAGCCAGGTCTTCGACCCGACTCTTCAACTTCTCGCCTTGGTAGGTGAAGGCGAGGGTGGCGCCCTCGCGGTGCATGGCTTGGGCAACGCCCCAGGCGATCGAGCGATTGCTCGCCACGCCGGTGATCAGGATACGCTTGTCGGACAAGAAGCCCATGGAGTCTCTCCCAGCGGAATGTGTGTAGGATGATGGATGCGCGCACGCGCGGCGGGAAGGCGCAAGAAAACCGCCCGTGTCGAAGCGGCCCCTAACGTTACAGAAACTCAGCCTGTGCGGAAAGCGTCTATGTCGCGAGCCTCGCGCTCCTTGCTTCTGTTGATGGCCGTTACGCTGCTGCTCAGCGCCTGCGGACAGCCGCCCTGGAACAACCCCTATCCGGAATCACAGTCAGGCGAGACGATCCTGTACGGCGCCTTTACCGAGCGGCCGAAGCACCTCGACCCGGTGCGCTCCTACAGCTCGAACGAATACGCCTTCATCGCCCAGATCTACGAGCCGCCGCTGCAATACCATTTCCTGAAGCGGCCCTATGAGCTGGTCCCGCTCACCGCTCAGGGCTTGCCGCAGGTGCGCTATCTGGACGCCGATGGCGAGCCCCTCCCGGCGGGTGCAGATCCCGACCAGATCGCCATCAGTGAGTATCTGATCGAGATCACCCCAGGCATCCAGTACCAGCCACATCCGGCCTTCGCCAAGGACGAGCGGGGCGGCTACCTGTATCACGCCCTGGACGCGCGCGAGGTCGCCCGGATCAATACCCTTGCCGACCTGCCCGAGACCGGGACCCGAGAGCTGACCGCCGAAGACTACGTCTACCAGATTAAGCGTCTGGCCACACCCTGGCTACACTCGCCAATTGCTGGTCTGATGGGGGAGCACATCCTTGGCTTCGCCGACCTCGGCGAGCGCATCGAGGCGCAGGCACCGGCGCCGATCGATGGCGAGCGTCCGTTCTTCGATCTGCGCCAGGTCGCGTTCGAGGGTGCCGAGGTGCTCGACCGTTACCGCTACCGGATTCGGCTTGAGGGCCGGTATCCACAGTTCGTCTATTGGCTGGCGATGCCCTTCTTCGCACCCATGCCTTGGGAGGCGGAGGCCCTCTACGGCCAGCCCGGCATGGAGCAGAACAACCTGACCCTGGATTGGTATCCGGTCGGCACTGGGCCGTTCATGCTCAGCGAGAACAATCCGAACCTGCGCATGGTGCTCGCGCGCAATCCGAACTTCCACGGTGAGCGCTACCCGAGCGAGGGCATGCCCGAGGATGCGGCCGCGGGGCTGCTCGACGATGCCGGCAAGCCGCTGCCGTTCGTCGATCAGGCGGTCTACAGCCTGGAGCAGGAGAGCATCCCGTACTGGAACAAGTTCCTTCAGGGCTATTACGACAGCTCTGGGGTCAGTAGCGATGCCTTCGATCAGGCGATCCAGTTCGATCCCGCCGGTGAGGCCGGACTCACCGACGAGATGCGAGAGCAAGGGATCGAGCTGGTGACCGCGGTGCAGACCTCGATCTGGTACATGGGTTTCAACATGCTCGATCCGCTGCTCGGGGGCGACTCTGAGCGCGCGCGGCTGCTGCGCCAAGCGATCACCATCGCGGTCGATTTCGACGAATACATCTCGATCTTCGCCAACGGCCGCGGTGTCGAGGGGCAGGGGCCGATCCCCCCTGGGATCTTCGGCCATCGTGAGGGCGAGGCTGGGATCAATCCCTACGTGTTCGACTGGCGCGACGGACGCGCCGTGCGCAAGCCGCTCTCCGCCGCCAAGGCGCTGCTCAGCGAGGCCGGCTACCCGGATGGACGTGATCCCGAGACCGGCCGTCCGCTGACCATCTACTACGAGGCCATGGACGCCGGCGCCGACGGCAAGGCGCGCCTGAACTGGATGCGCAAGCAGTTTGCGAAGCTGGGCATCGAGCTGGTGGTGCGCGCCACCGACTACAATCGCTTCCAGGAGAAGATGCGCGAGGGCACCGGCCAGGTCTTCATGTGGGGCTGGAATGCCGATTATCCGGACCCGGAGAACTTCTTCTTCCTGCTCTATGGTCCGAACCGCAAGGTCGATGGCGGCGAGAACGCGGCCAACTACCGGAACCCGGAGTTCGATCAGCTCTTCGAGCGCATGAAGAACATGGACGATGGCCCCGAGCGCCAGGCCGTGATCGATCGCATGACCGAGATCGTGCGCCATGACGCACCTTGGTCCTTCGGCTTCTATCCAAAGGCCTTCAGCCTGCACCACCAGTGGCTCAACAACGTGAAGCCGAATCTGATGGCGAACAATATCCTCAAGTACCGGCGGCTCGACCCCGAGGTCCGTGAGCAGCTGCGCGCGCAATGGAATCCACCGGTGCTCTGGCCAATGGGCGCGCTGGTCTTGATCCTCGTCCTTGGCGCTATCCCCGCGCTCATGGTTGCGCGCCGGCGTGAGCGGAGCCGAGCCCGATGAGCGCCTACATCCTCCGCCGTCTGCTGTACGCGATCCCAATCCTGGTCGGCGTCAATCTGATCACCTTCCTGCTGTTCTTCGTCGTCAACTCGCCCGATGACATGGCGCGCATGCAGCTCGGCGACAAGCGTGTGACCCAGGAGGCGATCGACACCTGGAAGGCCGAGCATGGCTACGACAAGCCGCTGTTGCTCAACCCCGAGGCGGGTGGGCTGGGCGCGCTGACCGACACCATCTTCTTCCAGAAGTCGTTAAAGCTCTTCGCCTTCGACTTCGGCCAATCCGACAGTGGCCGCGACATCGGCTTCGACATCCGCCAGCGCATGTGGCCGAGCCTGGCGATCGCGCTGCCGACGCTGCTGGTCGGGCTCGCGATCGCGATCAGCTACGCCCTGATGATCGTCTTCTTCCGCGCGACCTACATCGATTTCGGTAGCGTGGTGCTGTTGGTGGCGATGATGTCGATCTCCGGACTGTTCTACATCATTGGCGGCCAGTTCTTGATCGGTAAGTTGTTTCATCTGGTGCCGATCTCTGGCTACGACACTGGGCTCGAGGCGCTTAAGTTCCTGATCCTGCCCGTGATTGTCGGCGTGGTCGCCGGCATCGGCAGCAGTACACGGCTGTACCGGACCTTCTTCCTCGAGGAGATCAACCGCGATTATGTGCGCACCGCGCGCGCGAAGGGGCTGCGCGAGCGCGTGGTGCTGTTCCGCCACGTACTGCGCAATGCGCTGATCCCCATCCTGACCGGCGTGGTCGCGGTGCTCCCGCTGTTGTTCATGGGTGCGCTGATCATCGAATCCTTCTTCGGCGTGCCGGGCCTCGGCAGCTACACCATCGACGCGATCAACCGCCAGGACTTCTCGATCGTGCGCGCGATGGTCTTCCTCGGCTCGGTGCTCTATATCGTCGGTCTCATCATGACCGACATCTCCTACACCCTGGTCGACCCCAGGGTGCGGCTGTCTTGAGGATCAAACCGTGCCGGTCATCCTGATCACCGACGCCCTGATCTTCCTGCTGATCGCGCTCGGCATCGGCTTCGGCCTCTATGCTGCACGCCATGAGCACCTTCGTGGCCCCTGGCGCGCGGTCGGGCGCTCTCCGGTGGGCGTTGCCGCGCTGGTGGTGATCCTGTTCTACGTCGGTATCGGGCTGCTCGACTCGCTGCATTTCCACCCGCGGATCGCGCCCACTCAGCCGATGTCTTCGGTTGCTCAAGGTGACGGGCAGGCCGATCAGTCGGTGCTCGAGCAGGCAGCGGCACCCAGCTATTCGACGCAGATCATCTCGGTGCTGGACCTATGGCTCAGCGGGCTGCGCGAGCGCCAGGAGAAGACCTTCTCGGCGCCGTTCGCGACCCATCTCTTCTCGAAGGAGCCGATTGAGCAGGCCGATGGCAGTGTCACGCGCGGTTATCCACGGCTCAAGTATGGTGGGGCGCATCTGGCTGACCCCTCAGCGCGGGGCGTCGATATGGCGCTGCGTGGGCTGTTCGGGATGGTCAAGGGGCTAATCGCATGGACTGCCGCGATGACCATCCTGATTGCCGCGCTCGCCTGGCGCCGGCGTCTGTCCTTCAACGAGAGCGCCCAGTGGCTGTGGCACGCCGAGGCCGCGCGAGCCTGGCGCGTGGGGCTAATCACCTTAGCGCTGATGCTGGTGCTGAGCTTCGTTGCCGCTGAGTTGGCGGCCAAGTACCACATCCTGGGCACCGACAAGGTGGGTGAGGATGTCTTCTATCAGAGCCTGAAGAGCATTCGGACCGGCCTCGTCATCGGCACCTTGACGACGCTGGTGATGCTGCCGGCGGCGGTGATCTTGGGCATCATGGCCGGCTACTTCGGCGGGCGGACCGATGATGTGATCCAGTATCTCTACACCACCCTGAGCTCGATCCCGGGCGTGCTGCTGATCGCGGCGGCGATCCTGATGCTGCAGGTCTACATGACCAACCATGCCGACGAGTTCCAGAGTCTGGTCGAGCGCGCTGATCTGCGCCTGCTGTTCCTCTGCATCATCCTCGGCGTGACCAGCTGGACCGGACTCTGCCGGTTGCTGCGCGGCGAGTCGCTCAAGCTTCGTGAGGCCGATTACGTGCAGGCAGCGCGCTCGCTGGGCGTGCGCCACTCCACCGTGATCAGCCGCCATATCCTGCCCAATGTGCTGCACATCGTGATGATCACCCTGGTGCTGGATTTCAGTGGCCTAGTGCTGGCCGAGGCGGTGCTCTCCTATGTCAACATCGGCGTCGATCCGACCATGAACAGCTGGGGCAATATGATCAATAGCGCCCGCTTGGAGCTGGCTCGAGACCCGCTGGTCTGGTGGTCGCTGGCGGCGGCCTTCCTGTTTATGTTTACGCTGGTGCTGGCGGCCAATCTGCTTGCTGATGTGGTGCGCGATGCCTTCGATCCGCGGCTGCGGAGTGCGGTCCGATGAGCGACGTCTTGCTGCATGTCTCCGATCTAAGCGCGCAGCTCGGCGCGGACGATCGCCCGGTGCGGGTCTGTGATGGCGTCGGCTTCAGGATTCGCCGCGGCGAGACCCTGGCACTGCTCGGTGAATCCGGCTGCGGCAAGTCGATGACCGCGCTCTCGCTGATGCGGCTGCTGCCGCTCTCGGGTCGGATCACCGGCGGCTCGGTTCGGCTCGATGGTACCGAGCTGTTGGACCTGACCGAGCGCGAGATGCGCGCCGTGCGCGGTGCGCGCATGGCCATGATCTTCCAAGAGCCGCAGACCTCGTTAAACCCGGTGCTCAAGGTCGGCGAGCAGATCGCCGAGGCGGTGCGACTGCACAAGCGCCTGCCAAAGGCGCAGGAAGGCGCACGGGTCGTCGAGCTGCTACGGGCGGTCGGCATTCCAGACCCGGCGCAGCGTGCCGGCGAGTTCCCCCATCAGCTCTCTGGCGGCATGAAGCAGCGGGTCATGATCGCGATGGCACTTGCCGGCGACCCGCAGCTGCTGATCGCCGACGAGCCGACCACCGCCCTGGATGTCACCATCCAGGCGCAGGTCCTGCAGCTGCTCAAAGGGCTTCAGCGGCAGACCGGCATGGCAGTGCTGCTGATCACGCATGACCTCGGTGTGGTTGCTGAGACCGCCGACCGGCTCGCGGTGATGTATGCCGGGCAGATCGTCGAGGAGGCCAGTGTCGACGCCTTCTTTGCTGCGCCGGCGCATCCATACAGCCGCAAGCTGATGGAGAGCGTGCCGAGCGCGAGCAAGCGGCGCGGCGAGCTGGCGGTGATCCCGGGGCGGGTGCCGCCGCTCGATCAGCCCTTCGTCGGCTGTCGTTTCGCCGAGCGCTGTGCGCAGGTACTGCCCGAATGTCGCGAGGGGGCCATCGATTGGTTCAGACCCAACCTCGAGCAGCGCGTGCGCTGCCTGCTCTGGGCGCACGGGCCAGCGCAGTTTCACGAGTCGGCCCCACCGGCGGCGCTCGCGGCAGAGTCCGACCTCGACGCCGAGGCACTGCTCGCGGTTAACGGCCTGAAGGTGCACTTTCCGATTCAACGCGGCCTGTTTCGTCGCACGGTCGGTCATGTAAAGGCCGTCGATGGGGTCGATCTGTGTCTCAAGGCTGGGCAGACGCTGGCGTTGGTTGGTGAGTCGGGCTGCGGCAAGACGACGGTCGGCAAGGCGCTCCTTCAGCTCGAGCCACCCACCGGTGGCCAGGTCCGCTACAGCGGGGTTGATCTGGCCGCGATTCGCGCCGGGCAGATGCGCCGTTATCGCAAGGACCTGCAGATCATCTTCCAAGACCCCTTCGCGTCGATGAATCCGCGCATGCTGGTCGGCGATATCGTTGGCGAGGGCCTGCAGGCGCTCGGGATCGAGAAGGGGCGGACCGCGCGACGGCGTCGGGTCGCCGAGCTGCTCGAGCAGGTCGGCATCGGCGAGCAGGCGATGGATCGCTATCCGCACGAGTTCTCCGGCGGCCAGCGCCAGCGCATCTGTATTGCTCGGGCGCTGGCGGTCGATCCGAAGCTGATCGTTTGCGACGAGCCAACCAGTGCGCTTGATGTCTCGGTTCAGGCGCAGATCCTGAACCTTCTCAAACGCTTGCAGGAGCGTCTCGGGCTCAGCTATCTCTTCATCACCCACGACATCTCGGTCGTCGCTTACCTCGCGCACGAGGTCGCCGTGATGTATCTCGGGCGCATCGTCGAGCAGGGCACCGCGGCCGAGGTGCTCGATGATCCGCGTCATCCCTACACCCAGGCCCTGCTCTCGGCCGTGCCGATGATGGACAAGGCCGAGCGGCGCCAAATCATCCAGCTCGAGGGTGATATGCCGTCGCCGGCGTCGCCGCCGTCGGGCTGCCACTTCCACCCGCGCTGCCCTCAGGCCGTCGGCGATTGTGCGCGTGCCTATCCGCCCGTGGTCGAGTTGAGCAAGACCCATTCCGCGCGCTGCCTGCGGATCGGCGATACAAGCGCCCAGAGCCCCGATCGCTGACGCCTCTCCTCGCCTCGGTGTGCCGCCGTCGCACACCTATGGATGTCAACGACATCATTGGTTGTCCTGTGGCAGGATACTAAGCAACACGCGCGGTGCCGTTTCCCTTGCACTGACCCCCTTCTCATTACGGAGCTCTCATCATGGGCTACTTGGAAAACTGGTTGATTGGCCTGGCGACATTCCTTACGCTGATGATCTTTTTGTACTCGGTCTTCGACATCCTTCGGCGGCTGCTGTCGCGCCTCGCCTTGCGCCTCTGTCAGATGCGCAAGGCGCGCGAGGGTGGCTTCATCTGCGACCTCAAGAACCGGCTCCAGGGGTTCGCCGAGAAGTCGCTGCTGCCCCGGGTCGTGATGATGACCGGCTCGCTCGGTATCCTGGTCTTCATCATCATCGAGCACTCGCCGAAGCTCTGAACGCCGCTTGGCCGTCGAGGCCTGCGAAGAAGCCAGGGGTCGTCGTTATCGATGGGTTGCTGTCCTCGCGCCTCGTGGCGCGCTCGACCCTCTTCATGGCTGATCACTCGATCCTGAGTCCATGTCTCTTGTCCTCGGCAGCCGATGCCCTGCGCTGAGGCCACCGCTATTCGTCGACAAAGGTATTTGCGTTCATGTCCATCCCGATGGCGCAGTTCTTAAGGTCTCACGGCCTGGTTAGAAACCCCTTCATCGAGGAGGAGGCACAGAACGACAAGGTCTTCGAGGACCTGGTCAACGAGTCTGGCTACACCTTCAACCATCAGGCTTGGGACAAGTTCTTCGGCGATCCGCCCGGGCGCGGCACCTCGATGATCTTCGGCGTCAAGGGCAGCGGAAAATCCGCGCTGCGTTTGGCCCTGGAGAAGAACATCGAGCACTACAATCGCGAGCATCGCGAGCGCATCCTGCTGGTGAGCTACGATGACTTCAACGCGTTTCTCGAGGCCTTCAAGCGCAAGAGCGACCAGGATCGCAGCCGCGAGGTCTCGGTCTCGCTCAAGGACTTCGGGTTGGCCCAACACCTCGACGCCATCCTGGTCTGCGGCATGGAGGCCTTGCTGGCCGAGCTAAAGACCGCCGAGCTCTCGTTCGATCGGTTGGAGCATTACCAGCGTCACGATCTGATGATGCTGATGGCCTTCTACATCAGCGGGCCGCCCGATCGTTACAACCGGATCATGGCCGAGCTCGGCAAACGGCTGCTGCCGAGCGGACTCATCGGGGGGATGGGGCGCGGGATCAAGGGCTTCTTCGGCACCATCTTCTCTTTTGGATTGATCCCGATCGGGCGCGGGCTGTTCTACCGCGGGGTCGCCCGCGCCGCCGAGCGCGAGATCCTGGTGCGCGATCGCAACGCCAAAGACGTTGAGCGGGCGCTGCGGGCGATTCCGCAAGGCTACCTCAAGGATCAGGATGTCAAACGCAAGGGTTGGCGAGACGACGACGATGTGCGCCGCCTTTTCTTTAGCAAGTTTATCGAGGTCGTGCTGAGTCTCGGGTATCAGCAGATCGTCGTCGTAATGGACAAGGTCGACGAGCCATCGCTGATCAACGGCGACCGCGACAAGATGGAGTCCTTCGTCTGGCCGCTCTGGAACAACCGCATCCTGCAGCTGCACCCGAATCTCAGCTTCAAGATGCTGTTGCCGCGCCAGCTCTATGAGGCGGTGCGCAAGGCCGGCTCCGAGAAGGCCAACGAGGCACGCTTCGACAAGCAGAAGATCATCTACCCCTTCCGCTGGGGCGATAAGCAGCTCTTCGACATGATGTCCGGTCGGCTGCGTATCTGCCGCGCCGATCCCACGCAGCCCTATCCGCTCGACAATCTCTTCGCGTCAGTGATCCCACAGCGCGAGATCCTCGGTGCCCTCGATAAGCTGCGCCAACCCCGGTTCGTGCTCAACTACCTCTACCGACTCATCGCCGAGACCTGCGCCCAGGCCGAGCAAACCGACGATCAACCGGTGCGCATCTCGCACGAGGTCTTCTACCAGATCACCGCCACCATCGGCGAAGACATCAAGCAGTACTACCAGACGCTCGGTGAGAGTCCGGAGTAGCGCGGATTAGCCGTAGCCGATACGCGGAGATCAGGGTCAGTCCGATCAAGGGTAGTTCGAGCACCAGTAGGGCGACATCCGACAGCTCGGTCTCAGGCAGGGCGAAGCGGATCAGGATGATCCCGAGCATGAGCCCGAAGCGACCCAGTAAAAGCAGCCGCCAGGGCCACTTGGCCCAGATTATTGGCCCAGATTAACTCGGCGCCGCAATTCGGGCAGGGCGCCATTCGGCGTTTGATGCCAAGCACACCGCTGAAGCGGCGACGCTCTCGCCAAGAGAGCCGATCGCCACAACTCGGGCAGCTGCAACGCTTGAGTCCGATCATTGCTTGCTCGTGTCGGACTCGAATCCGTGGGGGCGCCTCAATGCACGCCTGACACCGGCATCATGTCGATATCGCAGGCGCCGCCGACGGTGACCCGTTGCTCGCGGCCGCTGCCGCGGCAGGACTCGCCGCGATCTTGGATGCGGCAGTTGATGGCCAGTGGCTTGCCCGCCGTTAGCCAGCTCGGGGTGCGACGGTAGCGCCCGACGTTGGAGAAGCGGCAGCCGCTGGAGACGCCATAGGCGGTGCAGCCGCCGCCTCCGCCGAGGCGGACCTTGCGAGCGTCGACGATGAAGCCCGGGTAGTTGTCCTCGATGCGGATGCGATCCCCACTGGGCTCTTGATCGAAGCGGAACTCCTTGAAGCGATAGCCGCTGCCGACGCGGTCGCCGACCTGGATGCGGGTGTTGGCGATCAGCGCATGGTCACCCCCGTTCTCGGCCACTGCGCCGGACATGTACTCGATCCGCGGGTGCTGTGGGAAGCACTTGCCCATCGCGGGCGGATGGTAGTAGTGGCGCAGCTCGGTCAGCTCGCTCAGGCTGGTGCCGGGAAAGACGCGCGTGAGCGCAGAGTCGCCGCCGTAGAGGATCGCCTCGGCGTCGCCGACGTTCTGGCTGTACATCGCCTGGATGCGGTCGTAATCGGGCCGATCAGCGAGATCGGTACGCAGATAACAGGAGGTGAGCCCCGAGATCTGGGTGAGGTAGGCATCCCAGATGTTGTACTGCGAGACATCGGAGGCGATGCCTTGGAAGTCACCCGGGAAGCGGCAGCCTTGACGGGTCAGGCACTGGCCGACACCGCGGTTGCGGATCGAGAGCACGACGACGTTGCGCTCACAGGCCCCATAGGCCGAGCAGCCGCGATCGAGATGGCCCTCGTAGATCGCCGTGCGCATGCTGTAGTCGAGGTGTTTGGCGCGGGCGAGGGTGTTGGCGTCCCAGCGGCCCTTATGCTTGGCGATGAATCGGTCCCAGGCCTGCTCGAGCCGAGCCCGGCGGCCAAGCGCCTTCGCGTCGACCTTCACGCAGTCGGGCGAGTTGTGGAACACGCGCACGATCTGATCGAGTTCGCTCGCGCCTTGGCGCTCGGCAGCGGCCGGATCACCGCGGCCGGGCGGGTCGTAGAACGGCGGCTTCTGGAGCACGTAGAGGTCGCGGACGTTGAGCACGTGACGCACATTGGCTGCGCAGTGGTGATTGCGCACCTGCATGGACTCGCGCTCGGCGAAGACCCGCTCGAAGGTGCGCGTGGCTGCCGTTCCGCTGTCCTTGGCCGGATTGACGACCACCTCGAAGCCGACGTAGGGGGTGCCTTTGCCGTCCGTGAGGGCTCGACCGTTGCGCACGACGAGGCAAGGGATCACCGATGTCCCCTGCGGCAGGCTACCGGCGCGGCGGCCAGGACCCGAGGCCCCGATCTCGAAGTAGGGGATTTCAACCGGCCCGTTGAACTGGTAGAGCGTCATCAGAGGGGTCGCTGGGACCGCGGCCGCGGCGGTGGGTAGCGCGAGCAGTGCGCTGATGAGCCATCCAGCGAGGCCGAGGCCTGAGCTTGGGCGCGTGAGGGCGAAGGCGGTGGTCGTCGACATCATCAAGTAGCGTTCATTTCTCAGTTGGAGAATCGGCAGAGCGGGGCCAAGTATGGACCCAGCGGGCGAGATTGTTCCAGCCCAGCACCCATCCCCCAGCAGCCATCCCCCAGCACCCATCCCGAAGACCCATTCGAGGAGCACGAGCACGATGTTTTGCGTCATGAACCGAGTGCCGGTCGCGCCGAGCTGGCAAGCGGCATTCGAAGAGCGTTTCCGCCAGCGCGCCGGCCAGGTCGAGAAGCAGCCTGGCTTCATCCGCATGCTGGTCTTGCGCCCCTGCACCGAGGCGACGGCGTTCATCGTTGAGACGTACTGGCAGGATCGCGCCGCGTTCGACGCCTGGGTGGGCTCAGCGGATTTCCGGCAGGCGCACGCCAATCCGCTGCCAAAAGAGGCCTACGATGGTGAGGGGCGGATTGAGATGTTCGAGGTCGTCGTCAGTGCGGAGTCGGACTCGCGCTGAGCGGCCAGAGCGCGGGTAAGACCCGCTAGGTGCCGCTCAAGCCGACGACTGCTGGATGAAGGGGTTCGACAAGACCCCTCTCGCACACGAGGCCGCCGAGCCTAAAGACCTCGTGCGGGGGCGGCCTCGTGCAGGGATGGAATAGGGTTAGGGCGTGCCCGGGCTGGAGCCCGGGGTGACGGGAGGATCAGAGCTCGAGCTGAACGCGGAGCTTGTTCATCGCGTTCTTCTCGATCTGCCGAATGCGCTCCGCCGAGACGTTGAACTGCTGCGCGAGCTCGTGCAGCGTCTGCTTACGCTCGCTCAGCCAACGCTCACGCAGGATCGTCTTGCTGCGCTCGTCGAGCTGTTCGAGCGCGGCGAACAGCCGCTCGCGCTGCCAGCCATCGTTGTCCTCGCGCTCGAGCGCCGCGGCCGGCTCCATGCGGATATCTGGGAGATAGGTCGATGGTGCCGAGGGCGCATCATCGTCATCGTCGTCGTGCCCGTCGAAGGACATGTCGTGGCTCGAGAGGCGCGACTCCATCTCGAGCACGGTCTCCGGTTTGACGCCCAGATCGGCCGCCACGTCGTCGACCTCCTGCTTGGTGAACCATCCAAGGCGCTTCTTCGAGCTGCGCAGGTTGAAGAACAGTTTCCGCTGCGCCTTGGTGGTGGCGACCTTCACGATGCGCCAGTTACGCAGGATGTATTCGTGGATCTCCGCCCGAATCCAATGCACCGCGAATGACACCAGTCTCACGCCGACGTCGGGCTCGAAGCGCCGCACCGCCTTCATCAGGCCCACTGTCCCTTCTTGGATCAGGTCCGGCAGCGGCAGTCCGTAACCGAGGTAGCCGCGCGCGATCCGGATGACGAAGCGCAGGTGGGAGAGGACCAGCCGCCGTGCCGCCATCATGTCGCCATCGTCGCGCAGGCGCAGGGCGAGGGAACGCTCTTCTTCGGCCGTCAGGACGGGAATCTGGTAAGCGCTCGAGATGTAACTATCGATGTTGCCGGTCGATAACGTTCCGATAGCCGCGATATCGTTGCTCATGATGGAATACCCTAGTGTTTCACTCAGGAATGATGCTAGCAGTCTCGGCGACCTTTGACAATAGTCGCGACAGGGTTTTCGAGCAGGGTTTGAACGGAAAGTTCCTGTGGCAAAGGCTAGACATTACCAGAAATCCCTTATGGTTTCTGGTGGCGGTCTCGCCGCGGGCCCGCAGCGGGTCCGGAGAGCCCAGGAACAGAGGTCGTTCCGTGCAGGGTCGAGGGACTTCAGGTTGAGCAGCGGGCTGCCCCGGACCAAGGCGCGCTGGCGCAGTTGCTTTCCCGGGTGATTAGAGTCGGGTCGTTCGCGAGCGTTCCCTCGGTGGGTCGCGCCTGCGACGGTTAAGCCCTGACTCGGCGCCTGTTCGGCTCCTGCATTGGCCCTTTGGGGTTAGCGGGCCTGGTTGAGTCCGAGATGACGGCTAACGGCGATCCAGCTGCCGGTGATCCCCAGCAGCACGGCGCCGAGCAGCAGTGTGGCGACCGCGAGTGGATCAAGGCCCTTGATGGCGAAGCTGCGCTGGTAGAGCTGAGCCAATGTATCGGCCTCGCTGGCCAGCACCCAGACCATCAGGCTCACCAGGAGCCAGGCCGCGAGACCGCCGAAGAGGCCATACCAGGCGCCGCTGTAGAGGAAGCGCCGGCGCGCGAAGGCGCGCGTGGCGCCCACCAGACTCATGATCTGGATCTCGTCGCGCCGGTTCTCGATCTCGAGTCGGATCGTATTGCCGATCACCAGCAGCACACCGAGCCCCAGCAGGAGGGCCAGAAGCGCGATCGCCGAGCGCAGCAGCCCGAGGATGGCCTGAAAGCGCTGCGCCCACTCGGCGTCCTCGCGCAAGAAGGCGACCTCCGGCAGGGCCTCGATCGCGTCGAGCACGGGCTGCAGTCGCTCGGGCCTGAGCGCCGTGGGTCGCAGCTCCACCTCGAGCACCACCGGCAGTGGGTTCTCGGTCAGCTGCTCCAGGGCGCCGCCGAGCCCGCTGTAGGTGCGAAACTCGGCCAGCCCGGCGGCGCGGGAGATGAGGGCAGTGGACTCGATCTCGGGGCGCTGCTGCAGTTGCTGGCGCACCTGCTCGCCCTGGGACTCGTCCACGGATGGCTCCAAGAAGACGGAGACGGCCGCACTGCGCTGCCAGTCGCCGCCCAGCGTCTTGACATTGTCGAGCACCACCAGTAGCGCCGCCGGTAACGCCAGCGCGATGGCCACCGCGGCGACGGTCATCAGGGTTGCCACCGGCTGTTGAGAGAGTCGCGTCAGGGTTTCCTGTGCGACCGCGCGATGCTGTGCGAGCCACGCGCTCAGTTGTCGGGTCACGGAGCCGCCGTGCATCTTGTGCCGACGGTTTCGGGGCTGCCTTCGCTGCGTGACCATTTACCAGTGTCCGGAGTCGGCGACCAAGCGCCCCTGATCGAGCCGCAGGATTCGATAGGCCATGCGGCTGATCCGCTCCTGATCATGGGTTGCGATCAGGAGCGTGACGCCGACCTCATGGAAGCGCTCGAAAAGGGCGTAGATCCCGGCGGCGAGCTCGGGGTCGAGGTTGCCGGTCGGCTCGTCGGCCAGGATGATCGGTGGCCGAGCGACTACCGCACGGGCAATGCCAACCCGCTGCTGCTCGCCGCTGGAGAGCGCGAGCGGGCGGGCGCGCTCGAGCGCGAGCAGGCCGACCTGATCGAGCGCGGCGCGCACCCGGCGGCCGATCTCGCGCTCGGCCATCCCGCTGATGAGCAGCGGCAGCGCGACGTTGTCGAACACCGAGCGGTCCTGGAGCAGACGGTGATCCTGGAAGATCATGCCGATTCGGCGGCGGTGGAACGGGATGCGCCGGCGAGGCATCTCGGCGAGCGTGCGCCCCTCGACACGGATGACACCGCGCGTTGGGCGTTCGATGAGCCCGATCAACTTCAATAGCGTGCTCTTGCCGGCGCCTGAGTGACCGGTCAAGAAGGCCATCTCACCGGCCCGCAGCTCGAAGCTCAGGTCCTTGAGCGCGTCGCCGCGCTCCGGGTAGCGCTTGTGGACGTGCTCGAAACGGATCACGGGCTCAAGAGGGCGTCGAGGAAGAGCTCGGCATCGAAGTGGCGCAGGTCTTCGACCTGCTCGCCAACGCCGATGAAGCGGAACGGCACCTTGAGACGATCGGCGATGGCAAAGATGATCCCGCCTTTGGCCGTGCCATCGAGCTTGGTCAGGGTAATCCCGGTCAGCGGCAAGGTCTCGTTGAATTGCAGGGCCTGTTGCAGCGCATTCTGGCCGGCGCTCGCGTCGACCACCAGCATGACCTCATGCGGCGCATCCGGATCGATCTTCTTGAGCACGCGCGCGATCTTCTTCAGCTCCTCCATCAGGTTCGACTTGGTATGCAGCCGTCCGGCGGTATCGGCGATCAACACGTCGATCCGGCGCGAGGTCGCCGCCTGCAGCGCATCGTAGATGACCGAGGCGGGGTCAGCGCCGGTGTGCTGAGCAATGACCGGCACCTGATTGCGCTCGCCCCAGCTCTGCAGCTGCTCGACGGCGGCGGCGCGAAAGGTATCCCCTGCCGCGAGCATCACGCTGTTGCCCTCATCCTTGAGCTGGCGTGCGAGCTTGCCGATGGTGGTGGTCTTGCCGGCGCCGTTCACGCCTACCATCAGGATCACTTGCGGTCGGCCAGGCGCCGGCTGCTGTACGGGTGCCGTGCTGTTGCTCAGGATCTGCGCCAGTTCCCGACGCAGCGCCGTCAGGAAGGCGTCGGGCTCGAGCGCCTCGCGGCGTTTTACCCGATAGGCGAGGTCGTCGATGATCCGGCGCGTGGCCGGCACGCCAACATCTGAGGCCAGCAACAGCATCTCCAGCTCGTCGAGCAGGTCCTCGTCGATCTCGGTGCGTCCTGAGACCAGGTCGCCGATGTCGGCATTCAGGACCGCGCGCGTGCGTGCGAGCCCAGCCTTAAGGCCAGCGAAGAGGCGACTCTGCTGCGCTGAAGCCGCCTCGCGCTTGGCCGCGGCGCGCGCGATCGCGGCCCCGAGGCGGCCCTGGCCCGGTTCGGTTTGATCGTTCACCTCGCGCCGCCCGCGATCCGCTCCCTCGCGGTCTGAGCTCAGCGATGCGCTGGTCGGCGCCGCCGAGATCGAGTCATGGAGCCGCTGCGCTCGCGGCCCGTCGCCGCGCTCGCCGCCGCCCCCGCTGCGAGCCGCTTCACGAGCCGTCTCAGGAGCCGGGCCTGGCTCTTGGCCAGATGGCGGTGGGTTGGCCTCCGCTGTCGGTGCGAGCGGCTCCGCGTCTGGACGCGGTTTCTTCTTTCCAAATCCGAACATGGGTGATCTAACGACCTGCGCGATGGGGCGACGCCCGACGGGCGGCGGAAGCCGGCATTGTAACAACGTGCAGACGCCGCCACTTCACCCGCCACCCGTACTGTGACGGACAAACAGATTCGAGCCTTATGAACCGACAGCTGCTAGCCGCCGCCCTCGTGCTCGCGGCCCTCTGGCCCCTCGCCGCGGCGGCCAATCCCAACGCCCATCGACAGGACAGCGCCGAGGTGCAAACGCCCCAGGTCCACGAACGGGTGCTCGACAATGGGCTTAAGGTCCTCGTCAAACGCGACGATCGCGCGCCGATCGTGACCTCGCAGGTCTGGTACAAGGTCGGCTCGAGCTACGAGCATGGCGGGGTCACTGGGGTCTCTCATGCCCTCGAGCACATGATGTTCAAGGGCACCGAGCGCCTCGAGCCCGGCGAATTCTCGCGCATCATTGCCGAGAACGGTGGCGATGAGAACGCCTTCACCGGGCGCGACTATACCGCTTACTTCCAGACGCTCGCGGCCGATCGACTGGAGGTGGCACTCGAGCTCGAGGCCGACCGCATGCGCAACCTCTCCCTGCCGGCGGAGGAATTCGCCAAGGAGATCGAGGTGGTCAAGGAAGAGCGACGGCTGCGAACCGATGATGACCCCGAGGCGCTGACCTTCGAGCAGTTCAACGCCGCCGCCTATGCCGCCTCGCCCTATCGCAATCCGATAATCGGCTGGCAAAGCGACCTCGAGTCCATGGACGTCGAGACCCTGCGTGACTGGTACCGGATGTGGTACGCGCCGAACAACGCCACCCTGGTGGTCGTGGGCGACGTTGAGCCCGCGCGGGTGTTTGAGCTGGCCGAGACCTACTTCGGGCCGATCGAGCCAAGCCTGGCCTTCCAGCCTCGACCACGCGGCGAGCCTCCCCAGCAGGGCGAGAAGCGGCTCGTCGTCGCGGCCCCGGCCAAGGAGCCCTATCTGCTCATGGGCTGGAAGACGCCGGTGTTGGCCAACGCGGAGCAAGATTGGGAGCCTTACGCGCTCGAGATGTTGGTCTCAGTCCTCGATGCCGGCTCCAGCTCACGCTTCAGCCGCGAGCTGATCCGTGACGAGCGACTCGCGGCCTCGGTGAGCGCGAGCTACAACGCCTTCACTCGGCTACCAGGGATGCTGCTGGTCGACGCAACCCCGGCGACAGGGGCGACGGTCGAGCAGCTTGAGGGCGCCATCCTCGCGCAGCTCGAGCGCTTGAAATCCGAGCCGGTCTCCGAGGTCGAGCTGGAGCGGATTCGCAATCAGCTCATCGCCGACAAGGTGTATGAGCGCGACAGCGTCTTCTATCAGGCCATGCTTCTCGGTCAGTTTGAGACCGTGGGCTTAGGCTGGGAGTTGGTCGATGAGATCGTGCAGCGGCTCTCCGCGGTCACCCCGGAGCAGATCCAAGACGTCGCGCGACGCTATCTGACCACTGAGAATCGGACCGTCGCGGTGCTCGAGCCCCAGCCGCTGGGTGCGGATGCTGAGCATACTGCGATGGCCCCGTCTGGAGGGACTCGTCATGTGCATTGATCGACGTATCCTGAGTCCGCGCCGCTGGGCGCGGCTCGGCGTCCTGATCTCCATCATCGGTAGCGGGGCGCTTGGGCTGCCGGCGGCGCAGGCCGTCCCGCAGATCCAGGCCTGGGAGACCCCGAGCGGTGCCGAGGTCTTGTTCGTGCCTGCCCCTGAACTGCCGATGGTCGATATCCGCGTGGTCTTCGATGCCGGCAGCGCGCGCGACGGCGCTCGGCCTGGACTGGCCTCCCTGAGCGCGTCGATGCTGACCGAGGGCGCGGGCGACCTCGATGCCGACGCGCTCGCCGAGCGGGTCGAATCGGCCGGTGCCGAGCTGAGCACGGGCGCCGATCGCGACACCGGCTACGCGCAACTGCGCTCGCTGATCGATCCTAAGGCACTCGAGCCGGCCGTTGACGTCTTGGTCAAGGTGCTCTCCGAGCCGCGCTTCGATCCCGAAGAGTTCGAGCGCGTGCGTCAGAATCGGCTGACGGCGCTGCGCTTGGCCGAGCAGGACCCGGGCAGCGTCGGACAGAAGGCGCTCTACCGCGCGATCTTCGCTGAGCATCCCTATGCCTCTGACCCCAGCGGCACCGCCGAGAGCGTGGCGGCACTGAGCACCGAGGACCTGCGAGCCTTCCACGCCCGCCACTACGGGGCCGAGAACGCGACCGTCGCGATCGTCGGCGCGCTCGATCGCGCGCAGGCCGAGGCCCTGGCAGAACGCCTCACCGCCGACCTTCCGCCAGCTGGGCCGCCGCCGCCGCTGCCGCCGGTGCCGGCACTCGAGCAGGGGCAGGAGCAGCAGATCGCGTTTCCCTCGAGCCAGACGCACCTGTACCTCGGCCAGCCCGGCATGTATCGCGGCGACCCGGATTACTTCGCCCTCTACCTCGGCAACCACATCCTCGGTGGTAGCGGGCTGGTGTCGCTGCTCATGGAGGAGGTGCGCGAGAAGCGAGGACTCTCCTATAGCGTCTTCAGCTACTTCGTGCCCATGGCGCGCAAGGGGCCGCTGTTGATGGGGCTTCAGACCCAGAACGCGCAAGCCGGGGTTGCGCAAGAGGTCCTGCTGCAGACGCTCGAGCGGTTCATCGACGAGGGGCCGACCCAGGCGCAGCTCGAAGCCGCGGTCAAGAACCTGACCGGTGGCTTTCCGCTGCGCATCGCCGGCAACAGCAGCATCGTCAACTATCTCTCGGTCATCGGGTTCTACGATCTCCCGCTCGATTACCTTGATCGGTTTCCGGATCGGATTCGCGCGGTGACCGCGGAGCAGATCCGCGACGCCTTCCAGCGCCGGGTCGATCCGGCACGACTCGCCGTGGTCGCCGTGGGGGCGCCGCCAGAATCGGGCTCGGAACCGGCTACGGAACCAGGCTCGGCGCCGGATGTGAGCGCTGCCGATGCCGAGGGCGCGGTAGAGGCGGGGGCAGGAGCGGGCGCTCCGATCGAGGTGGAGCGGGACACTGCCGCTGCTGGTGCGCAGGGCTGAGTCAGGCCGGCTGCGGATCATCGGTGGTCGCTGGCGCGGCCGGCGCTTGCCGGTGCCTGAGCAGCCTGGACTGCGTCCGACCACCGATCGAGTCCGCGAGACGCTGTTCAACTGGCTCGCGCCCCGGGTCGAGGGTGCTCGCGTGCTCGATTGCTTCGCGGGCAGCGGGGCCTTGGGGCTCGAGGCTGCTTCGCGCGGCGCTGCCGCGGTCGTCCTGATCGAGCGCAGCCCACTGGCAGCGCGCGGGCTGCGTGAGAACCTCGCCGCCTTGGGGGCCGACCAGGTTGTGGTGCATTGTGCTGACACGCTCGACTGGTTGGCCCAGTCGAGCCCGGCCCCGTTCGATCTCTGTTTCCTGGACCCACCGTTCACCGGCGGCCTGTTGCTGCCGACGCTCGACCGGCTGGTCGCGCATGGCTGGCTAGCCGACGGCGCCTGGCTCTACGTCGAAACCGACCGCCGTGCGCCCGCGCTGGAGCTGCCGGACGCGTGGCACTGGCGACGCGAGAAACAGGCGGGGCAGGTCCGTTACGGGTTGCTAGAGGTCGGCAGCACGGGTTCGCCAGCTCGATGATCGCCACGGCTCGAGCCTGATCGCTGCCGGTACCTGGGCCGAGTCTGCTATGCTCGCCGCTGGCTTTCTTCATCGATTCAGGGGCGCAGCTTGCGGAGCGTCGTCTATCCAGGGTCGTTCGACCCGATCACCAACGGCCACAGCGATCTGATCGATCGCGCCTCTCGACTCTGCGACCGCGTCGTGGTGGCAGTCGCGCGAGACAGCGCGAAGGACCCGACCTTCTCAGCGGAGGAGCGGGTGGCGCTGGCACAGTCCGTCTGCGCGCCGATGGCCAACGTCGAGGTGGTGCCGTTCTCGGGGCTGCTCGTCGATTTCGCCCGCTCCGCACGGGTCCATGTGATCATGCGTGGATTGCGCGCGGTCTCCGACTTCGAGTACGAGTTCCAGCTCGCGGGTATGAACCGACGCATGGCACCGGACATCGAGACCCTGTTCCTGACCCCGGCCGAGCAGTATGCGTACATCTCCTCGTCACTGGTGAAGCAGATCGCGCGCCTGGGCGGCGATGTCTCGGCCTTCGTGGCGCCGAGCGTTCATGCTGCATTGCGGCAGCGGTTTGGATAAACTTTGCGCCATCCCAATGTCCCCGACAAACGGACGCTGGTAGGGTTGACGGCAGCGCTGCCGGCGGCCTGGCTTGAGGCGTCGGACCTCGTTTGTCGTCCGCACTCGGCCTTCTCGACATTTCTATCCATCTGATTTGACCATTATTCACGCGCAGGAGTAGAGCTATGGCGCTTATCATCACCGACGAATGCATCAACTGTGATGTCTGCGAGCCCGAATGCCCGAACGGTGCGATCTCCCAAGGCGATGAGATCTACGTGATCGAGCCCGATCTGTGCACCGAGTGCGTTGGCCACTATGAGACCTCGCAATGTGTCGAGGTCTGCCCGGTCGACTGCATCATCGTCGACCCAGATCACAAAGAGACCGAGGAAGAGCTGCGCGCCAAGTATGAGCGCATCACGGGTGATAGCGGCTGACCCGGGCTCGATGTTGAGCTCGATCAAGGCCTCCGTCGGGGGCCTTTTTTACGTCGTACGCTCGATCCGCTGGCGGTTTGGGCTGGGTGTGCTGCTTTGCAGCCTCCTTCCGAGCGCGGTCCTGGCCGACCGAGCCGAAGGGCGTCCGCCGGCGCTCGCGGTGGCGGCCGCGCATCCGGCGGCGACCGACGCTGGGCTTGCGATCATGGCGGCTGGCGGCAATGCCTTCGACGCCGCGGTGGCGATCAGTGCTGTCCTGGCCGTGGTCGAGCCTTATAGCTCGGGTATCGGCGGTGGCGGCTTCTGGCTCCTGCATCGAGCCAGCGACGGGCGCGACCTGATGATCGACGGTCGGGAGCGTGCCCCGCTGGCGGCCCACCGCGACCTGTACCTCGACGCCTCAGGTGAGCTGAGACCCAAAGCGTCGCTCGACGGGCCGCTTGCCGCCGGGATCCCAGGAGAGCCCGCGGCGCTCGCGCACATCGCCGAGCGCTATGGGCGGCTACCCCTCGCACAAACCTTGGCGCCAGCGATCCGCCTGGCCCGGGATGGATTTCCGGTCGATGCCGTCTATCGCGAGATGGCGACTTGGCGGCGCGACGTGCTGCGCGCCTCACCAGCCGCGGCCGAGCAGTTCCTGGTGCAGGGCGAGGTTCCTGCCCTAGGGTCTCTGATCCGGCAGCCCGATCTGGCGCGCGTCCTGGAAACCTTGGCGGCGGAGGGCCGCGCGGGCTTCTATGAGGGCGCGATCGCGCAGGCCCTGGTGCAGGGTGTTCAGGATGCCGGTGGAATCTGGTCGCTCGAGGATCTTGCCGGCTATCGGGTGGTAGAGCGCGAACCGGTGGTCGGTCACTACCAGGGCTGGACCATCGTCAGCGCGTCGCCGCCCTCGTCCGGCGGTGTGGCCTTGGTGCAGATGCTGGGGATGCTCGAGGCCCTCGATGCGCGGCTCGGCCCCGCCTCCAGCGATGCCGATCGCGTCCATCGGCTGATCGAGGTGATGCGGCGAGCCTACCGCGATCGTGCGCTTTACCTCGGTGACCCCGATCAGGTCGAAATCCCGCTCGAGCGGCTGACGCATCCTTATTACTCGGCTGGTCTCGCCCGCGATATTGATCCGGAGCGGGCGACACCGAGCAGGCCCTCGCCAGTCGCCCCTGAAGGTGGCGATACCACCCATTTCTCGGTGCTTGATGCCGAGGGCAATCGTGTTGCGGCGACGCTCAGCATCAACTATCCATTCGGCTCTGGGTTTGTGCCGCCGGGGACCGGGGTCTTGCTCAACGACGAGATGGACGATTTTTCGTCGCAGCCGGGGGTGCCGAACGTCTACGGGCTGGTTGGTGGCGCGGCCAACGCCATCGCGCCCGGCAAGCGGATGCTCTCGAGTATGAGCCCGACCTTTGCGATCTCCGAGGATGCGGTGGTGATCCTCGGCACGCCCGGCGGCAGCCGCATCATCACCATGGTTCTGCAAGGCATCCTGGCGGCGATGGCCGGTGGTGACCCGCAGGATTGGGTGGCGACTCGGCGCTTCCACCATCAGTATCTCCCCGACGAGATCCTGTTCGAGGCCGATGCCTTCGACCCGGAGTTGCAAGCGGCCCTGCGTGCGCGCGGACACCGCTTGTCGCCGGCGCCCGGAGACTACGGCAACATGCAGCTGGTCGTCTGGGATCGAGCGACTGCGACCGTGCGCGCCGCGAGTGACCCGCGTGGCATCGGTCAGGCCGAGGTCCGCCTGCTCGAGCCGCCCGAGCCGCCCGAGCCGACTGCCACGGCTGAGACCCTTCCTTGAGCGGCGAGCCAGATCGGCGCGTCCTCCATCATCCGTTCTGAGACCGAGACCATGAAGACCCTGATCGTTGCGTTAATGACCTTATTCGTGGCCGGCGCGCTCATCGTGCCAGAGCCAGCCGATGCCAAGCGTTTCGGCGGTGGCCGCAGCCTCGGCAAACAGTACTCAAGCCCGCAGCCGTCGTCGCCGACGCGTCAGTCGGTTCAGCAGAATCAGCCGCAGCAGGGCCAAGCAGCCGCAAGCGCGGGCGCCCGCCAGGGCGCGCCCGCTCGCAGTGGCGCGAGCCGCTGGCTCGGGCCGCTCGCGGGGCTGGCGGCTGGTGGACTGTTGGCCTCGCTGTTCTTCGGCGACGCCTTCAGCGGCTTTCAGATCATGGACTTCTTGCTGATCGGGCTGCTGATCTTCGGCGCCGTCATGCTGTTTCGGATGTTGCGTCGCAATGCCACCGGTGCTCGCGGCGCCCCGGCACCGGCCGGGGCGTATGGGCGGGGCTCGATGAGCTCGGGCATGCCGCCGAGCGCAGGTCAGGCGCCGGTTGGCGGCTCCGCGTCGCCAGGTGCTCGGCCAGCGGCTGGGGCAGCCCTTGATCAGCGCCCTGGGAATCCGAGTGACGCCCCTTACTGGTTCGACGGTGCCAGCTTCGTGGAGGGCGCGAAGACGCATTTCATTCGGCTTCAGGCGGCCTGGGACCGGTCTGATTTTCGCGATATTCGCGAGTACACCTCGCCCGAGCTGTTCGCCGAGGTCAAGCGCGAGCGTGAGGCGATGGGCTCGGCACCGAACGACACCGAGGTCGTGACCCTGAACGCCGAGCTGCTCGGCTTGCGGCGCGACGACGATCGCCTCATCGCTAGCGTTCGCTTCACCGGGCTCATCCGCGAAGAGGCCAGTGGTGCCGCGAATCCGTTGGACGAGACCTGGCACGTTGCCCATCCCTGGGCAAGCGCCGATGGCGATTGGATCATCATCGGCATCCAACAGACCGGGCAGTAAGCGCCGGGCAGAAATCCAGGGCCGCTCGCGCTAGCGGGGCGCGAGTGGCTCGATCCTCCAAACCTCGCGGGCGTACTCGGCCACCGCGCGGTCGCTCGAGAAGACGCCCATGCCGGCGGTGTTCAGGATCGACATCCGCGTCCACTGGTGTTGGTCCTGGTAACAGGCGCCAGCGCGATCCTGGGCCGCGAGATAGTCGGCGAAATCGGCGAGCACCAAATAGGGGTCGGCGTTCAACAGCTGATCGATAAGCCCCGCGTAGCGCTCGCGATCACCGCTACTCAACGCGCCCGAGGCGATCAGGTCGAGCACGCGTCGGAGCTCGGGATCGGCCTCGTAGAAGGCCCTCGGCTGGTAGCCGCGCTCACGCAAGGCGCTCGCCTCGCGCTCGTCCAGACCGAAGATGAAGATGTGCTCGCTGCCGACCGCGTCGCGGATCTCGATGTTGGCCCCGTCGAGGGTGCCGATGGTAAGCGCGCCGTTGAGGGCGAACTTCATGTTGCCGGTTCCCGAGGCCTCGGTGCCAGCGGTCGAGATCTGCTCGGAGAGCTCGCTGGCCGGGAAGATGCGCTCGGCCAGTGAGACGCCGTAATTCGGGATGAAGGCGAGCTTCAGCCAGGGCGCGGTGGTCGGGTCGGCGTTGATGAAGCGCGCGATATCGTTGGCGAGCCAGATGATCTGCTTCGCCGCCCAATAGCCGGGGGCGGCCTTGCCGGCGAGCAGCACCGTGCGCGGCGTCCAGCTCGCGTTCGGCTGGTCCTTGATGCGCAGGTAATGCGCCAGCACGCGCAAGAGATTGAGCAGCTGGCGCTTGTACTCATGGATGCGCTTCACCTGGACGTCGAACAGGCTGTAAGGGTCGACCCGGATGCCCGCCTGCTGCTCGACGTAGGTCGCCAGCACCTCGGCATTAAGGCGTTTCATGGTCGCCCAGGTGTCGCGAAACGCGCTGTCCTCGGCCTGTGGTCTGAGCCGTTGCAGCTGGTGCAGGTCGGTGATCCAGCCATCACCGATGGCCTCGGTGATCAGGCGTGCCATGGCAGGGTTGGCTTGCAGCAGCCAGCGCCGCTGGGTGACGCCGTTGGTGATGTTTCGGATCTTGCTTGGCCAGAGCGCATCGAAGTCGCTGAACAGGTCGCGCTTGAGCAGCTCGGAGTGCAGTGCGGCGACGCCATTCACCGAGTGACTGCCGACCATCGCCAGATGTGCCATCCGAATACGCTTCGGATCACCTTCCTCGAAGATCGACAGCCGTGCGATGCGCTCGCTATCGCCGGGCCAGCGGTGTGCAACCTCGTCGAGAAAGCGCCGGTTGATCTCGCCGATGAGCTCGAGATGGCGCGGCAGCAGGCTGCCGAAGAGCCCGACCTCCCAGCGTTCCAAGGCCTCGGGCATCAGCGTATGGTTGGTGTAGGCGAACACCGCAGTGACGATGTGCCAGGCCGAGTCCCAATCGAGGCCGTGCTCGTCGAGCAAGAGCCGCATCAGCTCGGGGATCGCGACCACCGGATGGGTGTCGTTGAGATGGATGGCCGCGCGCTCCGGCAGCTGCTGTAGCGGCAGGCCGGCATTGAGATGCTCGCTGAGAATCCGCGCCAAGGAGGCGGCGACGAAAAAGTACTGTTGCTTGAGCCGCAGCTGTTTTCCGGCGTGGGCCTGATCGCTCGGGTAGAGGACCTTGGAGATGGTCTCGTCGCGGGCCTTGTCCTCGACCGCTCGGACGTAGTCGCCATCATTGAAAAAGGCGAGATTGAAGTCGTCGCCGGAGATCGCGCGCCAGAGGATCAGTGGGTTCGAGACGCCGTTGCGCCAGCCCGGCACCAAGACGATCGAAGGCACCGCCCAGAGCGCCTCCTCATGATGCCAGTGGGCGTGTAATCGGCCTTGGGCGTCAGTGCTGTAGCGGGTCTGGCCGCCAAATCGGACCTGGATGCGCTCATCGGGACGCGGGATCTCCCAGGGATTGCCGCGATAGAGCCAATTGTCGGGGCGCTCGACCTGGGCGCCATCGCGAATCTCTTGGCGGAACATCCCGTACTCGTAGCGGATCCCGAAACCGGTCGCGGGGTAGGCTTGGGTTGCGAGCGAGTCGAGGAAGCAGGCGGCCAAGCGGCCGAGACCGCCATTGCCCAGGGCGGCATCGGGCTCGGACTCGTACAGGTCTTCAAGGACCACCCCAAGTGCGTGCACCGCATCGCGGGCTGCCGGCTCCAGGTCGAGATTGAGCACCGCATTCTGCAAGGAGCGCCCGATCAGGAACTCGAGCGACAGGTAGTAGACGCGCTTCGCGCCAAGCGCGCGCTGCGTGGCCTCAGTGCTGAGCCAGGCATCCATCTGACGGCTGCGCACGGCTGTTGCGACCGCCAGGTAGCGCTCGTAGTCGTTCGCGGCCTCAGGCTCGCGCCCGATGACCAGGCGCAATGCCTCGAGACAGTCCGGGGCGAGGCCGATCTCGGAGCCCGGTGCGGTCGGGCCGGGTCCGAACCCTGTCGTCTCTGCCGCGGCCAGGGTCGTGGGTCTCAGGTCCGTTCGCGGCGAGGCCGACCTGTTTGGCGTGGGTGCTCGGGTCATGTGGACGTACCCAATCGAGGTCGATTGACGAATCCCAGCGTGGCATGTCGCCGCCGCGCGTATTGTCACCCAAGTCTAGCACCGGCAACGACGAGGGCCAGCCAATGCCATCCAACTACGAGACCTTTTTCGATGCGCAGCGCTTTGCCGTGGTCGGCAACAGTGCACGCCAACCGTTTCCGATCCTGAGCTACAAGGGTTTGAAGAAGCTGGGTAAAACGGTCTTCGCGGTGGATTCAGGCGCGGCCCGAATCGACGGCGATCCGACCTTTGCGTCGCTGGAGGCGCTGCCTGAGACGCCTCAGGCGGTGATGATCGAGGTGCCGAAGGAAGAGACGCGCGATTGGGTGGCGCGGGCCGCGGCCGCTGGCGTCAAGGATGTCTGGATTCACATGGCCCTGGAGACGCCCGAGGCGGTCGCGCTCGCGCAAGACAAGGGCATCAATCTCCGCACCGGGACCTGCGCGGTGATGTATCTCAAGCCAGGTCTGTCGTACCACAGCATCCACAAGGGGATCATGAAGGCGCTCGGGCGCTACTGAGGGTCTGCCCGCTCGGCTGGCGAGCGATGGCGCGAGCGCGGCGGCACACGAGGCTCAGTGCTGTTTGAATAGCCGCTCCTTTTCACGCTGCCAGTCGCGCTCCTTGGCGTCAGCGCGCTTGTCGTGGAGCTTCTTGCCCTTCGCGAGCCCAATCTCGAGCTTGGCCCGGCCGCGCTTCCAGTACAATGCCAGCGGCACCAGGGTGTAGCCCGCGCGCTCGGTCTGACCGATCAGTCGGCTCAGCTCGGTGCGCTTGAGCAAGAGTTTTCGGGTCCGGGTCGGGTCGGGGTCGACGTGTGTCGACGCCGAGGGCAGTGGCGAGATGTGGCAGCCGATCAAAAAGCCTTCGCCGTGCAGGATCTTGACGTAGGATTCTTTGAGCTGCACACGCCCCGCTCGCATCCCCTTGACCTCCCAGCCTTGCAGGGCAAGGCCGGCTTCGAGGCGTTGCTCGATGTGGTATTCGTGCTTTGCCTGCTTATTGAGCGCGATGGTGCTGCTGGGGGCGCCTGTGGTCTTCTTGGTCTTGGCCATCGCGACAGTCTAAGCGACGGTCGGCCGCGAAGGAAGCGATTTGAGCACGGGTGACTTGCGCTGCTTTAGGCAGGTCGCTATGATGATCGGCTCTTTTATTCGGGAGACTCTCATGCGTCAGCCGCTGATCGCAGGCAACTGGAAGATGAACGGTAGCAAGGCCTCTGCGGCCGAGCTGCTGAACGGCATTAAGGCCGGCATCGACGAGATCAAGGCGGCCGAGGTTGCGGTCTGCCCGCCGTTCCCTTACCTCTACCTGGCCGAAGAGCTGCTTCATGGCACGCGCATCCGTTACGGGGCGCAGGACTGCTCGCTCGAGCAAGACGGCGCCTTCACCGGACAGGTTTCGGCAGCAATGCTGATGGACTTCGGCTGCGCCTACGCGATCGTGGGTCACTCGGAGCGACGCCTCTTCAACGGTGAGACTGACGAGGTGGTTGCGCGAAAGTACGCGACTGCCGTCGCTCAAGGGCTGACGCCCATCCTCTGTGTGGGCGAGACGCTTGCCGAGCGCGAGCAGGGCAAGACCGAGGAGGTCGTGGCCCGTCAGCTCGATGCCGTGCTCGAGTCCGCCGACGGGGCGAGTGCGCTCGCGCGGGGCGTGATCGCCTACGAGCCGGTCTGGGCGATCGGCACTGGCGTCACCGCCACGCCCGAGCAGGCCCAGGACGTGCACCGTTTCCTGCGCCAGCGGCTTGCGAAGAAACAGGCCGAGATGGCTGAGCAGATTCGCATCCTCTACGGTGGCAGCATGAAGCCTGGGAACGCAGCAGAGTTGATGGCGCAGGCCGACATCGACGGCGGCCTCATCGGTGGCGCTGCGCTGAAGGCCAGCGACTTCCTGGCCATTTGCAAGGCCGGCGACGCGAACGCCTAAACCCCGAGCGGACCCGGCCGATACCGGCTATCCGCGTGAGATCGAGACCAACATGCAGCTCATTTTGACCGTCCTTCATCTGGTGCTCGCGATCGGCCTGATCGCGCTCGTGCTGCTGCAACACGGCAAGGGTGCTGATGCCGGCGCCGCGTTCGGTAGTGGGGCCTCATCGACGGTCTTCGGGGCCCAGGGCTCGGGTTCTTTCCTGTCGCGCTCGACCGCGATCATCGCGACGCTGTTCTTCCTGACCAGCATCGCGCTCGCGTACTTTGCGGCCCGCGTCGGGGAGC
Organism: uncultured Halochromatium sp.; assembly: GCA_964617675.1. GTDB lineage: Bacteria > Pseudomonadota > Gammaproteobacteria > Chromatiales > Chromatiaceae > Lamprobacter. The sequence goes on along the minus strand of CAZTYV010000005.1, from coordinate 11,373 downwards.
CCGGTGGCCTGATGGAAGGGATCGACTTCTCGGTTCCGGCGGCGCCACCTCAGGGCGATGGGCCGCCGGTCTTCGAGGAGCGCGCTGGCGCTGAAGACCTGCCGGCTGTCCCGGCCGAGGCGTCTCCCGATGCGACTGCTGAGGGCGCTACTGATCTGCCTGCAGCCCCGATCCCTTCGCAAGATGGTGATCCCGCAGACGGCGGGTCTGAGGCGGCGCCCTCCGGGTCGAGTCCGGACCTGCCGCCGGTCGCTCAGTAGGCGCCGGGGAGGGGGTCGGGCTCGGAATTAAAGCCCAAGACTGGGGGCCCAAGATTTCCGGGCCAACGAGGTCGAAACCTGCGATAATGATGAGTCACACGCCGACGTGGTGGAATTGGTAGACACGCTGTCTTGAGGGGGCAGTGGCGCAAGCCGTGCCGGTTCGAGTCCGGCCGTCGGCACCAAATTGATAGGCGGCTTCCGGAGACGGAGCCGCCTTTCGTTTGCCTGAAACATTTATAAGCTGTTGATTTGAAAGGTTTTCTGTCGTCTATCCGGGTTGACAGAGACGGGTGTCTGCATTAGCATACTGCGGGTTTTCGTCGTGCAAATCGACCTTGAGCGTGGAGCGACCGCAGGATGTTGGAAGACTATCTTCATATCTTGATCTTTCTGGCGGTTGCGATCCTCATTGGCTTCGCCCCGCGCGTGCTCGGGATGGTCCTGGGCCCGCGCCGGCCCGATCCCGAAAAGGACGCCCCCTACGAGTGCGGCTTCGAGGCATTCGAGAGTGCGCGGATGAAGTTCGACGTGCGCTACTACCTGGTCGCGATCCTATTCATCCTGTTCGATCTTGAGATCGCCTTCCTCTTCCCGTGGGCGATTGTCCTTGAGGAGTTGGGAATGGCCGGTCTGCTCGCCATGTCGGTCTTCCTTGGGATTCTCGTCGTCGGTTTCATCTACGAGTGGCGGAAGGGTGCCCTGGATTGGGAATGATCAGCGCTGGAGGTGATCAGCGCTCCTGGCACCGTGGCATCGCGCTCGCTGGTTGAGTAAAGGGGGTCTGGGATGGGTATCGAAGGCATTCTCGAAGAGGGCGTGGTCACGACCACGGCCGACAAGCTGATCAACTGGGCACGCACCGGCTCGCTTTGGCCGATGACCTTCGGGCTGGCCTGCTGCGCGGTGGAGATGATGCACGCGGGTGCCGCTCGTTATGACCTGGATCGCTTCGGCATCATCTTCCGCCCGAGTCCGCGCCAGTCCGATGTGATGATCGTCGCCGGTACCCTGGTCAACAAGATGGCCCCGGCGCTGCGCAAGGTCTACGATCAGATGGCCGAGCCGCGTTGGGTGATTTCGATGGGCTCCTGTGCCAACGGCGGCGGCTATTACCACTACTCCTATTCGGTGGTGCGCGGCTGCGACCGCATCGTGCCGGTCGACGTCTATGTGCCGGGGTGCCCGCCGACGGCTGAGGCTCTGCTCTATGGCATCCTGCAGCTGCAGAACAAGATCAGGCGGACCAACACCATCGCCCGCTGATTCATCAACGCTTGGCGTTACTCGATGTCTACCGAATCCATGTCTGATGCGACCATCACCACCGGCGACGCGCGTCTCGACCAGCTGGCCGAGCGCCTTGGCGCCGCGTTCATCGGTCCTGCTGACGGGCCGGATGCGGGTGGCCGGCTCTCCGGCACCCTGAGTGCCGATCGCGGCGAGCTGACGCTCGAGCTGCCGGCTGATGTGCTGCTGGAGGCCTGCGAGCGCCTGCGTGATGATCAGGGGCTTGGCTTCGAGCAGCTGATCGACCTCTGTGGTGTTGATTACGCCGCTTATGGGCTCTCGGAATGGACCACCACCGAGGCCTCACACTTCGGCTTTGGCCGCGGCGTCGACCGTGACCTCGAGCTCGAAACCGAGCGGGCCGATCGCTTTGCCGTGGTCTACCACCTGCTCTCGCTCGCCCACAACTGGCGGTTGCGTCTGGTCGTGCGCTGTGGTGGCGTCCAACCCCTGGTGCCCTCGGTCGTGTCGATCTGGTCCGCCGCTGACTGGTTCGAGCGCGAGGCCTTCGACCTGTTCGGTATCCTCTTCGACGGCCATCCCGACCTGCGCCGCATCTTGACCGACTACGGTTTCGTCGGGCACCCGTTCCGCAAGGACTTCCCGCTCAGCGGCCAGGTCGCGATGCGTTACGATCCAGAGCAGGCGCGCGTGGTCTACGAGCCGGTCGAGATCCCGCCGCGGATCTTGGTGCCTCGGGTGATCCGCGACGACAGCCGCTACCTCGGTGACGACCATCCGGCCGTGACCGGTGCCAAGGACGCAGCCAATGCCTGAGATTCGTAACTACACCCTGAACTTCGGTCCACAGCATCCGGCCGCGCACGGGGTGCTGCGCCTGGTGCTGGAGATGGACGGCGAGGTCATCGAGCGCGCCGACCCGCACATCGGCCTCTTGCACCGTGCCACCGAGAAGCTCGCCGAGTCGAAGCCATACAACCAGTCGATCGGCTACATGGATCGCCTCGACTACGTCTCGATGATGTGTAACGAGCACGGCTACGTGCGCGCGATCGAGAAGCTGCTCGGCATCGAGGCGCCGATCCGTGCCCAGTACATCCGCACCCTGTTCGATGAGATCACGCGCATCCTCAACCACCTGATGTGGCTTGGCGCGCACGCCCTCGACGTGGGTGCTATGAGTGTGTTCCTCTACTGCTTCCGCGAGCGCGAAGACCTGATGGACTGCTATGAGGCGGTCTCGGGCGCGCGCCTGCACGCGACCTACTATCGGCCCGGCGGCGTCTATCGCGATCTACCCGGGCAGATGCCGCGCTTTGCCGAGGAGAGCTCGAAGTGGCACGGCAAGGGCACCATGCGGCGCCTCAATCAGCAGCGCGCGGGCTCCTTGCTCGATTTCATCGAGGACTTCAGCGAGCGTTTCCCGAAGCTGGTCGATGAGTACGAGACCCTGCTCACCGACAACCGCATCTGGAAGCAGCGCACCGTTGGCATTGGCGTGGTCGATGCCGATCGCGCCAAGAACCTCGGCTTCACCGGCCCGATGCTACGCGGCTCCGGGATCGCCTGGGACCTGCGCAAGATGCAGCCCTATGCCGCCTACGATCAGGTCGAGTTCGACATCCCGGTGGGCGTCAACGGCGATTGCTACGATCGCTATCTGGTCCGCATCGAGGAGATGCGCCAGTCCAACCGCATCATCAAACAGTGCATCGACTGGCTGCGCGCCCATCCTGGCCCAGTGATGATCGACGATCACAAGGTTGCGCCCCCGACCCGAGTCGGCATGAAGGACGACATGGAGGCGCTAATCCATCACTTTAAGCTCTTCACCGAGGGCTACTGTCCGCCGCCGGGTCAGGTCTATGCCGCGGTCGAGGCGCCCAAGGGCGAGTTCGGCTGCTACATCGTCTCCGATGGCGCCAATAAGCCCTATCGGCTCAAGGTGAGAGCGCCGGGCTTCCCGCATCTCGCCGCCATGGATGAGATGGCCAAGGGTCATATGCTGGCCGACGTGGTGGCCATCATCGGCACCATGGATATCGTCTTTGGGGAGATCGACCGCTGATGAGTTTTCGCAATACACCGCTCGCGGTCATTCATGACGTCGACAAGGAGACGCTGCTCACGCCCGAGCTGCGCGCCGAGATCGACAAGCACGTCGCCAAGTATCCGCCGGAGTGGAAACAATCCGCGGTGATGCCGGCGCTGACGCTGGTGCAGGATCACAACGGCGGCTGGCTGAGCCGCGAGCTGATGGATCAGGTGGCGGCCTATCTGGATATGCCGGAGACGGCGGTCTACGAGGTTGCGACCTTTTACGCAATGTACGACCTCGAGCCGGTCGGCCGACATAAGGTCAGCGTCTGCAACAGCGTCTCCTGCATGCTCGGAGGGGCAGAGGAGCTGATGCACCACATCGAAAAGAAGTACAACGTAGCGCCCGGTGGGACCACCGCCGACGGTAAGCTCACGTTCAAGGAGTTCGAATGCCTCGGTGCCTGCCGGCATGCCCCTGCGGTGATGGTCGATAAGACCTACCACGAGTGCGTGACGCCGGAGGCTATCGACAAGATCATCGACGACCTCGACTGAGCGTGCGCCAGAGCTATGGCTGAGAACCAAAACACCGTTTGCTTCCGCACCCTGCATCTCGATCCCAAGGTGCGCCACACCCTCGAGAGCTACCGCAGTGTTGGCGGTTATGTTCAGTGGGAGCGCATCTTGCGCGAGAAGCCAGACCCGGATCACCTGATCGACGAGCTCAAGACCTCGGCGCTGCGCGGCCGCGGCGGGGCCGGCTTCCCGACCGGGTTGAAGTGGAGCTTCATGCCGCGCAGCAAGCCCGGGCAGAAGTACATCGTCTGCAACTCCGACGAGGGCGAGCCGGGGACCTGCAAGGACCGCGACATCATGCGCTACAACCCCCATCAGCTGATCGAGGGGATGGCGATCGCCGGTTACTGCATCGGCGCGACGGTCGGTTACAACTACATCCGCGGTGAGTTCTACGAGCCGATTGCGCGCTTCGATGGTGCGCTCGAAGAGGCCTACGCAGCCGGGCTGCTCGGCAAGGACCTGCTCGGCTCGGGCATCGATTTCGATCTCTACACCCATCTCGGCGCCGGCGCCTACATCTGCGGTGAGGAGACCGCGCTGCTCGAGTCGCTCGAGGGCAAGAAGGGTCAGCCTCGGTTCAAGCCGCCGTTCCCAGCCCAGGCCGGCCTCTACGGTAAGCCGACCACGATCAACAACACCGAGTCGCTGGCCTCGGTGCCGGTGATCCTCGAGAAGGGCGGCAAATGGTTCCTCGAGCAGGGTCGTCCGAACAACGGCGGTCCAAAGCTATTCTCAGTCACCGGTCACGTCGAGCGGCCCTGTAACCTCGAGATCCCGCTCGGCACCCCGTTTCGGGCGCTTCTCGAGATGGCCGGCGGCGTCAGTGGCGGGCGAGCGCTCAAGGCCGTCATCCCCGGCGGCTCCTCGGTTCCGGTGGTGCCGGGGGATGTGATGATGCGCACCGACATGGACTACGATTCCATCGCCAAGGCGGGCTCGATGCTTGGCTCCGGCGCGGTGATCGTCATTGCCGAGGGCACGTGCATGGTCAAGGTACTCGCCAACCTTGCCCACTTCTATGCCCACGAGTCCTGTGGTCAGTGCACCCCTTGCCGCGAGGGGACGGGCTGGCTGGCGCGGGTGCTCGATCGCATCCTCGCGGGCAACGGGCGTGAGCAAGACCTGGATCTGCTCGATAACGTGGCTGGCCGCATCGGCGGGCGCACCATCTGTGCGCTCGGCGATGCCGCGGCGATGCCGGTGCAGAGCTTCCTCAAACATTACCGCGCGGAGTTCGAGTATCTGATCGAGCATGGCCGGCCGTTGGTGGAGGCGGCCTGATGCCTCGGTCCCGGTGCGCTCGCGACTGCGCCGTGATGCCGCGGCGCCATCACAGCAGGTAGACCCAAATCGATGTCGGACGACAAGATCACCCTCGAGATCGACGGCCGTGTCTGCACGGCGGCACCCGGTGAGATGATCATCGCGGTGGCTGATCGCGAGGGCATCGCGATCCCGCGTTTCTGCTATCACGAGAAGCTCTCGATCGCAGCCAACTGCCGCATGTGCCTGGTTGAGGCGGAGCAGGGCGGACGCCCCTTCCCGAAACCGATCCCGGCTTGCGCGACCCCGGTCGGCGACGGCATGAAGGTGCTCACGCGCTCGAAGAAGGCGCTCGATGCCCAACGCGGCACCATGGAATTCCTGCTCATCAATCATCCGCTGGATTGCCCGATCTGCGATCAGGGCGGCGAGTGCGAGCTGCAGGACGTCTCCATGGGGTACGGCGAGGACGTCTCGCGCTTCAGCGAGCGCAAGCGCGTGGTCAAGGACGAGGACCTTGGGCCGCTGATCGCCACCGAGATGACCCGCTGCATCCACTGCACCCGCTGCGTGCGTTTCGGCGCCGAGATCGCCGGCCTGCGCGAGCTCGGTGCGACCGGCCGTGGCGAGGAGATGCGCATCGGGACCTTCGTCGAGCATACGATGGCGCATGAGCTCTCGGGCAACATCATTGATCTCTGCCCGGTCGGCGCCCTGACCTCGAAGCCGTATCGGTTCACCGCGCGCGCCTGGGAGCTGACCTCGGAGCCGAGCATCGCGCCGCATGATGGCGTTGGCTCGAACCTCCAGCTGCATATCCGCGACGGCAAGGTCATGCGGGTGCATCCGCGCGATAACGAGGCGGTCAATGAGTGCTGGATCTCGGACCGCGACCGTTTCAGCTACGAGGGCGTGAATAGCCCCGAGCGGCTGACGGCGCCGATGCTCAAGCGCGATGGCCAGTGGCGTGAGGTCGAGTGGCAAGAGGCGCTGCACGCGGCCGGCGAGGCATTGCGGGCAGCCGGACCGGACCAGCTCGGCTGTCTGGTCTCCCCGAGCGCGACCCTGGAGGAGCAGTTCCTGCTGCAGCGGCTGGTGCGTGCGCTCGGCAGCGACCACGTCGACACCCGGCTGCGCCAGCTCGATTTCAGTGCCGCTGCCAGCGACCCGCGCCTCCCCTGGCTCGGCCTGCCCATTGCCGAGCTGGAACAGCAGCAAGGGGTCTTGGTCATCGGCAGCGACCTGCGTCAGGAGCAGCCGCTGCTGGCGCATCGTCTCCGTAAGGCCGCGCTGGCCGGTGCCACGGTGGCCCTGCTCAATCCCTACGAGATCGACCTCAATCATCCCAGCGTCCAGCTCGCGGCGGACCCGTCGCAGCCGGGCGCAGAGCTGCGCGCCCTGTTGCAAGCGCTTGGGCGACCTGTCGATGGACCCTTGGCTGGACCCGTGGCCGGGCTCGATGAGCGTCACCGGCGCATCGCCGAGACCCTGAGCCGTGCTGGCGAGGCCGGTCGCGGCCTCGTGCTGCTGGGTGCCCTGGCCGAATCGGCACCGGCCTACGGCCTGGTCCGTGCGCTGGCGGCGGCGGTGGCCGAGGCGAGCGGCTGCCGGATCGGCTTCCTGACGCCAGCGGCGAACAGCGTCGGTAGCTGGTGCGCCGGGACGCTCCCGCATCGGCTGCCTGGCGGCGGTGCTCCGTCGCGTCCGGGACTGGATGCGCGTGCGATGCTCGATGATCCCCGTCAGGGCTACCTGCTCTGGGGGTTGGAGCCGGATCGCGACCTCGCCGACCCCACGCTGGCGATGTCGGCGCTGCAGGGGGCCAAGTGGGTCGTTGCCTGCAGTGCATTCCGCAGTCCGGCGCTTGAGGCGGTGGCCGATGTGCTGCTGCCGATCTCGACCTTTGCCGAGACCGCTGGCACCTTCATCAATGCCGAGGGTCGTTGGCAGCGTTTCCAGGGCGCCGTGGCGCCGGCAGGAGACGCGCGCCCGGGCTGGAAGGTGCTGCGGGTGCTTGGTACCCAGCTCGAGCTGCCGGGCTTTGCCCAGAACAGCGCCCGCGAGGTCCACGATGAGGTCGCCGACGCCTGCTCGGCGCTGACCCCAGACAACCGGATACAGATTGGGCTACAGGCTGGGCACGACGCCCGCCAGACGCCCAGCGCCAAGTCGCGATCCGCCGCCGCGGGCGAGCTGATCCGCATCGGCAACGTGCCGATCTATGCGCTCGACCCCTTGGTGCGTCATGCCCCCGCCCTGCAGCGGACCCCGCTCGCGGAGCGGCTTGCCGTCCATCTGCACCCGCGCCAGGCGCGCGAGCTCGGGCTCGAGGCTGGGACCGAGGTCCGTGTGCTGCAGGGGGAGGCTGAGGCTCGGGCGGCGGTCGTGCTCGACGATCGAATCGTCCCCGGCTGCGCGCGGATTCCGGCCGCCGTCGATGGCAGCGGAGCACTGGGGCCGTGCATCGGCCCGGTGCGTCTCGAGAAGATCTAGGCCGAGGAGCGCACGCAGATGATGGACTTATGGAACTGGCTGCCGCTGCCGTTGCAGAGCCTGGTCGCGATCATCGCGATCATCGTCCCATTGCTCACGGTCGTGGCTTGGTACACCTATGCCGAGCGCAAGGTCATTGGCTACATTCAGGTGCGTATCGGCCCGAACCGCGTCGGCTGGCGCGGGCTCCTGCAGCCGATCGCCGATGCGCTGAAGCTCCTGGTCAAGGAGATCATCGTCCCGACCAAGGCCAACAGGGGCCTGTTCTTGCTTGCTCCGCTGATCGCGATCGTGCCGGCGCTCGCGGCCTGGGCGGTGATCCCGTTCGATGCTGGCCTGGTGCTCGCCGACATCAATGCCGGGCTGCTCTACGTGCTGGCGTTGACCTCGCTCGGTGTCTACGGGGTGATCATCGCCGGTTGGGCATCGAACTCCAAGTACGCACTGCTTGGCGCCATGCGCGCGGCAGCGCAGATCGTCGCCTACGAGATCGCGATGGGCTTCGCGCTGGTCGGGGTGCTGGTCGCGGCCGGAAGCCTGAACCTGAGCGCGATCGTCGAGAGCCAGAGCGGCAGCCTGCTGACCTGGTTCTGGCTGCCGCTGCTGCCACTGTTTGGGGTCTACTTTATCTCCGGCGTTGCCGAGACCAACCGCGCGCCGTTCGACGTGGCCGAGGGTGAGTCCGAGATCGTCGCCGGCTTCCATGTCGAGTACTCGGGGATGGCCTTCGCGATCTTCTTCTTGGCCGAGTACGCCAACATGGTCTTGATCGCGATGCTGACCACGTTGCTGTTCTTTGGTGGCTGGCTATCGCCGTTCCAGGGTATCCCGGTACTCGATGAGGCCACGGCCTGGGTGCCGGGGATGATCTGGCTGCTGCTGAAGACCTTCTTCTTCATGTTCGTCTTCCTCTGGCTGCGCGCGACCTTTCCGCGCTACCGCTACGACCAGATCATGCGCCTGGGCTGGAAGGTGTTCATTCCGATCACAATCGTCTGGATTCTTGTGGTCGCCGTGGCCGTGCTCGCGCAGTTGCCGCCTTGGTGGTCGGTCTCGGGCGCCTAGCCTGAGCCGGTCCAGCGAGCCCGACCTCTGAGCCCGACCTCTGAGCCAGTCGAAAGCCGATAGAGTGAGCCATGCTTCAAGCTGCCCGCAGTTATCTCAACAGCCTTTTGCTCGTCGAGCTCTTCCGTGGGATGGGCTTGACCGGGCGCTACCTGTTCAAACGCAAATTCACAGTGCAGTACCCGGAAGAGAAGGCGCCGGTGTCGCCACGCTTCCGTGGACTGCACGCGCTACGCCGCTACCCGAATGGAGAAGAGCGCTGCATTGCCTGTAAGCTCTGCGAGGCAACCTGCCCGGCGCTGGCGATCACGATCGAGGCCGAGCCGCGCGCGGATGGCTCACGGCGCACCACGCGTTACGACATCGATCTGTTCAAGTGCATCTATTGTGGCTTCTGCGAGGAGTCGTGCCCGGTCGACTCCATCGTCGAGACCGACATCTACGAATATCACTTCGAGAATCGCGGCGAGAACATCATGACCAAGGACAAACTGCTCGCGATCGGCGATAAGTACGAGGCGCGCATCGCCGCGGCACGGAGCGCGGATGCGCCCTACCGTTGAGACCTGAGCGAGAACCATAACGAGCATTGGGGGCCTGATGGCTCCCGGGGCGGCATGCGCAGGCTGTGCGGCGCCCCTGAACACCACTGTCAACGTCCGTCTGCGCGCGCGAGCGCTGGATTCGCGCGCAGCCATGCCAGCTGGAAATCCCATGGGCTTCGAAAAATTCCTGTTCTATCTGTTCGCGGCCATAACCGTATTCGCTGCAGGGATGGTGGTGACGCGCCGCAACCCGGTGCACGCGGTGCTATTCCTGGTCTTGGCGTTCGTCAGCAGCGCGGTGCTCTGGCTGTTGTTGGAGGCGGAATTCCTCGGCATCGTGCTGGTGCTGGTCTATGTCGGCGCGGTGATGGTCTTGTTCCTATTCGTGGTGATGATGCTCGATATCGACATCGCGGCGTTGCGCGGGCAGTTCATCCGCTACCTGCCGGTGGGGCTGCTGATCGCGCTGGTGATGGTGGTGAACCTGTTCCTGGTGCTGGGGCCTTCGAACTTCGGCCTTGAGCTGTTCGCCAAGCCCGAGGCCCAGCCGGCCGGCTACAGCAACACCGCCGAGCTCGGGCTCGATCTCTATACCACCTATCTCTATCCGTTCGAGATCGCCGCGGTGATCCTGCTGGTCGCGATCGTTGCCGCGATCCGCTTGACCCTGCGTCGTCGTCCCGACACCAAGTACCAGGACGCCTCGAAGCAGGTGCGGGTGAAGAAGGGACCGGATCGCATCCGCCTGATCTCGATGCCGGCCGCGCCACGCCCGGGCCAAGCCGCCGCCGCGCCGGCCTTGAAGGAGGACTCCGAATGATCGCGCTATCCGATTACCTGCTGCTCGGCGCGCTGCTGTTCTCGATCTCGGTCGCCGGGGTCTTCTTGAACCGCAAGAACGTGCTCATCCTGCTGATGTGCATCGAGCTGATGTTGCTGGCGGTGAACATGAACTTCGTCGCCTTCTCGCATTTCCTCGGCGATCTGAGTGGTCAGATCTTCGTCTTCTTCATCCTTACCGTCGCCGCCGCCGAAGCCGCGATCGGGCTCGCCATCCTGGTGGTCCTGTTTCGCAATCGGCGCACCATCAACGTCGACGATCTGGACATGCTCAAGGGCTGAGCCCACCGGACACGCTCGGAGAATCCTGAATGGAGACCGTCTATCTGACCATCGTGCTGGCGCCGCTGATCGGCGCCATCATTGCCGGCTTCTTCGGCGGCAAGATCGGCCGCGTCGGCGCGCACTCGGTGACGATCCTCGGTGTCGGCATCGCGACCCTGCTCTCGCTCTGGGTCTTGTCGCGGTTCATCTGGCACGACGAGCCGGCCTTCAACGGCAGCGTCTACACCTGGATGGTGGCCGATGGCATCCGCTTTGAGATCGGCTTCCTGGTCGATCGCCTCACCGCCTTGATGATGGCGGTGGTGACCTTCGTCTCGCTGATGGTGCACATCTACACCATCGGCTACATGGCCGACGATGCCCACAACTGGCCCGAGGATTCGCGGGTCGGCACCAACAGCTATCAGCGCTTCTTTAGCTACATCTCGCTGTTCACCTTCTCGATGCTGATGCTGGTGATGTCGAACAACTTCCTGCAGCTGTTCTTCGGCTGGGAGGCGGTGGGTCTGGTCTCCTATCTGCTGATCGGTTTCTACACGGTGCGCGAGTCGGCGATCTCGGCCAACCTCAAGGCCTTTTTGGTCAACCGCGTCGGTGACTTCGGCTTCATCCTCGGCATCGCCGCGGTGGTGATGTACTTCGGCTCGCTCGACTATGCCGAGGTCTTCGCCCAGGCGCCGGACTTCGCCGACACCCAGGTCGCGGTCTTCGGCGGCGTCTCGCTGATGACCCTGATCTGCATCCTGCTGTTC
>CAZTYV010000004.1:0-43131 GCA_964617675.1 uncultured Halochromatium sp. | reverse complement strand
TAGGTGAACGATTGCTCCACACCGCCGATCACCGGCACCTGCTCGCGCAGATCCTCGGGGCAGACCCAATCGAAGGTCAGATTAGTAAAGGGTGTCTGGCACCCCCAGCGTGAAGGCACATTGAGGTTGTAGATCAGCTCCTGGATGTACTGCTTGACGCGCGGGTAGTCGAGCCCGTCGACGCGCACATAGGGCGCCATGTAGGTATCGAAGCTCGAGAAGGCCTGGGCGCCCGCCCATTCGTTCTGTAGGGTGCCGAGGAAGTTGACGATCTGCCCGATCGCACTCGACATATGCCTTGGCGGCCCGGCCTCGACCTTGCCCGGGACGCCGTTGAGCCCCTCGGCCAGGAGCGTGCGCAGCGACCAGCCCGCGCAATAGCCGGCCAGCATGTCCAGATCGTGGATATGGATATCGCCCTCGCGATGCGCCTCGCCGACCTGCGGCGGGTAGACGTGCGAGAGCCAGTAGTTGGCGATCATCTTGCCCGAGGTGTTCAGGATCAGCCCGCCGAGCGAGTAGCCCTGATTGGCGTTGGCGGCGACGCGCCAGTCGGAGCGGTCGAGGTACTCGTTGATCGAGCTCGACACATCGACCAGGGTGCGCCGATCGGCGCGCAGCTTGGCGCGCTGCTCGCGGTAGACGATGTACGAGCGCGCGGTCTCGAAGTGGTTGGCGCTGATCAGGGTCTGCTCGACGACGTCCTGAATCCCCTCGATGTCCGGGCTGCGTCCCTCGCTGTAGCGATGCGCCAGCACCTTGACCACCTGCGCGGTCAGGAGCTTCGCCTCCAGATCGCCGAACTCGCCCGTTGCCTGTCCGGCACGCGTGATCGCGGACTCGATCTTGGAGGCATCGAACGCGACCTGCTCGCCATCGCGCTTGGTGACACGCGTGGGCAGGGCGGCGAGCGAAGAGGCAACGGGCGGCATAAGGAGACCCCTGGGCGAAGGACACAAGATATTGTGTCGAGAAGTATACTCACGACTAAATATAGCGTATCCAGCAGATCCAAGACAGATTGATCTGAGTCAGCTAGCAGGAGATTCGAGGTCGAGAGCACCCTGTCCGGAGCCCGAGCGCCCACCGCAGACCAAGAGCGGCCCCCGGCCAAGACCGTGCACGGCGCTGGTCCCAGTGCCGGTCCCAGAGCGAACCGTTCATGCGGCGCCGGGCAGCCGCGGCGGCAGCGAAAACCGGGGTATCCGGTGCGAACTTGGGTGCGAGTCGAAGCGATTGATTCGGCTTGGCTTGACACCATGATCTGCTTTCATGAGGATGTCGACCTCGGTCCCGGATCTCGCCCATGCCACGCAAAGTCTTCATCCAAACCTACGGCTGCCAGATGAACGAGTACGACTCGTCCCGGATGGCCGATCTGCTGCGCGAGTCACACGGGCTCGAGCGCACCGACCGAGCCGAGGAGGCGGATGTCCTACTCCTGAATACCTGCTCGATTCGCGAGAAGGCACAGGAGAAGGTGTTTTCGCAGCTCGGGCGCTGGCGCCCCTGGAAACAGGCGAGACCCGATCTGGTGATCGGCGTCGGCGGCTGTGTCGCGAGTCAAGAGGGCGAGGCCATCCGTGCACGCGCACCTTACGTCGATCTGGTATTCGGACCGCAGACGCTGCACCGCCTCCCGGGCATGCTCGACGCGGCTAAGGCTCAGCAGCGGCCGCAGATCGATATCAGCTTCCCCGAGATCGAGAAATTTGACCGCTTGCCCGAGCCGCGCGCCGACGGGCCGAGCGCCTTCGTCTCGGTCATGGAGGGCTGCTCGAAATACTGCACCTACTGCGTGGTCCCCTACACGCGCGGCGAGGAGGTCAGCCGGCCCTTCGATGACGTCATCGCCGAGGTTGCCGGGCTCGCCGATCAGGGCGTGCGCGAGGTCAACCTGCTCGGTCAAAACGTCAATGCCTACCGCGGCCTGATGCACGATGGCGAGATCGCCGATCTCGCGCTGCTGATCCGCTACTGCGCTGCCATCGAGGGTATCGAGCGCATCCGCTTCACCACCTCACATCCGGTCGAATTCTCTGACAGCCTGATCGAGGTCTACGCCGAGGTCCCGGAGCTGGTCAGCTACCTGCACCTGCCGGTGCAAAGCGGCTCCGACCGCATCCTGGCGCTGATGAAACGCGGTCATACCGCCATCGAATACAAAGACAAGATCAAGCGGCTGCGTCGCGCGCGCCCCGGGATCTGCATCTCGTCGGATTTCATCGTCGGCTTCCCCGGCGAGACCGAGGCCGACTTTGAGGCCACCATGCGTCTGATCGAAGAGATTGGCTTCGATCAATCCTACAGCTTCATCTATAGCGCGAGACCGGGCACACCGGCCGCGGGCTATGAAGATCGGGTCCCGGCCGCGGTCAAACAGGAACGCCTCGCGCGTCTGCAGCATCGGGTCAACCAGCAGGCGCAGCAGATCAGCCGCCAGATGGTTGGTACGGTCCATCGAGTCCTGGTCACCGGCCCGTCTCGCAAAGATCCGAGCCAACTGGGCGGTCGAACCGAGAACAATCGCGTGGTGAACTTCAGCGGACCCAGTGAGCTGATCGGAGATTTCGCCGACCTGCTGATCACCGAGGCGCTCCCGAACTCGCTGCGCGGCGAGCTGACCGGCCTGCCGCGCACGGCTCAGGGTGCTGGTGCTACCCTAGGCGCGCAGGCAAGCCCCGGCACCGTCACCTGCTGATGCACGCGTCTTCAGGGCACAACGCCCGACTCGACCTACCTTGACCGCATCGCCCGAGAACATCGATCTCAGCCTGTCCCCCGAGGACAACGTCAGGCTAGCCAACCTGTGTGGGCAGTTCGACACGCATCTGCGCCTGATCGAACGTCGCCTCGGCGTCGAGATCGCCAACCGTGGGACCAGCTTTCGCATCGTCGGCGAGCGTGCCGCGGCCGAGGCCGGCGCGCAGGTGCTCGAAGCGCTCTACAGCGCCTCGGCCAACGAGGTCTTATCGCCCGAGCGCGTGCATCTCGAGCTCGTGGAATCGGGTGCGGATGCCGTCGCCGCGGCTAGCGTGGAGGCCAGCGACGTCCCCGAGATCCTGATCAAGACCAAGCGCGGGCTGATCAAGCCGCGCGGGGCGATGCAGCAGCGCTACATGCACGCGATCCTGCGCCACGACATCAATTTCGGCGTCGGCCCCGCCGGCACCGGCAAGACCTACCTGGCCGTGGCCTGTGCGGTTGAGGCCCTCGAGACCGAGCGCGTGCGTCGGCTGCTGCTGGTTCGCCCCGCGGTCGAGGCCGGCGAGCGCCTCGGCTTCCTGCCCGGCGATCTGGCACAGAAGATCGACCCCTATCTGCGCCCGCTCTACGATGCCCTGTTCGAGATGCTCGGCTTCGAGAAGGTGAACAAGCTCATCGAGCGCAATGTGATCGAGGTCGCGCCCCTAGCCTACATGCGCGGGCGTACGCTGAACGACGCCTTTATCATCCTCGACGAGGCGCAGAACACCACGCCCGAGCAGATGAAGATGTTCCTGACCCGCATCGGCTTCGGCTCCACCGCCGTGATCACCGGCGATGTGACCCAGGTTGACCTCCCGCGCGGGCAGCCCTCGGGCCTTCGACAAGCGGTTGAGATCCTGCGCGCGGTCGAGGGCATTAGCTTCTCGTTCTTCAGCGCCCGCGACGTGGTTCGCCACGCACTGGTGCAGCGCATCGTCAACGCCTACGATCAGCATGATCGCCACCAAGACATCTGATCATCCGGAGGTTCTGCTCGATCTGCAATACGGTGCGCTCGAGCCAAGCGAGCGACTGGACCTGCCCGTGCGCGAGCAGCTCGAGCGCTGGGCGAGCGCCGCCCTCGACCCTCGCCTGTCGCCACGCCACGCCTCGGTGCCCCAACCCGCTGAGCTGACCGTTCGGATCACTGGAGAGGCCGAGAGCAGCGCACTCAATCAGCGTTACCGAGGGCGCCAGGGACCGACTAACGTGCTGTCGTTTCCGTTCGAGCCGCCACCCGGCCTAATGCCCGAGCAGGCGCCCGAGCAGGCACCCGAGCACGGGGGCCTTGCCGCGATCCACGCGCTGCTCGGCGACCTGGTGATCTGCGCTCCGCTGGTGCGCCGCGAGGCCTCCGAACAAGGCAAGAGCACGATGGCCCATTGGGCGCACCTCGTGGTCCATGGCGTGCTCCATCTCCTCGACTTCGACCACATCACCCCCGTTGAGGCCGCGCCTATGGAGGCGCTGGAGATTCGCATCCTGGACGGGCTCGGCTTTCCATCACCCTATGAGGTCAACGACGACGCCAATGGCGAGCGACGACGGATCTAGAAACGGCGCCCAGGCCCAGCACTGGCTGCGGCGCCTGCGTTTACCTGGGCTCAGCGGGCGGCTCGGCCGCCGCGGTCCCAGCACCAAGGAACAGCTCGCCGAGCTCCTCCAACAAGCCGAAGGTCAAGGCCTGCTCGACCGCGAAGCACTTGGCATGATGGAGGCGGTTCTCCAGGTCGCGGACCTGCGCGTTGGCGACATCATGATCCCGCGCGCCGAGATGGTGCACGTGCGCCGCGACGACCCGCTCGAGCGCATCCTCGCCACAGCGGTCGAGTCGGCCCATTCGCGCTTCCCGGTGACCGGTGACGACAAGGGTGAGGTCGTCGGCATCCTGCTTGCAAAAGACCTGCTGAGCTACTGCTCAGACAGCAATCGCCGCTCCTTCAACATCCGCGATCATGTCCGCCCGGCCGTCTTCGTGCCCGAGAGCAAGCGCCTCAACGTCCTGCTCAAGGAGTTCCGGGCGAGTCGCAATCACATGGCGATCGTGGTCGACGAGTACGGCTCAGCGGCCGGATTGGTCACGATCGAAGATGTGCTCGAGCAGATCGTCGGCGATATCGAGGACGAGCACGACTTCGACGAAGGCGCGTTCATCTACAAACGCGGCAAGGGCGAATACACGGTCAAGGCCCGGACGTCGATCGAAGAATTCAACGAATACTTCGACTCCGACCTCGATGGCGGCGACCTTGACACGGTCGGCGGGTTGGTCGTGCAGGCGTTCGCCCATCTACCCAAACGCGGGGAGCGAGTGGAGATCGGCGGCTTCCGATTCACGATCTTGCGCGCCGATAGCCGGCGCGTTCATCTCTTGACCGTGAGGCCACCGATCACGGCCGCGGCGGATGAGGATCAGCCGGCCCTTGGCGGCGACTCAGGCCGCCAGAGCCAGGCATCGGGGCCGGATTGAGGACCGTTGCTCAGACGTTACGTGCCGACATCATGCGCTCGATGATCGGCTGCAGGACAACCTCCATGGCGAAGCCCATCTTGCCACCCGGAACCACCATGGTGTTGCGGCGCGACATGAACGAGTCGCTGATCATCGCCAGCAGGTAAGGGAAATCCACCTCGAGCTTCTCGGGATCACGGAAGCGGATCACGACAAAGCTCTCGTCCGGGGTCGGGATATCGCGGGCGATGAACGGGTTCGAGGTGTCGACGGTGGAGACACGCTGGAAATTGATGTCGGTCCGCGAGAACTGTGGCGTGATGTGACGGATGTAGTCCGGCATCCGACGCAGGATGGTATCGACGATGGCCTCAGCCGAGTAGCCACGCTCAGCGCTGTCGCGGTGGATCTTCTGGATCCACTCCAGGTTGACGATCGGCACGACGCCGACGCCGAGATCGACGTGGCGGGCGACATCGGCGTCCTCGCTCACCACCAGACCATGCAGCCCCTCGTAGAACAACAGGTCAGTGCCGCCCGGCAGGTCTTCCCAGGGCGTGAACTCACCGGGAGAGAGCTGCGTGCCCAGGCGCTCATTGTGCTCGGCCGCTTCCTCATCGCTGTGGATGTAGTAGCGCTTCTTGCCCATGCCGGTGTCGCCGTAGCTCGCGAACAGCTCGGCCAACAGGTCAAAGCGGTTCGCCTCCGGTCCGAAGTGGCTGAGGTTGCGGTGCTGTTCGGCCGCGTTGGCCATCTCCGCCTTCATCTCCTTGCGATTGTAGCGGTGGAAGCTGTCGCCCTCGATCACCGCCGCATTGATGCCGTCGCGATAGAAGATATGCTCGAAGGCGCGCTTCACCGTTGTGGTGCCCGCACCTGAAGACCCGGTGACCGCAACGACTGGATGCTTTTTCGACATGCGTGAACTCCCCGTCTGTCTTGTGATGCTGCCATGCGCGATGCGAACAGACGCATCGAGATGGCAGGCGTCATGGGATGCGGACGCAACCGACGCAGGGCGTCCCTGGGTCCGCTGAATAAGAGGTAAGCGCGCAAATATACCACTTACCGAGGCCCGGATCGGCCCTCGGCGTGCTGGCAGGATGGGAACCGTCGAGCTGAGCCCCGATTGAACTCGACTTGAGTCCGTATGGTGCCCCTATGGAGCCCGCATGGAGCCCCTAAAGAGCGGGGCGCTTGTCGCCAGTTTGAGCCCAATTGAGGGCCCGTAGGGGCCCATGGCGGCCCCAGCTGAGCGCCAACCCCTGGCCCGGCCGCCCAACCCCCGGAGGGATCAGCCGTTCGAGGGCGCGAGACTTCCAGCCGCGGGCTCAGCGGAGCTGGAAGATGCGCTCGCCGCGCGGCGCAGCCGCTGCCGGCGGCGCTCAACACGTTTGTCGATCAGGTTCTTCAGCGCGATCAGGAAGCCCATGCCGATGAAGGCACCGGGCGGCAGGATGGCGAGGAGCGCCCCCTGGTAGCCCTCACCGAGCTGGAGACCGAAACCCTGGGCCCCGGCACCGAGCAGCAGATGGGCCTGGTAGAACAGCGTGCCTTGCCCGAGGAATTCGCGGATGCCGCCAAGCACCATCAGCACCAGCGTGAAGCCGATCCCCATCGCCAAGCCATCGACCAGGGCGCGATCGAGTCGTGCCTTGGAGGCGAAGGCCTCGGCCCGGCCGATGATGGCGCAGTTGGTCACGATCAGCGGGATGAACAGACCCAGGACCAGGTAGAGCTCATAGAACTGCGCCTGCATGGTCAGCTCCACCGCGGTCACGAACGAGGCGATCACCAGCACGAAGACCGGCAACCGGACCTCGGGGCGAACCAGGTTTCGGATCAGCGAGATGGTCGCATTCGAGAGCACCAGCACCGTGGTCGTGGCCAAGCCCATGCCCAGCCCATTGGTGGCCGTCGTCGTCACCGCGAGCAACGGGCAGAGCCCGAGCATGGCCACCAGGGCCTGGTTGTTGGTCCAAAGCCCATCGCCGATCAGGGTGCCGTAGCCTTTCTCTGCCATCAGGACGCGACCTCCGAGGTCGTGGCCTTGCCGGCCTCTCCGGCGGGCGCGACCGGCTGGCGCGGCACCTCGGGCGACGGTTGCACGCGCGCCGATTGCTGCGTCGGCGGCATTGCTGCGGGCGCCGGGGCAAGGTTCTCAGGCACAGCCTCAGGTGGCTGACCGATCGCCGGGCGCGCGTACAGCTCGGTCCCCTGCCGCTGAACGAACAGCAGGGTGCCCTTGACCGCATTGACGATCGAGCGCGGGGTGATGGTGGCGCCGGTGAACTGATCGAAGACGCCGCCGTCGCGCTTCACCGCCCACTGTTCGAGCGGTGGCTCGCCGAGCGATCGGCCGTTGAACTGCTCGATGATCCAATCGTCCTTGCGCTCTTCGATCTTGTCGCCCAGTCCCGGCGTCTCGTGGTGCGAGAGCACGCGCACCCCGCCGAGCGAGCCATCGCTCAGCACCGAGACCAGCAGCTGAATGGGGCCGGCATAGCCGTCGGGCACGATCGGCTTGAGGATCAGCGCAACCGGCTCCTCGCCATCGCGCACCCGATAGACCTCGGTCACCGGAGCGCCGAGCAGATCCGGATCGCTGACCTGGATGCGATCGGCAAGCGGATCATTCGACATTCGCCCCTGGGGGACGATGGCCTCGAGCTTGGCCATCATCGCCGCGCGCTGATTCTCATCGATCTTGGCAGCGGTCAGGTCGTGCGTGACCGCGACCAGGCCGACGCCTCCGACGGCAAAGCTCCCGAGGATGAACGCGGCGATGAGGATGGGTGCCTTTTTCATGAACGTTGTCCGTTGACTGCGGTGACGGGCTTAGGCCTGCTTGCGCGCGCTGCGGCGCTGGCCGAATACCCGTGGCTGGGAATACTGATCAATCGTCGGGGCGGCGATGTTGAGCAACAAGACCGCGAAGGCGACCGCATCCGGATAACCGCCCCAGGTGCGAATCACGAACACGGTGGCGCCGATCGCCGCCCCGTAGATGAGCTGCCCGCGCCGCGTGGTACAGGCCGAGACCGGGTCCGTTGCGATGAAGAAGGCGCCCAGGATGATGCCGCCTGAGAACAGGTGAAAGCCGGGGAACGGGTAGGCTTGGGGGTCGAGCGCCCAAAACGCCGCCGAGGTGACCAACAGCCCGCCGAGCACGGCCACCGGGATATGCCAGCTGATCACCCGACGCCAAAGTAGATAGAGGCCGCCGAGCAGAAACCAATTGCCGACCCACTCCCAGCCGCGGCCGCCGAAGCTGCCCCAAAGCGGGCTGCTGGCTTGAATCTCGTCGATACTCATCCCCTGATCGAGCAGGGTGCGCATCTCGTCGAGGGGCGTCGCGGCGCTGACCGCATCCCAGGTCAGCCCCTCGGGCAGGCCGCCGGTGAAGATCAGCCGCGCCGAATCGATCAACGACAGCGTGCTCAGATCGCGCGCCTCGAGCAAGGCCGGCACGTCGGGCGGCAGCCAGCTCGTGGTCGCCACCGGATAGGAGATCAACAGAAAGACATAGCCCGCCATGGCGGGGTTGAAGGGGTTGTAGCCGATCCCGCCATAGAGCTGCTTGACGATGACGATCGCAAACAGGATGCCGAGCAGGGTCATCCACCAGGGCAGCGTCGGTGGGATGGTCAGCGCGAACAGCAGCGCCGTGACCACGGCACTGTAGTCCTTGATCGCGGGCAAGGCAGGCCGGCCCCGCAGCTTCATGACGAGCGCCTCGGCGATCACCGCGAAGACGCTCGCCAAGGCCATGTTGATCAACACACCCCAGCCGAAGAACCAGACCAGCGCCAGCGTGCCCGGCACCAAGGCCAGGCAGACCTGCAGCATCACCTGGTCGACGCGATTGATCCGCGCGCTATGCGGAGAAGAAACGAAGCTCGTCGCCACCCGGCCTTACTCCTGTGCAGCGGGCTGGGTCGCCGACTGGACCGCCGACTGGGCAGCGGGCGCCGGCTCGCGCTGGTCAGCGGGCGGCTGTGGCGGCGTCGGAGCGCCTTGGGCAGCCTCCGCCCCACCCGCGGTTGCGGCTGAGGGTTGCTCCTGCTGCGCAACCGGTCGCGCAGAGGCGCCGGTCTTATCCAGGGTCGCCTTCTTCTCAGCCGCGCGCCGTCGCGCCGCCTCAATCGCGGCCTGCTTATCGTCCTGGCCCTTTGCAGCCGCACCGGAGCCCGCGACGGCCTCCTTTTTCTTGCGCAGTTTGGCCTTGCGCTCACGCTCTTGGCGCTCGAGGCGCGCCTCTCGCGCCGCATGGCGCTGACGGGCATGGTCAGCCGCGCGCTTCTCTTGCTCGCGCGCCCAACTCTCGGTCTTCGCAAACCGATAGTATTGAACCAGCGGGATATGCGATGGGCACACGTGTGCGCAGCAGCCGCACTCGATGCAGTCGAACAGGTTGTAGTCCTGGACCTTATCGAGCTCCTTCGCACGCGCGTGCCAGTACAACTGCTGCGGCAGGAGGTTGGCCGGGCAGACCTCGGCGCAGCGCCCGCAACGGATGCACGGCAAGGGTGCGCCGGGATCGGGACTCTCGTCCGCGGTCAGGGCCAGCAGACAGTTGGTCGCCTTGGTGATCGGCACCGCATCGGTCTCAAGCCGGAAGCCCATCATCGGTCCGCCAGCAACCAGCTTGGCCAGGTCACCCACATAACCGCCGCTCTCGGCGATCAGCGCTTGGCCCGAGGTGCCGATCGGCACCCGGTAGTTGCGCGGATGCTTGACGCCCCGGCCGGTTACCGTGACCAGGCGCTCGATCAGCGGACGACCGCGCAGCACCGCATCAGCAACCGCCGCAGCGGTGCCAACGTTCTGACAAACCACGCCGATCTGGGCCGGGATGCCATGGCTCGGCACCTCTTTGCCGGTGAGGATCTTGATCAGCTGCTTCTCCCCGCCGCTCGGGTACAGCGTCGGGATCACCACCGCCTTGCACCGATCGCCAACACCGGCGGCCTGGATCGCGCGACGCAACGCGGCTGCGGCCTCCGGCTTGTTGTCCTCGACGCCGATCAGGGCCTGTTTCGCCTGCACCACATGCATCATCACCCGTGCGCCATCGATGATCTCCGCCGCATGCTCGCGCATCAAGAGATCGTCGCAGGTGATGTAGGGCTCACACTCGGCGCCGTTGATGACCAGCGTCTCGATCGGCTGATCCTTACCCGGGTTGAGCTTGACGCTGGACGGAAAGGACGCGCCACCCATACCGACGATCCCGCTCATCCGGATGCGCTCGCGTAGCGCGGCCGGGTCGCAAGCCGCGATCTCCGCGGCCGATGCGGCCATGGGCGCGGGCAGCTCGCACCAGCGGTCCTCGCCATCGGTCTCGATCACCACGCAGCGCGCGCTGAGCCCCGAGGGATGCGGGATCGAGCGGTCTTCAATCGCCGTGACGACGCCCGAGCTCGAGGCATGAATCGGCGCGCTGATGTAGCCCTGCGGCTCAGCAATCACCTGCCCCTTGAGCACCCGGTCGCCCACCGCGACCCGGCACCGGGCGGGAGCGCCGATGTGCTGCTGCAGCGGAATCACGAGCTCGCGCGGCAGCGGGATCGCAGCCACCGGCTTCTGGTTGGAGAGGGTCTTTTCGTCCGGCAGATGAACGCCGCCATGGAACTGCCACAGCCTGGGCTCGCCCGAACCGGGGAATATCGAGGTTAGACCTAGCATCTGGTCACACGCGATTCTGGTTGCGATGGTTATAAGGGATGCGGGTCAGCGCATCAGGCAGCCTCGCGCTGCTCAGGCAGTAGCGCCGATTCCGGCGGCAGCGGCGCGCGCGAGCGCAGAGGGGTCGGATAGGGCCACTTCCAGTTCGCCAGGGTCTCGGGAACCGGCTTCAAGTGGATGCAGTCGACCGGACATGGCGCCTTGCACAGGCCGCATCCCGTGCACTCACTGGCGATGATCCCGTGTAGCTGTTTCGCCGCGCCGACAATGGCGTCGACCGGACAGGTCTGTAGGCACTTGGTGCAGCCGATGCAGACCTTCTCGTCGATCACGGCGATCTGCTTGGGGGTCTCCTCGATCTCACCGACCTCCACCGGCTCGCGCCCGAGCAGATCCGCGATGGCGAGCATGGTGGCCTCACCCCCAGGCGAGCACAGGTTGATCTCGGCCTCACCTGAGGCAACGGCCTCCGCGTAAGGCCGGCATCCGGGATAGCCACATTGGCCGCACTGGCTCTGCGGCAGCAAGGCATCGACCTGATCGGCAATCGGATCGCCTTCCACCCGGAAGCGAATCGCCGAGTAGCCAAGCAGCAAGCCAAACGCAACAGCGAGTCCGGCGATCGCCGCGATTGCAATCAACATCTCGTCTCTCCTGGAATCAACACCCACTGCAAATCCGCCGCGATCATGCGACACCGCCGCCGGTGATGTCCCGCTGAGTTATCTGTTATCTCCGCCCCAGCTTAAACCGAAACCAGACCGGCAAACCCCATGAAAGCCAAGGACATGAGTCCGGCGGTGACCATCGCGATGGCGCTGCCCTGGAAGGGCTCGGGCACATCAGCCACCGCCACGCGCTCGCGCATGGCGGCAAACAGCACCAGCACCAGCGAGAAGCCAAGCGCTGCCCCGAAGCCGTAGAGCGCCGACTCGAGGAAGCTGCGCGTCTCCTGCAGATTGAGCAGCGCGACCCCAAGCACGGCGCAATTGGTCGTGATCAGCGGCAAAAAGATACCGAGCACCTGATAGAGCACCGGGCTCGTCTTGTGCATCACCGTCTCGGTAAACTGCACCACGACCGCGATCACCAAGATGAAGGCGATCGTGCGCAGATACTCGATACCGAGCGGGACCAACAGGTAGGCGTTCACGATCCAGGTAGTCACCGCCGCAAGGGTCAGCACGAAGGTCGTCGCGAACCCCATGCCAATCGCGGTCTCGAGCTTCTTGGACACGCCCATAAAGGGGCATAGACCCAAGAACTTGACCAGCACGAAGTTGTTCACCAGAACCGTGCTAACCAAGATCAACGCATACTCTGTCATCGCCCCCA
Organism: uncultured Halochromatium sp.; assembly: GCA_964617675.1. Taxonomy (GTDB): domain Bacteria; phylum Pseudomonadota; class Gammaproteobacteria; order Chromatiales; family Chromatiaceae; genus Lamprobacter. Next base: position 30,908 of record CAZTYV010000004.1, on the reverse strand, counting down.
TCTAAAACCTCGGGTCAGTCGACGAGCGTGAATTCACCTGCACCCAGTAGGGCATTGGATCGGCGCCAGCTTACTGCGATTTGTGCACTGCAGCAAGCGCGATCCACCCGACCAGCCCTCACTCTAGCAACCGCTCGATCGCTCGACCTTGACTCCCATCACAAGACCATCAGCCGAGTGGGCCACTTGGTTATTCGGCTTCAGACGGAGGGCCGCCCCATGTCAGAAATCCCCCTGCCGGCGATCGAATTCGCCGCCTTTATCGGCTTCGCACTCTGGCTGTTCTTGCGCAAAGGCTAGAGACACCTGCGCCGTGCCCGGCGCGACAGCCCGAATCAGGACCCCCGTCCGGAGCACCGAATGCACGACCCCAGCCTCGACCTCGTCCAAGTGCGCGCCCGCACCCCACTGGTGCACAACATCACCAACTATGTGGCCATGCAGACCATGGCCAACACCCTCCTCGCCATCGGCGCCTCACCGGCGATGGCGCATGCACGCGAGGAGGTTGCCGAGCTCGCAACCTTAGCCGATGCCCTCACCATCAATATCGGCACCCTCTCGCCACACTGGGTCACCGCGATGGCAGAGGCTATTAGCGCCGCGCGCAGCGCCGACAAACCCTGGGTGCTTGACCCAGTCGCGGTGGGCGTCTCGAGCTTCCGGCAGCAGACCGCGCGGCGCTTGGCGGCGATGCGCCCGAGCGTGATCCGCGGCAATGCCTCGGAGATCATCGCGCTCAGCGCCGCCATCGAGCGCCGCGAGCTTGACGGCGTCAGCGGCCGCGGGGTCGACGCCGCCGATCCGATCGAGCACGCCGAGACCTCCGCTCAGCAGCTCGCGCGCTCAACGGGTGCCGTCGTCGCCGTCACCGGCCCGCGCGACCTGGTCTGCGATGCCGACCGAATCGCGACCGTCGACAATGGCCACGCGCTGATGCCCCGTGTCACCGCGCTCGGTTGCGCCCTGACCGGCGTCATCGGCGCCTTCCTCGGTGCGGGTGCGCAAGTCTTCGAAGGCACCGTCTCGGCCCTCGCCTACTACGGACTCGCCGGCGAGCAGGCGGCTGAGCGCGCGCAGGGACCGGGGAGCTTCGCCGTTCACTTCTTGGATGCGCTGGCCGCCATGGATGAGGCCACGCTCGACCGTGACGCGCGCATCAGCTATCGATCTTGCCAGCACTGACACACGCGCCGCGATAGCTTTAGCGCCTCATCTCCAGCTAAAATCGTCGGCTAACATTCCCTTCCGTGCCGGTCGCCGCGGTCAACCGTCGAGCGCACCGCCCGCGGACCGACCCACCCGTATCAGGAGTCCCCATGGCCGAGCAGCTCACGCTCTCCATCATCAAGCCTAATGCCGTCGCCAAGAATGCCATCGGCGCCATCTGCAGCCGCTTCGAGCAGGCCGGTCTTCGGATCGTCGCCGCCCGCATGCTGCACATGAGCCTTGAGCAGGCCAGCGCCTTCTATGCCGAGCACCAGGGCAAGCCCTTCTTCGACGAACTGGTCGGTTTCATGACCTCCGGTCCGGTGCTCGTGATGGCCCTGCAGGGCGAGGACGCCATCGCCAAGAACCGGGAGCTGATGGGGGCCACCAACCCCGCCAATGCCGAGCCCGGCACCATCCGCGCCGACTTCGCCGACTCCTTCACCGAGAACGCGGTGCACGGCTCCGACGCGCCCGCAACGGCCGAGCGCGAGATCGGCTTCTTCTTCCCCGACGGGATCTGCGAGCGCACGCGCTAAGCGGGCCGCGATCCGAGCACCAGACGAGCCCCAGACGAGACCCCAGACAGGACCATCGACGATGTCACTCCGTGCCGCACCCCCTGCTGTCGCGCCCTCCGGCGTACAGACCGGCACGGACCCGCGCCTGTCGCTGCTCGACCTCGATCGCGTCGGCCTTGAGGCCCTCACCCAGGGTTGGGGCTTCAAGCCATTCCACGGTCGCAACCTGTTTCGCTGGATCCACAAACACGGCGTCACCGACCTGGACGCGATGACCGATCTCTCCAAGGCGCTGCGCGAGCGTCTGGCGGCGGAAACCCGGGTCGATCTGCCGCGCGTTGCGCTCGAGCAGCCCTCGGCCGACGGCACCATCAAGTGGCTGTTCGAGCTGCACGATGGGCAGCGCATCGAGACCGTCTACATCCCAGAAGAGGATCGCAGCACGCTCTGCGTCTCATCGCAGGTCGGCTGCGCGCTCGACTGCCGCTTCTGTGCCACCGCGCGGCAAGGATTTAACCGCAACCTCAGCACCAGCGAGATCATCGCCCAGGTCTGGCACGCGACGCGCGCCCTCGGCAAGCCGCCGACCAACATCGTCATGATGGGCATGGGCGAGCCGCTGGCAAACTTCGAGGCCGTGGTCCGAGCGATGGACATCATGCAGGACGACTTCGCCTACATGCTGGCGAAGACCCGGGTCACCCTCTCGACCTCCGGCATCGTCCCGAACATCTACCGCCTCGCTGAGGTCAGCCAAGTCTCTCTGGCCGTCTCGCTGCATGCCCCCGACAACGCGCTGCGCGACGAGATCGTGCCGATCAATCGCAAGTACCCGCTCGAGCAGCTGATCCCGGCGTGCAAGGCGTACTTGCGCGGCGAGCCGCGCCGGCGCGTGACCTGGGAATATGTGATGCTCAAGGACGTTAACGACAGCGACCGGCACGCCAAGGCACTGATCCGTCTGCTCGAGGGGACCCCGTCCAAGGTCAACCTGATCCCGTTTAACCCCTTCCCGGGCAGCGGCTTCGAGACCAGCGAGGCGGAGCGCATCGAGGCGTTTCGGCAACGGCTCAAGCGCTCGGGCCTGGTCGCGACCACGCGAAAGACGCGCGGCGACGAGATCGCGGCGGCCTGTGGTCAGCTCGTCGGCCAGGTGCAGAACCGCCGGCTGCGCAGTCTCCCGGTCGGACTACCCACGAGCGCGGCCCTCTGATGCGACCCGGCTGCAACCGCCAACGGCTGCTGCGACTCGGCGTCCTCGGTCTCGCGCTTGCGCTCGCCGGATGCGCTGGCATGAAGCAGCGCGACGAGGTCCCCGAGGGTGAGAGTCCAGCCGACCTCTACGTCGATCTGGCAGCCGAGTACGTGCAGCGCGGGCAGCTCGACACCGCCCTTGGTCGGGCGCAGCAGGCGGTGGAGGCCGACCGGAACAGCGCCCGGGCACACTACATCCTCGCCATCGTTTACGAGCGCCTTGGTAAGCGCGACCTGGCCCAACGCGAATTCGCCGAGGCGGTCGAGCGCTCGCCGCAGAACCCAGACTACCGTAATGCCTGGGGGGCAGTCCTCTGCGCCCAAGGCCAGTACGACGCCGGCCTCGCCGAGATCAAGCGGGCGCTGGCCGACCCGCTCTACCAAGGACCCGAGGTGGCGCTGATGAACGCCGCGGACTGCTCCTTACGTGCCGGGCGTCGCGCCGATTTCGAGCGCTATCTGCAACAGGCGCTCGAGCGGAATCCGGAGTTTCCGCCCGCACTCTTGGAGCTTTCGCGCCTGGCCTATGAACGCGGCGACTACCAGCGCGCGCGCGCCTTGATGGCGCGCTACTCTCGCAGCGGTGAAACCACGGCCGAGGCCCTGCTGCTCGCCGCCAAGATCGAGCGCGGACTCGGCAACACCGCGCTCGCCCGACGACTCGAAGAATCCCTAACCAGGCGGTTTCCCAACGCTCCCGAGGTAATCGAATTGTGACCATGGTCGACGAGGCAGAGGCGAACGGCGCGGAGGTGCCTACCGCCGAGGAAACCCGCCCTGAGGCCCCCGACTCTCCTGGCAAGCGCCTGCAGCAAGCACGCCAGGCGCGCAAGCTCGAGACCTCCTATGTCGCGACTGCGCTGCGCCTGTCACCGACGGTCGTCGAGGCGATCGAGCGCGATGACTACGCGTCGCTGCCCAGCGCGGTCTTCGTCTCGGGCTACATCCGCAGCTACGCGCGCCTGCTCGGGCTCGACCCGGGGCCACTGAATCAACGTTTCCACGCGCTGCACCCCAACGCCGAGGCGCCGCCGCCCCATGTTGCGCGCCCCGAATCGACGTTGAGCGAGCACGATGGCGGCGGGCAGATGTTCGCCAGCCTGGTTGCGATCCTGGTCGTCGTCGCCCTCGCCGCTGGCGCCTACGGCTGGTGGGTGACTCGCCCGAGCACGGACCCGATCACGGATGGCGCCACCGAGCCTTTGGCAGACGCAAGCAGCGCCCTAGAGCCCGACGGCAGTACGTCGAGTCCTGGGCCTGGGCCTGAGGTTGGATCTGAGCTTGGATCTGAGCTGGCCGAGCCCCCGCCGGCGCGCGATCCCGACGCCGCCGCCGGGGTGGAGACGCCCGCCGCAGCCGATCCGGTCCTTCGCGCGAGTCGCGACGTCGAGCTCATCACGCGTGACGACGCGCAGCCAGCAAGCCTAGAGACAGAGGGCGCCATGGCGCCAACAGCGCTGCCGACGCCGGCCAGTCCTGAGGACGAGCCATCCACGGCCCGGCGGTCCGCGGCCACCGCTGTTGGCGAGAGTGATGAGGCTGGCGAGACGGGCGAGACCGACGCAGAGACCGAAGACGATCAGGCGACGACCGACCCAGCGGGCCCCGAAGCGGTGCAGCTTGCGTTCAATGGGCCCTGCTGGGTCGACATCCGAGACAGCGCGGGCAAGGTCCTGCTGTTCGGCGAGATGGCCGACGGGGATCGCGAGCGCATCGAGGGCACGCCGCCCTACTCGCTGGTGCTCGGCAATGCTGCCGCCGTCGAGCTGACGGTCGGCGATACGCCCTTCGACCTCAGAGCCATTGCGCGTGGTAACGTAGCCCGCTTCGAGCTCGATCCGGCTGAGATCAGCGCTCGATCGACGGACGCGACCGACTAAGAGCGACGACCGATGGCAAGGCAGAACCCCCTGCGGGCAATCCGTGGGATGCATGACCTCCTCCCCGAGCAAAGCGGGCGCTGGCAGCAGCTGGAAGATCGAGCGCGCGCCGTGCTCGAGTCCTACGGCTACCAGGAGATCCGCACCCCGCTGGTCGAGCAGAGCGAGCTCTTCAAGCGCTCCATCGGCGAGGTCACGGATATCGTCGAGAAGGAGATGTACAGTTTCGAGGATCGCGGCGGCGATCTGCTCAGCCTGCGTCCCGAGGGCACCGCAAGCTGCGTGCGAGCCGCGATCGAGAACGGACTCCTCGATCAGCCTCGGCGGCTCTGGTATCGCGGCCCCATGTTTCGCCGCGAGCGACCACAACGCGGGCGCTATCGGCAATTCCACCAGATCGGGGTCGAGGTCTTCGGCCTCGCCGGACCGGATATCGATCTGGAGGTCATCCTGCTCACGCGCCGGCTCTGGGAGCGCTTGGGCTTGCGCGACCTTCGCCTCGAGATCAACAGCCTCGGCGACAGCGCCGAGCGCGCCCAGTATCGCGAGCGATTGGTCGACTACCTGCGCGCCCACCAAGACCGTCTCGACGCCGACAGCCTGCGCCGCTTAGAGACCAATCCGCTGCGGGTGCTCGACTCAAAGAATCCAGATCTTGCCGACCTCATCGCCGCGGCACCGAGCCTCACCGATGCGCTCGGCGAGGCCTCGCGCGCGCACTTCGAGGCGCTCTGCGCGGGGCTCGATCAGCTCGGCATCGCCTACGAGATCAACCCGCGCCTGGTGCGTGGACTCGACTACTACAACCGCACGGTCTTCGAGTGGATCACCGATGCGCTCGGCGCCCAGGGCACGGTCTGTGCGGGTGGGCGCTACGACGGCTTGGTCGAGCAGCTCGGCGGACGCGCCACGCCCGCGGTCGGTTTCGCCCTCGGCATCGAGCGTCTGATCGAGCTCAGCACGCAAGAACCGCCCGCCAGCACCGACGTCTACCTCATCGCCGTCGGCGAGCAAGCCAGCGCTGCCGCCATGCCGATCGCCGAGCGCGTCCGCGATGCCTTGCCCGGGCTGCGGCTCATCTGTCACTGCGGCGGGGGCAGTTTTAAGAGCCAGTTCAAGCGTGCTGACCGCAGTGGTGCGCGCGTCGCGCTGATCCTCGGTGATGACGAGCTCGCTGAGCAGCGCATCGGGATCAAACCGCTGCGCACAGAGGTAAGCGACAAGGCCGAGCAGACGAGCGTTGCCATCGACGCCTTACCGGCGCAATTATCCCATCTGCTCTGAGGCGAGCGCGGGACAGCGTCCCCAGTCTCCGCGCCAGCCCTCGCCCCAAAGTCAGTGCCAGAGCCAGTACCAGAGCCAGTACCAGAGACAGTACCAGCGCTAAAACCTGAACCTGAACAGCAACCAATGAGACCCACATGGCTGAGTTGACCACAGACGACGAAAAGGTCGAAGCGATCAAGAAATGGTGGAAGGAGAACGGCACCGCCGTGGTTGCCGGGATCGTGATTGGGCTCGTCGCCGTCTTCGGCTGGCGCGCTTGGGTCAATCACAAGGATCAGGTCGGCCAAAGTGCTTCACTTGCGTTCGAGCAGGTGCTGATGGCAGCGGGCACCGGCCAATTTGAGCTGGCCGCCAGCCAGGCCGAGGCCCTGACCGAGGCGCATGCCAACGGGGTCTATGCCTCGCTCGCGGATCTGGCGCTGGCCAGGGTCCGCGTCGAACAAGGCGACCTCGCAGGGGCGGCTGAGGCGCTGCGTGCGGCGCAGGCCAGCGCGCCCATCCCCGGGCTGAGCAAGCTCGCGGCCCTGCGGCTCGCGCATGTGCTGATCGCGCAAGGCGAGCTCGACGCGGCCCTCGCCGCGATCGAAGCTGCCGATGACGGCGGCGCCTTCGCCGCTGACTTCGCCGGACTGCGAGGCGATATCGCCCTGGCCCAGGGTCAGGTCACCGAGGCGCGCACGGCCTACGCGAGCGCGCTGGCCGGCGGCGCCGGCCTGCAGCGGCTGATCGAGCTCAAGCTGCAAGACCTGCCGGCCACCGACGACCAAGGCTCGTGACGCCGATGAACGCTGCTCCTCCCCCCTCACCACGGCGCCGGGCATTGCTCGTCGCGCTCGCCAGTGGCGCGCTGTTGCCTGGCTGCGGCGGGATGAGGGTACTGGGTCTCGGGCGCGACAAGGACCCCAATCCGCCGACCGAGCTGAGCAAGACCGCACCACAGCAGGTCGCGATTCGCACCCTCTGGAGCACTCGCATCGGTAAGGGCCAGGACGGGCGAGCACTGAGCCTACGGCCGGCCGTCGCCGGCAATCGCGTCTACGCGGCTGACCATAGCGGGATCTTGGTTGCGCTGAACGCGGCCGACGGCCGCCCCCTCTGGGAGCGCAAGACCCGTATCCCCTTCAGCGGCGGACCGGATGTCGTCGGCGATCAGATGGCCGTCGGCGCCTCCAACGGCGAGGTGCTGCTGGTCTCGACCCGCGATGGCGCTCAACGTTGGCGCACCCAGCTCGGCAGCGAGGTCTTATCGGTCCCGCGCATCATCGGCGACCTGGTCGTGGTGCACACCATTGACGACAGCGTCTATGGCCTCGAGCTCAGCGATGGCCAGGAGCGTTGGCGCTTCGGCCTTCAGGCGCCGGCCTTGACGCTGCGCGGCGCCAGCACTCCAACACCGGGCCCCGACGGTATCCTGGTCGGGCTCTCCAACGGCCGGCTCATCTACCTCGACCCCGAGCAGGGCGTGCCGATCTGGGAGGCACTGGTCTCGCCACCCTCGGGTCGCACCGAGCTCGAGCGCATCGCCGATATCGATACCGACCCGGTCGTCGTCGGCGACCAGGTCTATGTCGCGAGCTTCAATGGCGACTTGGCGGCGGTCGATCTCATCAGCGGCGCCGTGCTGTGGCGCCGTGAGCTCTCCGCCCATGCCGGCCTCGCCGCAACCCCAGAGGCGCTCTATATCACCGATTCAGAGGACCAGATCTGGGCCGCGGACAGCGCCGATGGTGCCGGACGCTGGCGCCAGGATCAGCTGCGTTATCGCCGCCTGACCGCACCGGTCGTGGTCGGCAATGCCCTCGTCGTCGGAGACCTCGAGGGCTATGTCCACTGGGTCGCGCGCAGCGATGGCCGTCTACTTGGCCGCGAGCGGATTGCGAAGGCCGCGGTTGCCTCCACCCCCGTGGTGGCTGGGCAAACCCTCTATCTGCAGCTCGACAATGGCATCGTCGCCGCCGTCCGTGCCAGCGGGGCAGGCAGCAGCGGCCTGAGCGAGGCACAAGCCCCAAGCCCGGCATCGGCCGCGAGTGAGCTGGATTGAGCACCATGCTGCCGGTCCTTGCGCTGGTGGGGCGGCCCAACGTCGGCAAGTCGACCCTGTTCAATCGGTTGACGCGCACCCGTGACGCGCTGGTCGCCGATCTGCCGGGGCTGACGCGCGATCGCCAGTACGGCATCGGCCGGGTCGGGCCGGGGCCGTACGTCGTGGTCGATACCGGCGGCATCAGCGGCGGTGACGGCATCGAGGCACTGAGCGAGCAGCAGGTGCGCATCGCCATCGCCGAGGCCGACCATCTGCTGTTTCTGGTTGATGCGCGCGATGGCGTCGCGCCGGGAGACCTCGACATCGCCGCCGAGCTGCGCCGCACCGGCAAGGCGATCACGCTGGTCGCCAATAAGGTCGACCATCTGGACTGGAGCCTCGCTGCCGCCGAGCTGCACCAGCTCGGCCTGGGCGATCCGCAGCCCATCGCCGCGGTACAAGGCCGCGGCGTCTCAGCGCTGATCACCCGGGTCTTCGAGCGCCTGCCCGAGTCGCAGCCCGCCTCCGCCGCCGGGCACTCCGAGGAGACCCCCGAGGAGGCCGCTGATGAGACCCGTACCGAGGCCGTGCGCGTCGCCGTGGTCGGCCGGCCAAATGCCGGCAAATCGACGCTGATCAATCGGCTACTCGGCGAAGAGCGGGTGGTGGTCTACGACCATCCCGGCACCACCCGCGACAGCATCGAGGTGCCGTTCAGCATCGGCGAGCGCCACTATCGCCTGATCGACACCGCCGGCATGCGCCGCCGGGCGCGCATCAGCGAGACCGTCGAGCACTTCAGCGTGATCAAGACCCTGCAGGCGATCGAGGCCTGTCATGTCGCGATCCTGCTATTGGACGCGCACGCCGGCATCGGCGAGCAGGACGCCACCCTCGCCGCCCATCTCATCGACAGCGGCCGGGCGCTGGTGGTGGCGGTCAACAAGTGGGACGGCCTCACGCCCGACGCACGCGCGGCACTGCGATCGGCGATCGAGCGCAAGCTGCCCTTCCTCGGCTTCGCCGAGCAGCACCGGATCTCGGCGCTGCACGGCAGCGGTGTCGGGCTACTGCTGGAGGCGGCCGACCGCGCCTACGCGAACGCAATGCGCACCTTGCCGACGCCACTCCTGACAAGGCTGCTCGAGGACGCCGTGCGCGAGCATTCGCCCCCGTTGGTCAAGGGTCGTCGGATCAAGCTGCGCTACGCGCACCAGGGTGGGCGAAATCCGCCGATCATCGTCATCCACGGCAACCAGACCGAGTCGCTCCCTGAGAGCTACCAGCGCTACCTCATCAGCCGGCTGCGCGAGGCGCTGCGGCTGCAAGGCACACCGCTGCGCCTAGAGCTCAAGAGCGGTACCAACCCCTTCGCCGGGCGCAAGAACGAGCTCACCCCGCGCCAGCGCCAGAAGCGCGAGCGCCTGCGGGCCTTCGTCAAGCGCAAGCGCTAGCGCGACTCGTAGCGGTCAACCGCGTAGCCGACCCCGGCGCCGACCCCAGCGCCAATTGGGCCGCCGACGACCCCGCCAATCGCGGCGCCGGAGACCATCCGCTGATCGGTGCGGCTCATGTTCGCGCAGCCGCCGAGGATGAGGCTCAAGCTGAGCAAGAGTAGGAGTGGTTTCAACATCGTCACCTCTCGAGGTCGCAGTCTAGGCCAGCCGATGCAGGGCGCCGACGGCTAGAGATACGGGAAAACCCGTAGTATGCCGAAGGCCCGGTTCGCGTGCACCCTCCTTCAGCCGCGCCCGGCCAAGGACGCCTGACCCGAACCGATCGCGGTTGCAGAGGCACTGGCGCTGGCACCGGCACCGGCACCGGCACCGGCACTGAATAGAGACTGGATCGCCTGCAGGGTTTCGTCCTGGATCTGCTCGCGCAGTCGCGCGGTGCGCTCCGGACCGGCCTGATCGGGATCGGCGCAGAGCAGCTCACAGAGGGCATCGGTCGGGGCCTCAAAGTCGCAATGGCTCGCGCCAGGAATGACCACCCTGCTCGCCTGCCTCGTGGCCGCGAACACCCCACGCGCGTTGTCATTGGCGTTGCAATTGGTGGACTCACCGGAGAGACCGATCAAGGGCTTATCGAGCCCACGCGCGGCCTCCCGTCCAAGACCCTGGGCGTCGACGAGATCGAGGGTCACCACCCCCAGCGCGCTCGGATCATTGCGCGCCGCCACCAGCGCCGCCAAGGCCCCTGCCGAGAATCCGGCGTAAACCACTCGCTCGCCCTGCGCCCGAGCCGCACCCGGCTCGCCCCCTTCAGCACTGGCATCAGCACCAGCACCGAGATGCCGAGCCAGCGCGATCATGTCGAGCCCGTTCTGCTGGTGCCGCCCGTCCCAGGGCCGCATGTTACAGAAATCCAGGGTCGCCGCGGGGATGCCATCCGCGGCGATCGCCTCGGCGAGCCCGCTCATCCGATCCTGGGAACGCAGGAACCCATGGCCAAGGATCACCATCGCTGGCATTGGGGCCGAGGCCGCGCCCTCGGGCGGCAGATAGAGCCGATAATCGAGCACGCAGCCGGTCGCCGAGACCATCTCACCGGTGATCGGCTCACGAGCCGGAGCCCCCCCGCCGCCAAGTTCCCCGGATGCACCCGGCATCAGCGCCAAGCCAGAGCATCCAGCCAGCAAGAGCAGGCCAGCGAGTGGGAACAGCAGGGATCGATACGACGGCCATCGCATGCTGGCTAAGTGGTTACGTGCTCGGCCGGCTACAAGCGGCAACCAGTCCGAGCCCAAGGGTTACTCGCCAGCCCGCTCCTGCTACCCTTTAGGGGCATTGATACAGCGGCAGCGCCCATCAAGTCGCGTGGACGACGCCGAGCCTCACCACATCCGGCAAGCTACGTCGGCTCCTTACGATCCGCACCAGTCCCTCGCCCATGGAAGCACTCAAATTCAAGACCCTGGCGGACCTGCTCGATGCGCCCGAGGAGCGGGTCGAGCTGATCGATGGCGAGATCGTTCAGCGGCCGATGGCACGAATGGAGCACGGGTTCGTACAAAGCAACACGGTTGCTGAGCTGGATTCCTTGCGACGCACCTCTGGCCCTGGCGGCTGGTGGATCGCGACCGAGATCAGCGTCCATTACTCCGCCCACCAATGTCCGACCCACGACCTCGGCGGCTGGCGCAAAGAGCGGCTACCAGAGCGCCCTCGCGGCGTGGTCGAGATCGCGCCCGACTGGGTGTGCGAGATCGTCTCGCCCGGTCACGAGCGCAAGGACACGCTGACGCTCTTCCTGCTGTTGCAGCGCCATCAGGTGCCCTATTACTGGCTGATCTGGCCGGAAGACCGTACCTTGATCGCCTGGCAGCTCGATGGCGGAAGCTACCGAGTCGTCGCCAGCGTCACGCTGTCCGCTGCCGAGGAGCGCAAGCGCCGCATCCCGCCCTTCGAGGCATTGGAGATCGATGTTGGATACATCCTGGGCGACTAGCGCCGAACGCGGCTCGCCAGTCCCGACGAAGGTCCCATGCCCAGCCCACTCAGAAGCCCGCTGCAGTCGATCCGGCGCCCAATCTTGCGCCCGCCGGGGGCCGACGAGCCGCTGCAGCGGTTGGATGCGCTGCTCGAGCGGCTCTACCGGCATCGTGGGCTCGAGGGCGGCCTGGATCATCGCCTCGACGCGCTGCATCCATTCAGCCTCTTGCAGGGCATTGATGCCGCCGCGGCACTGCTCGCCGATCAGATCCAGGCGCAACGGCGGCTGCTGATCATCGGTGACTATGATGCCGATGGCGCCACTGGCACCGCGGTGGCGTTGCTCGGCCTGCGCGCGCTCGGCGCCGGCGAGCTGGATTCGCTGGTTCCCAGTCGGTTTGCCCAGGGATACGGCCTGAGCCCGGCGGTGGTCGAGATTGCCGCCGAGCGCCGCCCCGACCTGCTGATCACCGTCGACAACGGCATCGCCAGCCATGCCGGGCTGGCGCGCGCGCGCGAGCTCGGACTGCCGGTGCTGATCACCGACCATCATCTGCCCGGCGCTGAGCTGCCCGAGGCGGCCGCGCTGGTCAATCCCAATCAGCCGGGCTGCCCCTTCCCGAGCAAGCACTTGGCCGGGGTCGGCGTGATGTTCTACCTGTTGGCCGCGACCCGTGCGGAGCTGCGCCGCCGCGACTGGTTCCAGCCGCATCGCCGCGAGCCAAACCTCGCCGAGCTGCTCGACCTGGTCGCGCTCGGTACCGTTGCCGATGTGGTGACCCTCGATGCCAACAACCGCATCCTGGTCGAGCAGGGTCTGCGCCGCATCCGTGCCGGGCGCTGCCGCCCCGGCCTGCGCGCGCTGCTCGAGATCGCCGGTGTTGATCTGACGCGGACCAGCGCGCGTGATCTGGCCTTCGCCGCGGCCCCGCGCCTGAACGCCGCCGGGCGGCTCGAGGACATGAGCGCCGGTATCGCCTGCCTGGTCAGCGACAAACCGATCGAGGCCATGCACCTGGCCCAGCGACTGCAGGCGCTAAACCATGAGCGCCGCGCACTGACCCAAAGCATGGGGTTAGACGCCGAGCGTCTGCTGAGCGAGATCCTCGACCGCGAGGCCGCCGCAACCGCAGGCGCCCCCGCTGACGCCGAGCGCACAATGACGGACGCACAGGCAGACCGCGTGTCCGGCACGCAGCCGAGCCGCGTCAAGGCCGGCCTCTGCCTGTTCGCCGAGGACTGGCACGAGGGCGTGATCGGCATCCTCGCCGCGCGCCTGCGCGAGCGCTGCCAACGTCCGGTGATCGCCTTTGCCGTCGGCGGCGACGGTCTGCTCAAGGGCTCGGCGCGCTCGATCGAGGGCGTGCATCTGCGCGACTGCCTGGCCGCCGTCGATCATGCCCACCCCGGGCTCATCACCCGCTTCGGCGGACACGCCATGGCCGCGGGACTCAGCCTGCCGCGGGAGGCGCTCGGGCCGTTCCAGGAGGCCTTCGCCGAGGCCGTGAGCGCCGCCCTCGGCCCGGATCCGGCGACCCCGGTGCTGCACTCCGACGGCGCCCTCGGCTCGGCCTTGCTTAGCCTGCCGACCGCCGAGGCCTTGCGTCTCGCCGCCCCCTGGGGCAAGGGTTTCAGCGAGCCCCTATTCGATGGCCCGTTCGAGATCAGCGCCCCACGGCTGCTCAAGGACCGGCATCTAAAGCTGCGCGCGCGCCCGCCCCAAGGCCCGCCGCTGGAGGCGATCGGCTTCAATCTCGCCGACCAGCACCCGCGCGGCGCCACGCACGCCCAGCTCGCCTACCGGCTCGAGGTCAACGACTACCGCGGCCTGCGCAGCCCGCAGCTGGTGATCGAGCAGCTGGTGCCGCTCGCCGACTGAATCCGAACGTCGCCGCAGGATGCCCGAGTACGCCCTGCGCCATCGGGCCGGCCTCCGCCAGGGCGAGACCGTGATCGCTAGGCGACGGGGATCGATGGGACCTCAGCCTGACATAACGCATACTCAGAGGCATCGGCTCAGCGGTACAAAGGTCGATTCAACCTGCTCAAGCCATCGACCGAGGGTTCGATTCGCCATGCCTGAACAGCCTGCTGCTGCTTTTCAAGACCTGACCCCCAATTCGGCGTTTCAAGGCCTGGAGCCTGAGCTGATGGGGGACGGCCCCTCGAAAGGCCTGCGCGAGACGACGCTGCTCAGCCGGGATGCGCGCCTGGCCGGGCGGCCCAAGCTGTGCAGCGACTGCGGGCTCTGCGACAGCTTCCTGAAGCCGGAGATGGCGCGAACCTGCGTGTTCGTGCGTAACCAGACCGAGGCCATCGAGCAGCGGCTGTTCGGGCGCAATCGCAAGGACGGCGATGAGCTGCGCTTCGGCGTCTTCCGGCAGATGGAGATCGCACGCATGAGGCCGCCGGTGCCCGGGGCACAATGGTCGGGGATGGTTACCACGCTTGGCGCTCGGCTGCTCGAGCGCGGTGAGGTCGAGGCCGTAATCACCGCTGCGACCGTCCCCGGCACCCGCTTCGCGCCGCGCCCAATCCTGGCGCGCAGGCCCGAGGAGGTGCGTGCCAGCGCCGGCAACAAGCCCGCCCTATCGCCGAATCTGGCCCTGCTCGATGAGGTGCGCGCGAGCGGCGTCAAGCGCCTCGCCTTCATCGGCACCAGCTGCCAGGTGCACATGCTGCGCGCGGCCCAGCCGCAGCTCGAGGCCGAGCTTGGCCTGGAACGGCTCGACGTGATCGGCATCCCCTGCAGTGACAACGTCGCCTACCCGGACCTGGTCTACTTCCTGGATCAGGTCTCCAAGTCCCCGCAGACCATCGTCCATTATGAGTTCATGCAGGATTACAGCCTGAAGATGCGCCACGAGGACGGCCACATCGAGACGCTGAACTTCATCGACTTCCCGATGGACAGGCTCGAGGGCGTCTTCCCCTCGGCCTGTCTGTCCTGCTTCGACTATCCGAACAGCCTCGCTGACATCACCATCGGCTACATGGGCGCCCCGCTCGGCTGGCAGTGGGTGCTCGCGCGCAGCGAACGCGGCCAGGCGCTACTCGACCTGTTGCGCCCGGAGCTTGAGTTTCAGCCCGCCAGCAGCGCCGGCGATCGCAGCCGCGGCATGCCGCGTTACCTGCAGATGCTGGCCAAGCCGCCCGGCAAGCCCCCGAAGCCGATCCGGATGCTGATCGCTTGGCTGCAACGCAACCGCGGCCCGCGCGGGCTCGAGTTCGCGCGCGCCATCATCGAGATGAAGCTGTTTCGCAACCTGCAGCATGTGCGCGAGCGCTTCGGGCGCTTCGAGCAGCGCATCGTGCCCGCGCACGTCTATCGGGCGCTCGCGGACTACGCTGACGATTACCAGCAGACCTTCGGTGAGCCGCTGGAGCCGCAGGGAAGGTCGCCGGCCGGAATGCAGGGCGGAATGCCAGGCAGAATGCCGGGCGGATCGCAGCAGCAGCCACAGCCGGCGCCGGAGTCACGGGGGCGCCGTGACCCATCCACCCGCGAGTGAGTCCCCTGCGATGAGCGCCCTGCCATGAGCCCGACCAACGCACCTGGACCGACCAGCGCGGCGCCACGCATGGCGCTGCTGGTCCTCTTGCTGGCGAGTCTCTACCCGATTCAATCGGCCCTGGCGGCAAGCGAGATCGAGCCACAGCAAGGTCCGGCCGAGGCGCGCGGGGCGTCGACCCGCGAGGCGCCGGTCACTGCACTGCCGCTCAGCGCGCGGCTCGATCGGCAGCGCGTCACGCTCGGCGCGCCGGTGATCCTCAGCATCGAACGGGACGGGGCGGTGCCGATCCGCGTTGATCTTAGTGCGCTCGAGCAGGACTTTCGCATCCTTGACCGCTCGTCGGTCAGCGAGCTCAGTGAGATCAATGGGCAGCGCCGGGAGCGTCAGCGACTGCGCCTCTGGCTGCTGCCGCAACGCAGCGGCCAGCTTCGCATCCCGCCGCTGGCGGTGGAAGGCGGCGAGACGGCAGCGCTTGAGCTCGAGGTCGTGGATGCGAGCACGGCCGATACCCAGCCCTCGCCGATCGCGGAGGCCAACCGCGCTGCCCCGCAAGCGCCCGTCCAGGGGCCACGCCCGGCCCAGCAATGGGCCCAGCAGTCGGCCCAGCAGATCGAGGTCGAGGCCAGTCTGGATCGCGACGCGGTCTGGGTCGGCCAGCAGCTGGTGCTGCGCGTGCTGGTCATCGGCGATGGCCCGCTGCCCCCCGGACGGCTGATCGAGCCCGAGCTACCCGAGACCGATGTGCTCATCCTGGGCGAGGATCGCCGCATTGGCCGCGACCCCGACCCCGATGGGGAGAATGGTCGGCGCTGGATCTACGAGCGACGCTACGCGCTCTTTCCGCGTAGCGCCGGAGCCCTGCGCATCCCGCCCGCTGAATTCTCGGCCTGGCGACCCGAGGCCACGGCGCCCGAGACACTGCGCTCGGCGGCACTCAGTGTCGAGGTCAACCCAGCCCCGGCGCTGCCCCCGGGCGCACCGCCAGGCAGCCCCTGGCTCCCGGCGACCGCGCTGAGCCTCACCGAGGCGGGTGCAAGCTCGGTGCGCCTGGCGCCGGGGCAGGTCATCGAGCGCATGCTGACCCTCTCCGCCGTTGGCGTGCGCGCCGAAGACCTGCCCGCGATCCAAGCCCAGGTGCCGTTTCAGCTCCAGGTGAGCGAAGACCCGCCGAGGCTCTGGAACGAGCGCGGTCCCTGGGGCGTGACCGGCTATCGCACCGAGCGCATCACCCTCAGCGCCGCGGAGCCCGGGATCTATCAGCTGCCGGTGGTGACCATCGATTGGTGGAACGTCGACAACGCCCGTTGGGAGCGCGCCCAGACGCCGGCCTGGCAGCTTCAGGTCGCCGAGCTCGAGTCGGCCTCGCGCCGCCCGACGCCAGACTGGCGTCGCGATGAGCCCTTGGATCTCGCTCCCGAGGCGGCCGCGCCCACCGCGATCACACCGGTCGCTGCTCGGCCCTGGCTCTCAAGCGCCTGGATCTGGCTGGCCGCTACGGTGGCGCTGGGCCTACTCATCGCTGGGCTCTGGTGGCGGCGGCGTGTGCGCAGGGGTGCGTCGATGGCCCCTGGGCAAGGTGCCCGTGACCGCGATGCGTCCTTGGGCTCGGGTGGGGGCTCGGGTGGGGGCTCGGGTGCGCCATCGGCCGACGAGCAGAGCCGTCTCGCTCCGCACCTCGCGGCGATCGATCAGGCCTACCATGACGGCGATGCCGAGGGCGCCCGAGCGGCGCTGCTCGCCTGGGCCAGGGCGCGTTGGCCAAGCCATCCGCCGGGTAATCTCAGCCAGCTCGCCGTGCGTCTGCCAACCGATGTCGCCGCCGATATCCGGCGCCTGGATAAGGCCTTATACAGCCCGACCCCGGTCGATTGGTCCGCGGCCGCTCTATCTAAGCGATTAGCTGAACGATCGACTGAACGATCGACTGGGCAGGCGGCCGAGTGATCGACCATGGCGGGGGCTTGGCGAGCCCGGCGGAGACAACACCAGGGGAACCACTGGGGGCAGCCTCTGGGACCGACAGCCGCGGAGGCCAAGGATCGCTGAGGGACGCGCTGCTGCCGAGAGAGACGCTGCTCAGGCCGCGGCTGGCTCCTGTTCCGACTCGATGAGCTGTTTCAGGTTGCTGACCGTCCGGTGGGCCCCCTCTTGAACAGCGTGGCGAATCAGCTTTTCGAAGGGGCGCATGATCAGGTCCAACCGACGCAGCTCGAAGGTGAAGGTCAGCTCGGTGCGCCGATCAGCGTTGGGCACGAATCGATAATCCACCAGGAAACTCGGTGAGTGACTCTCGAAGGTCAAGCGGTGAGCGGGCTGCATCTGCGTGATGCGGAACACCGACTCGGTGCGATGACCTTTGTCGATGCGTACCTGCCGACCGATGCTGCCGACCCGCAGCGGGCCGTCGGTCGTGATCTGCAGCTCTTTCACCTCGGGCGACCAGCGCGGATAATTCTGCGCGAAGTCTTCGGCGATGAAGCGGTAGACCGACTCCGGAGATCGTTCGATCTCGATACTGGCTTGTGCCTTGACCACGGCGCACCTCCGCTGACCAGTCTCGGATAATGGGCTCTGCGACCACAGACTCGCAAGCCTGGTTCCTAGCCCTCGGATGATATGAGCAAACAGACCGATTCGTCCCCCCTCGACAGCCTATACGATCTGATCACCGGCGACGAGGACGCCCGGGTGTGCAAGGACATCCCGAGCGAATCTTGCAACGATCAGCCGCGCAATTTCTTCGCCTACCTGGTTGCCAATCTGATGACCAAGGTGGCCGATGAGCTGGCCAGTGCCAAGCTGGTCCTGCCTTGGCTGATCGGCTGGCTCGGCGCACCGGCGCTGATCGTCGGCCTGCTGGTGCCGATCCGCGAGGCCGGTGTGCTGATCCCGCAGCTCGCCGTCGCCGCCTATATCCGCCGGCTACCGGTCCGCAAGTGGGTCTGGATCATCGGCTCCCTGGCATCGGCGGCGGCCCTGGGGCTGATGGCGCTGACCGCCGCGACGCTGACCGGCGCCGCCGCCGGCTGGGTCATCGTTGGCTTCCTGATCCTATTCAGCCTGATGCGCGGACTCTGCTCGGTCTCTGCCAAGGATGTATTGGGCAAGACCGTCTCGAAGGCAAGGCGTGGCAACCTGATGGGGCTCGCGGCCGGGATCGCCGGTGTGCTGACGCTGGCGTTGGGCCTCTCGCTGCAGCTCATCGACAATGACGACACCAACGCCTTGCTCTTCGTCCTGCTCCTCGGCGGTGCAGCGCTCCTGTTCGCGCTGGCATCGGGCGTCTTCGTCCTGATCCGCGAACAGCCCGGGGCGACCGAGGGCGGCGGCAATGCCCTGGCCGCCGCCCTCGAGAGCATCGGTCTGCTGCGCACCGATGCCGATTTCCGGCATTTCGTGCTGGTGCGGACCTCACTGCTCAGCGTGGCCTTGGCGCCGCCGTTCTACGTGCTGCTCGCGCAGCAGAGCAGCGGCAGCGATCTCGGCTCACTCGGCCTGCTGATCATCGCCAGCGGACTTGCCAACAGCCTCAGCGCACCGCTCTGGGGACGCTTCAGCGATCGCTCCGCGCGTTTGGTGATGGTGGCCTCGGCCATGCTCGCCGGGCTGCTCGGCGTGCTGACCTGGGCGCTCGCGGAATTCGAGGCGCCGGTCCTCTCCGGGCTTGGCTTCGCCGCGCTCTTCCTAGTGCTCGGCATCGCCCATGCGGGCGTGCGGCTCGGGCGCAAGGTCTACCTGGTGGACATGGCCAGCAGCGAGACGCGCGCCTCGATGGTCGCGGTGAGCAACACCATCATCGGCCTCGCGATGCTGGCCGGTGGACTGATCGGCCTGCTCGGCGATCGCTACGGCACCGCCTTCGTGATCCTGGTGCTGGGGCTCGCCTCGGTAGCGGCCGCCCTCTATGCGCTGCGCCTGCGCGAGGTCTCAGAGCCCGCGTGAGCGCCCGATCCTTGTCGGCGCAGCGCGCAACCGGCAGCGTCGGGCCTAGAACACCGCGTGCGTGCGGTGCACGTACTTGGTGAGCTCGACGTATTGCGCGTTCATCCGACGCAGGATGTCTTGGCTGACGTGGACGATGTTGCGCATCACCTGATAGACCAGCCGGGGGTCTTGATCGAGCAGCGTCTCAAAGGCCTCACGCTCGACGCTGCAGACCTGGGTGCGCCCGAGCGAGCGCAGCGTTGCCGTGTGCGGTTGCCCGCTGATGAAGCCCATCTCGCCGGCGAGGTCGCCGGTGTGAAGCACATGGATGGTCGTGAACTCACCCTTGCCGAGCTCCCGCGTCACAGCGATGGCACCCTCGGCAATGATGTGCAGACTATTCTCGACATCGCCCTCGGTGATCAGCACCTCCTGGTCGGCAAGCCGCCGGCAGTAGGCGATGCCGGCCAAGAGCTGCACCTGGTCATCGGTCAGACCGGCCGTCAATGGCGAGCGGCGCAGATAGGTGAAGTCGGTATCCTCGGTCATCGAAGCGGTCCTCGGCATAAAGCTTTCCAAACAAGACCCCGGCGGAGCGTCGGACTAGCGACGCGCCATGAAATAGCTTAGCAAGGCCGAGGTCGAGGCGTCGTGGTCGTCCCCGACCTTTCCGGCCTCGAGCTCGGCGATGATCACGGTCGCGAGCTTCTTGCCGAGCTCCACACCCCATTGGTCGAACGAGTTGATCCCCCAGACGATGCCCTGGGTAAAGATCTTGTGCTCGTAGAGCGCGATCAGGGCGCCGAGGCTGTGTGGAGTCACCTGCTCGAGCAGGATGGTGCTGCTCGGGCGATTGCCGTCGAACTGCCGGTGCGGCGCCAGGCGCTCAGCCTCGGCCTCGGCGAGGCCGGCGGCGAGCATCTCCCGCTTGGCCTCCTCGAGGGTGCGCCCGCGCATCAGCGCCTCGGTCTGCGCGAGACAGTTGGCAATGAGCAGCTCATGGTGATTGCCGATCGGATTGTGGCTCTTGATCGGCGCGATGAAGTCGCTCGGGATCAGCTCAGTGCCCTGATGGATGAGCTGGTAGAAGGCATGCTGACCATCGGTCCCGGGCTGGCCCCAGACCACGGGGCCCGTGCTGTAGTCGACGCGCACCCCGTCGCGGGTGACGTGCTTGCCGTCGCTCTCCATGTCGCCCTGCTGGAAGTAGGCCGGGAAGTACTCGAGGTACTGATCGTAGGGCAGGATCGCGTGCGTCTTGGCGCCGGCGAAATCGATGTACCAGACGCCGAGCAGCCCAAGGATCACCGGCAGGTTGTGCTCCAGCGGCGCCGAGCGGAAGTGCACGTCCATCGCATGGGCACCGGCCAGCAGCTCGGTGAAGCGGTCGAAGCCGACCGCGATCGCGATCGGCAGGCCGATCGCCGACCAGAGCGAGTAGCGCCCGCCAACCCAATCCCAGAACTCGAACATCTGATCGGTATCGATGCCGAACTCCGTGACCTTCTCGGCGTTGGTCGAGACGGCGACGAAATGATTGCGCACCGCCTTCTCGTCCCCGAGCGCCTCGACCAGCCAGCGTCTTGCGCTCTGGGCATTGGTCATGGTCTCGAGCGTGGTGAAGGTCTTGGAGGCAACGATAAAGAGCGTGGTCTCGGGGTCGAGCCCGCGCAGCGTCTCGGCCAGGTGGGTGCCGTCGACGTTGGAGACGAAGTGCGCTCGCAGGTGGTCGGACTGGTAGGGCTTGAGCGCCTCGCAGACCATCTTCGGCCCCAGGTTGGAGCCGCCGATGCCGATGTTGATCACATCGGTGATGGCCTTGCCGGTGTGGCCCTTCCACTCGCCCGAGCGCACCCGATCGCTGAAGTCCTGCATGCGCTTGAGCACCGCATCAACCGCCGGCATCACGTCCTCGCCATCGACGAGCGTGCGGACATCGGTGCGATTGCGCAACGCCGTATGCAGCACGGCGCGATCTTCGCTGACATTGATGTGATCGCCTGTGAACATGCGCTCGCGCCAGTGCTCGAGATCGACCGCCCTGGCCAGCCCGAAGAGCAGCTGCAGCGTCTCATCGGTCGCGATGTGCTTGGAGAAGTCCAGGTGTAAGCCGCATGCATCCGCGGTCATGCGCTCAGCGCGCGCTGGATCAGCAGCGAAAAGATCGCGCATGTGCACCGAGCGCATCTGTTGCCAGTGCTGTTGCAAGGCCTGCCATTCTGGGGTCGAGCTCACGAGTGCCATGTCTTGGAGTCCCTCGGTTCAGTGGATCATCGATCGATCGCGATTGTACGCTGGCAGCGTGGCGGATGCCGGTGCGCCACCAGCGCCAGAGGTTTGCGGCGCTACGTTCGCAAGCGCACAGACAGGGAACGGCCATGTAGCCTAGCGTCGTCATACGAGGGCACAAGCCATGCCGGAGCACCAACCATGGATTCTCACCTAAAGGCGTTGATCCACCAACGCCGCAGAGTCGGTCTGGCCTATCGGCGCAGCCAGAGTGCCAGCGATCACCAGCGCCTCGAAGACATCGATCAGGAGCTCACCCGCTACAACATCGATCTTCCCGGCGTCCAGCGCTTGGTCTTGCAGCGAAAGACCAGAAGCCGCCATCCCAGCCGTCCGACCTCACACCGCCCGGAGCCTACTCAATGACCAAAGAACGCCAAAGCAACAAAGAATCGAAGAAGAAAGCCAGCCTCACGCTGAAGGAGAAGCGGAGTGCAAAGAAGAGCAAGCAGGAGCCCAAGGGGCTGATGGACAACATGAAAGGCAGCTAGCGCTGGTCAGGGCGATGGGTCGCGATGACTTTTTGTTGAGGTCCGGAGCGCGGTGCCCCGCGCTGTCTGGTCGCCCTCCGGTTCAGGCTCTTATCACACACCGCGCCCTTCATCCTGGGGTGGTGACCAACGCGCGTACTTGCGCGCACTCACTCGAAAGGCAGATTACTCATGACTAAGCTCTTCAGGAATGTCGGCATTGTCGCCATCGTCAGTCTCGCCGGCGCCTCCTTCTCGGCCAGCGCCTGGTGGGGCGGTCCCGGTGGGTACGGCGGCAACAACGGCATGATGGACGGCATGACTGACATGTTCGGCGACGGCTCTGGTGACTTCGATATGAGCATGAGCGGTAGCGGCTCCGGCCGCGGCTCCGGGCGCGGTTATGGCCGCGGCTATGGCGACGGACGCGGTTACGGCGCACCCACTGGTTACGGCTACGGCGGTCCGGGCAGCTATGGCGGCCCGGGCGGCGGCATGGGCGGGCCTTATGGCGGCTACGGCGGTCCGAGCGGCTATGGCAGTCCCGGCGGCGGCATGGGCGGACCTTATGGCGGCTACGGCGCGCCTTATGGCGGTGGTGGTTATGGGTCGCCCTATGGCGGGATGCTCTATGGCGCGCCGCAGCAGGGACCCGCAGCCCCAGTCGGACCGCCTCAACCCCAGCAGTAAGCGCAACGACTTGCCTTCACCGCCCCGCCCCGCGGGGCGGCGGTCGGGCCCTCATGCGGCTGCCGACGCGCTCGCTATAGCGCTGATACCCAGACACCGACGCTGAGGCCAGCCCCCGGCGCCCCGACGTAGCTGCCGGCAATCGGCGGGACGGACTCTGGCAGCCGCGCGACGGCAACGGGGATGTGCTGCGCACCGGCCATGTCGCCGATCGATGGATCAAACCCCTTCCAGCCAGCACCGGGCAGATAGACCTCGGCCCAGGCATGTGTTGCCCCGTAGTTGAACGCCGACGGCTCGGCTTGGAGGTACCCGCTCACAAAACGCGCAGCGAGGCCAAGGCAGCGGACGGCCTGGATAAATAGGGCGGCAGAATCGCGACAAGAGCCGGTCCCCAGCGCCAGTGTCTTCGCGGCATCCTGGACACCAGCTTCCTCGCGCAACTGGTAGCAGATGCGCTCATGGATGCTAACGCACAGGCGTTGCAATAGCGCGTAGGTCTGGATGCGCTCGCCCGGTCTCCAGAGGGATTCGACCCAAGCCGTCAGCGGATCGCCGCTGCTGCGTTGGGAGCCGTCCATATAGGGCAAGAGCACGGGTTGATCTTCGACGGCATAGGCGAAGGGATAATCGACGGCGTGCGCGTCGACGAGGAAGTCGAGCGGTGCCGCGTTGAACTGCTGAATGACAACATCGCTCTCGATCGCGAGTTGGCTGGAGGGCACGTCGAAGGTTGCAATCGCCACGGAATTGTCCTCGACATCACGATGCGAGCGCAGCGCGGCGTTGGGCGTGATGGTCAGCGTTGCGGACTCAATGCGTATCTCGTGATCCTCCCGGGGTCGCAAACGCAGTACGTGGGGGCCAAGCTGTACCTGGCTTGAAAAGGTGTAGTAGGTTCGATGCAGGATGCGATAGCGTTGCATAATTCACCTTGGAGACGTTGGCCGAAGCCTGTAGGCGTCGACCTGTGCTTTCAGCCCATCGGCCCGAAGCGCCCGCGGGAGGCGGTATGCAACCCACCGAACGCTTCAACAGCATCAGTCACCTGGTCGGCGCCGCCCTGTCGCTCGCCGGGGGCGCCGTGCTCATCAGCCTAGCCGCGCTGAGGGGCGATGCTCGCGCGATCGTCAGCACCAGCATCTACGTCTTCACGCTCGTTCTGCTCTTTCTGACCTCCACCCTCTACCATAGCCTAAGCGGCCGATCGAAACGGGTGTTCCGGCTGTTGGACCATCAGGCCATCTATCTGCTGATCGCCGGCACCTATACGCCCTTCACACTCGTCGGGCTCAAGGGCACCCTGGGCTGGGTGATGTTTGGAGCCATCTGGGGGCTTGCGCTGATCGGGATCGTCTTCGACGCGCTCCCACGCCAAGGACCACGCGTGATCCCCATGCTGATCTATCTGCTGATGGGGTGGCTCTGCGTCCTTGCTCTCAAGCCCGTCCTCGCCGCCTTGCCACCGGATGCCTTTCGCTGGCTGCTGGTCGGTGGCATCTTCTATACGACAGGCATCGTCTTCTACGCCCTCGATCACTGGTATCCCGCGTGTCATGGCGTCTGGCACCTCTTCGTGCTCGCTGGCAGTGCGAGTCACTATGGCGCCATCATGCTCTTGCTATGACAAGGGTCCGATCGAGCCGCCTCGCACAAACTGACGCTCGCCATCCTGATGCCCCACCCACGCGAGAACAGCAAGGCCGCATAGGGCGGCGATGACCGAAGCCAGGAATATTCCGAGCTTGGCTTCGTTGAGGAAGCTCGGGTGCTCAGTGAAACCCAGCTGAGCGATGAAGATCGACATCGTGAAGCCAATGCCGGCGAGCAACGAGATCCCGAGAATGTGGCGCAAGTCGATATCGTCCGGAAGCCGCCCGAGACCGGTTCGTATCGCCAGCCATGTCATCGACGAAATCCCCACGGCTTTTCCAACGACGAGGCCGAGCACGATACCGATGGTGATGCTGGACGGGAACGCAGCATCGGACATCGCCAGATCAAAGCTCAGCCCCGCATTCGCAAAAGCGAAAAAGGGCAGCAGAAAAACGCTAACCGGCATGGCCAAGGCTTCTTCCCAGCGTTGCAATGGCGTCGTCGCCAGCTTTGCTGTTCGATACAGCTTCTGAACGATAAGATGTTGCTCATCGCTATCGAGCATGGCGTGTTGCTGATCGAGATCGCCACGACGAAAGCGTTCCATCAGAGACGATACGCCTCTCCGGAAGCGTCTAGGCGAATGCTGCGCGCGTGCCGGTGTGGCGGCAGCAACCAGCACGCCGGCGACCGTTCCGTGGACCCCGGCCTGGACGACCCAGTACCAAAGCAAGACTCCGACAACGGCATAAGGTACAGCATGTTTCACTCCCGCACTGTTTAAGGTCAGCAAGGCCACGAAAAAGCCGACCGCTAAGGCAAGCGCGGCCGGATCGAGCGCGTCTGAATAAAACACTGCAATGACGAGCACGGCACCGATGTCATCGACGATGGCCAGCGCCGCAAGAAAAGCGACAAGACTGCGCGGCACGCGAGTACCCAGGAGCGTCATCGCACCAAGGGCGAAGGCGGTGTCTGTCGCCATCGGGATGGCCCAGCCGTTCACAGCCACTCCGTTCGGGTTCAGAACAGTATAGATCCCAGCCGGGACGAGCATTCCGCCCAAGGCTGCGCACAAGACGAGCAGCGCACGCCTCTTATCGCGCAAATGCCCAACCAGTAGCTGGCGCTTGATCTCCAGTCCAAGCAAAAAGAAGAACAAGGCCATCAGGCCTTCGTTGACCCAATGGAGCAGGCTCTTCTCAATGCTCCAGTGGCCGACGGAAAGGCCGACCTGCACGTCGAGTAGATCAACATACGCCTGCTTGAGACCGGAATTAGCCAAAACGAGGGCGGCGAGCGTGGCAACAATGAGGAGCACACCCGCCGTCGCCTGATGGCGGACAAAAGCATCGAATGGGGTCAGTATCCGCTGGAACTGCCGCTCCCAGCGAGATTGCGGCTTGTGTGCTGACGCGGTAGACGGGTGGTTAGACATTGTTCAAAAAGCGAGCGATGCGGCAAAGCACCGAATGAGGGCAGCCCATCGATCACATGCGCGCGCATTCTTGGAGAGCTTGGCCGAGGTGGCATAGGCAGCGCAGCTCGCCACGGAAACTCGCTTTTGTGCGGCCTTGCTGCCCGGCTATCCGATCAGGCTGAGTTCGACAAGGTGCTCCTGCCGGTCATCGAGCAGTTGAATCGCTGACCCTTGCAGCTCGACTCCATCCAGCGTCAATTGCGTCACCAGGCTATCGCCGCCCGTAAGGGCGCGCACCTGCCTGACGGAGATGCGATAAGGCGTTTCCCGATACCGGTAATCCAGCCTGAACCCGTCCCAGTCCTTTGGAAGACAGGGCTCGAGGCGCAGCGTCTCCCCTTCCAACCGCAGCCCAAGCAGGGACTCGAGGATCAACCGATACATCCAGCCCGCCGAGCCGGTGTACCAGGTCCAACCGCCGCGCCCGACATGGGGCCAGACGCCATAGACATCAGCTGCGATCACGTAGGGCTCGACCTTGTAGATGGCGATCTCCTCGGCCGAGCGGCCATGGTTGATCGGGTTGATCATGCCGAACAGCTCCCAGGCGTGGGCCCGGTCGCCGAGGCGAGCGAAGGCCATCGCTGCCCAGATCGCGGCATGGGTGTACTGCCCGCCATTCTCACGCACGCCGGGGACATAGCCCTTGATGTAGCCGGGCTCGAGGGCTGACTGGTCGAACGGCGGGTCCAGCAACTGGATCAGCCCGGCATCGCGCCGCACGAGATGCGTATTGAGCGCCTCCATGGCCTGTCGCGCACGCACCGGATCTGCCGCCCCGGAGAGCACCGACCAGCTCTGGGCGATCGAGTCGATACGGCATTCTGGGCTGGTCTTGGAGCCGAGCGGCGTCCCATCATCACAATAGGCACGTCGATACCAGCTGCCAGTCATGCCCGCGTTCAGGGCCTGATCCAGGTTTTCATCCGGTTCACCGTCCCAGCCATGCTGCTCCAGGTTCTCACGCAGCCGCGCGGTCTCCCGCTCGCAGCGCTCGACAAAGGGCGCATCGCCACGCATACGCGCCAGCCCCGCAAACTGCGTCAGCACCTCGTGCAGGAAGAATCCAAGCCAGATGCTCTCGCCCCGGCCCTTGATGCCGATCAGATTCATGCCGTCGTTCCAGTCGCCGGAGCCGATCAGCGGCAGGCCATGCTCGCCCATGCGCAGACCGTGCAGGATGGCGCGCAGGCAATGGTCATAGAGACTGGCCGACTCGTCGCTCTGACCGGGCAGATCGTAGTAGCCATCATCCTCGCCGCTGACCAGACGGCCATCCAGGAACGGGGCCATCTCGTCGAGCACAGCGCTGTCGCCGGTGGTCAGGACATAGCGACAGGTCGCCAAGGGTAGCCAGAGATAGTCGTCCGAGCAGCGGGTGCGCACACCGCGACCGGAGGGTGGATGCCACCAGTGCTGGACATCGCCTTCGCGGAACTGCCGACCGGCGCAGCGCAGCAGATGCGCACGCACCAGCTCGGGCTCGGCATGGATCAGTGCCATCGCGTCCTGCAGCTGATCACGGAAGCCAAAGGCACCGCCGGACTGATAATCACCGCTGCGCGCCCAGAAGCGGCAGGCCAGGGTCTGATACAGCAGCCAGCCGTTGGCGAGCAGATCGAGCGCCGGGTCCGGCGTCTCCACCTGCACCGCGCCCAACGTGCGCGTCCAATAGGCTTGCACCGCGGCCAATGCCGCTCGGGCTGCCGCCACACCCCGCTGCGATGGCGCCAGCAGACGGGCATCATCGGTCCCGCGTCGGCCCACCACGCCGAGCCGGAAGACGATCTCCTTGGTCTGTCCGGGGGCCAGCTCAACCTGCGTCTGCAGGGCGCCACAGGCATCCAGCGCCGGGCCGACCCGACCGGACAGTCGGGTGCGCGCCAGCGCCGCCGGCTGGCTCAGGGTGCCATTGCGGCCGAGAAACTCGGTGCGGTCGCCGCTCAAACTGCGGGTCGGATCATCGACATCGAAGAAGGCGAGTCGATCAGCAAACTCATGGTTGTAGGGATTGCGGGCGAAGAGCGCCCCGCTGTTGGGATCGATCTCGGTGACGATGTGCAATGCCGACTTCGGCCGCAGGTCACCCAGCACCCATTCGACATAGCCGGTCACGGAAAGCCGGCGCAGTTGGCCGGAATCCCCTGCCTTGGTCGCCGCTGGCTTGGTCGCCCCTGGCTCGGCCGCGTTATGCAGCTTCAGCACCATATATTTGACCGGTTCGTCCAGGTCGACATAGACCCACAGCTCCGAGTCGATGCCGGCCTCCCGATGCTCGAAGACGCTGTAGCCGAAGCCGTGGCGACTGACATAAGGCGTGGCACCGCCGGCCGGTAACGGGGTCGGCGACCAGACTTGGCCACTGACCTCATCGCGCAGATAGAAGGCCTCGCCATGCAGATCGCTGACCGGATCGTTATGCCAGGGCGTGAGGCGGAACTCATGCGCGTTCTCACTCCAGGTGTAGGCGCCGCCGCTGGCGGAGACCACAGTCCCGAAGTGCGCATTGGCAAGCACATTCACCCAGGGCGCCGGCGTGGTCTGACCGGGCGCGGTGGTGATGACGTATTCACGCCCGTCGGCGGAGAAACCGCCGGTGCCGTTGTCGAACTGAAGCACCGACTCCGGCCTCAGATGCGCGCCGGTCGCCTGCTGGAGCGCGCGCGCTAGGCTGCCCCCGCTGGCTTTGAAGGCCGGCATCTGCTTTTGCCGCGGGTCGCGTCGATTGAGCTGCTCCGCCAGCGTCCCGCGCTCATCGCTGAGGATGGCGCGCGCGACGGTCTGGAACAGCACCCGGTCTTCATCGGAGATCTGATCGGCCGGGCGGATGAAGATGCCGCCGGGGTGATCGACCACATGCGCCTCGACGCCGGCGGCGATCAGGCCAAGGATCTGCTCTTGCAGCTGCTGGCGATAGCCGGCGTGATCCTCGTTCCAGATCACCAGATCCACGGTCAGCCCCTTCAGCCGCCAATAGGCATGCGCCTGCACCAGCTGATGCACCAAGGCGATGTTGGCCTGATCGGCGATCTGACAGAGCACGATCGGCACATCGCCCGAGACCGCGTGACTCCAGAGCCCGGACTGGCCACGGCGGTTCTGCGCCAACACGCCGGGCGCGGCCCGCAGCGAGGCATTGGTATAGAGGATGGAGCTGGCCAGCCGGCCATAGAGCTGCGCATCGGCCGGGGTCGCATTGAGCTGGCGCAGCACCACCTGGCTATGGGTCCAGGCCAGATCGAAGACGCGATTGGCCAGGCGCGCGTCCTGGTACTTTTCGACCAGTCCCACCGCCTGTTCACGGGTCTCACCGATGCCTTGGATCAGGTCGATGGTCGCGGTTTGATCGGCATCCAGGACGATGCACTGACGGATGGCGACCATCGGGTCCAGCACCGAGCCGGCGCTGCCGGACAGCGCTCCAGACGACTCCAGCGCCAGTGGTGCCGCCAGGGTGCGATCGCGGCCGATGAAGCGCATCCGATCGGTCTCGTAAGAGGGTTCACGACCGCTATCCAGAGCAGTCGCCGAGCCCCCTCTCACCACCAGCGCATGAAACATCCAAGGCGAGCGTTCCTCTTGCGAGCGCGGCCGGCGATGGCAGAGGATCGCCGATCCGGGCTGCAGGATCTCGGTCTGGATGAACAGGTTGCTGAACGCCGGATGCAGGTTGTCGGCAGCCGGTGGGGCGAGCACCACCTCGCTGTAGCTGGTGACCTCGATCACCCGCCGACCGCGCGAGCGATTGGTCAGGCGCAGCCGGCGCAGCTCGAGATCGTCCTCGGGCGAGACCACGATCTCGGTATAGGCCTCAATCTCCTGATCGCGGCGGCGGAACTCGGCGCGCCCCTCGGAGAAGATCGCCTCGAAGTGATCTGGCGTGGTCAGCGTCGGCTGATAGGCCGTCGACCAGAACGCTCCGCTGTCGAGATCGCGCAGATAGCAGAAGCTACCCCAATGATCGCGCGTGCTGTCCTCGCGCCAGCGGGTCACCGCCAGCTCCTGCCAACGGCTGTAGCCACCGCCGGCATTGGTCACCATGACGTGGTAGCGACCATTCGAGAGCAGCTGCACCTCCGGATGCGGGCTGTTGGGTGTGGTAAGGACGCGGATCGGCGATTCCAGTGCGCCGTCGCTGGCACGTTCGCTGGTGATCTCGCCGTGGGTGTCGGAATAGAAGGCGGTGGTCTTGGGGATGCGCTCTTGCAGCAGCAGCGCCGTGGCCTGAAACGCCGGGATTGCAGCGAAGCGGCGCTGCATCGGGCGATCGAGCAGCAGATGCGCTAGCGACAGCAGGGTCATGCCCTGATGATGGGCCATGAAGGAGCGCACCACCGCGCTCGCCTGCCCGCGCGGCAGCCGCGAGGGCGTGAAATCGATCGCCTCATAAAAGCCATAAGGCCCCGCCAATCCGCTGGCCGCGAGCCGCTGCAGATTCTGGCAGGCCGCCTCGGGCGCCACCATCAGCGCCAGCGCTGAGGCATAGGGCGCAACCACCAGATCCTCAGCCAACCAACGCTTGAGCCCCAGCCCCGGCACGCCAAAGGCGCGGTACTGATAATTCAGTTGGGCATCGACGCCGTTGTAGCCGGATTCCGACACCCCCCAAGGCACGCCGCGCTCCTTGCCATAGGCGATCTGCCGGGCGACCGCGGTGCGATAGGTCTGATCGAGCAGGGTGTTGTCATAGCTCGGCATCACCAGCAGCGGCATCAAGTACTCGAACATCGAGCCGCTCCAGGACAGGAGCGTGGTGTCGCCAGCGGCACGGGTCAGCAGGCGGCCGAGGGCAAACCAGCTCTCCTGCGGCAGCTCGCCCTGCGCGATGGCGACGAAACAGCCCAGGCGCGCCTCGGAGGCCAGCAGATCGTAGAAGCTGGTGTCGCGGCGCCGCTCTTCGACGTTGTAACCGATGGCCAGCAGCGCCTGCGCCTCGTCGAACAGGAAGCCGTGCTCCATGACGGCCAGATCACCCGCTGTGCGCGCCAGTTGCTCGATGTCGCCGATGCGCGCGCGCGCGCCTTGGTCGGATGCGCCGCCCGCATTCAGCTCGAGCTCGGCGAGTTGGCGAAGCGTGAGTGCTAGGTCGGTTGGTCCTGCGTGCGCAGGCAGGGCGGGGGCGCTCCCGGCCGGGGCCGGCTCGGCGAGCCAAGGCGCAAGCAGCAGCAGCTCGTCCAGCTGGGCGCGGCATTGTCGGGCCAGACGCTGGGTCCAAGCCACGGCCTCATCCTCGACGGCAACACCGGCTGCCCGGTTGGCCGCTTCGGCCTGCGCCGTCAGTGCATCGAGACAGGCGCGCGCCTCGCTCAGACCGGTCGGCGACACCCGGCAAGCGG
>CAZTYV010000003.1:1720-45378 GCA_964617675.1 uncultured Halochromatium sp. | reverse complement strand
TCAGAGCCCAGCGCCCCATAGCCCAGCGCCCGCCGCACGCCAGGAACCGCCCTGTTGATCCGACTGACGGGCGCGGTGAGCCTGCGCGCCCACCGCTGCGTCTAACCTCGAGACGACGCCTCCTGCGATGGATCAACTCGAGTGCGGACTGCCAACCTGTGTTGACAGCAGATGTGTAAATTCGGCTTGACATAGAGCGCGGTCAGGCTAGACTGACACTATCTTCTTGGGCGCCTGCATCCTCTCGTGATTCGGCCCCGCCCAACGCAGTCGAACGAGTGAGTCCCGACGACACAATGCGCCTCGCGAACCCCTTCATGGACGTGACACACCTTGGGCGCCTCTCCCAACAGCTTCAGCAGGCCATGCTGAGCTTGGTAAGCCACACCGGAAGTGAGAACGGGGGCGATCACGGCGCGACCAGGCTAATGGATGAGGCCTCAGTCGGCGGTATAGGGGACTCGAGACTGAACGATTTCTGGCTTCTAAGGCGTCGGGCGTTGAGCCCCGAGCTGGAGAGCCGAGCAGGTATTCGCATCCCGCGGATGCCTTCAAGCGCTGCGGCGAAAGCAGCCGAGGCGTTTCCTGGTGACGCATATGTCATGCGCCAATGGCCGAATGGCCTAGTCAGCTGAACCGGAGGGTAAACCCATGGCAGACAACAAGAGTTTGACTGGATTGACGGAAGAAGAGGCTCAAGAGTTTCACGGCATCTTCATGTCGAGCATGACCGCCTTCTTCGGTGTCGTCATCTTCGCGCACGTTCTGGCATGGCTCTGGCGTCCTTGGCTCTAAGCCACTCACGTCCAGGCTAATGACCATTTGGGATCAGGCCACCCTTCGTGACTCTGATCCACGCATTTCTAACGAATACTGGAGAAACGATCAATGAACGAGAAGCTCTATAAGATCTGGCTGTTGGTTCAGCCCAGCACCGCTCTGACGGCTCTGGGTGTCTTCCTGATCGTGCTTGGCCTCGCTATCCATCTGATCCTGCTCAGCACCAACGACTTCAACTGGCTCGAAGATGGTATCCCGGCCATTGAAGGCGTGCAGGCTGCTCAGGTCGTCCCGCAGCAGATGTAAAAGGGCCTATCGGATGACGGCAGCGCGGGTGCCAGCATGGCACCGCCTGCCGCCGATCTTGCTACGAGGAGGGCGCTTCTGCGCGCGCCTCCCCAGCAGAGGAAATCTTCAATGGCCATGCTGAGTTTCGAGAAAAAATACCGCGTACGTGGCGGTACCTTGCTCGGGGGGGATCTGTTCGACTTTTGGGTGGGGCCGTTCTATGTCGGCTTCTTCGGAGTCTCGACAATCTTCTTCGCGACCTTGGGTACGCTGCTGATCATCTGGGGAGCGGCCATCGGCCCAACCTGGAATCCTTGGGAAATCAATATTGCCCCGCCAGACCTGAGCTATGGGCTCAACATGGCGCCGCTGACTGAAGGCGGGTTGTGGCAATTCATTACCATCTGTGCAATTGGCGCGTTCGTCTCCTGGGCGCTGCGCCAAGTCGAGATTGCCCGCAAGCTCGGCATGGGACTGCACGTTCCCGTCGCCTTTAGCTTTGCAATCCTCGCCTATGTCACCCTTGTTGTGATCCGCCCGGTGTTGATGGGTGCGTGGGGGCACGGCTTCCCCTACGGCATCTTCAGTCACCTCGACTGGGTGTCGAATGTGGGCTACCAATACCTGCATTTCCACTATAACCCGGCCCACATGCTGGCGATCACGTTCTTCTTCACCAATGCACTGGCGTTGGCTCTGCACGGCTCGTTGATCTTGTCGATGACGAATCCGCAAAAGGGAGAGCCAGTGAAGACCGGCGAGCACGAGAATACCTTCTTCCGTGACTTCGTTGGTTACTCCATCGGTGCGCTCGGTATCCACCGTCTGGGCCTGTTCCTGGCGATCAACGCGGCCTTCTGGAGCGCGGTCTGTATCGTGATCAGTGGTCCGTTCTGGACGCGTGGCTGGCCAGAGTGGTGGAACTGGTGGCTCGAATTGCCGTTCTGGTCATAAGGGGACACCAACATGGCTCAATATCAAAACATCTTTACGCGGGTTCAAGTCCGCGAGCCGGGTTACCCGGGCGTCGAGCTCCCTGAAGGCAGCCTGCCGCGTCTCGGCAAGCCGGTCTATCCTTGGTTCTCATATTGGCTTGGAAAGATCGGTGACGCGCAGATCGGCCCGATCTATCTCGGCTTCGCCGGCATCGCATCGCTGGTCTGTGGCTTTATCGCCATCGAGATCATCGGCTTCAATATGCTGGCCTCGGTCGACTGGAGCCCGATCCAGTTCCTGAAGAACTTCTTCTGGCTCGCGCTTGAGCCGCCACCGCCGGCCTATGGGCTGAGCATTCCGCCCTTGGGTGATGGTGGCTGGTGGCTGATGGCTGGCTTCTTCCTAACCGCCTCGATCATCCTGTGGTGGGTCCGGACGTACCAGCGCGCGATCGCTCTTGGCACTGGGACCCATGTTGCATGGGCCTTTGCAGCAGCGATCTTCTTCTACCTGACGCTTGGCTTCATTCGCCCGGTGCTGATGGGTAGCTGGGGCGAGGCAGTGCCGTTCGGAATCTTCCCGCACCTTGACTGGACGGCCGCGATCTCGATTCGGTACGGCAATTTCTACTACAACCCGTTCCATGCGCTCTCGATCGCCTTCCTCTATGGCTCGGCAGTGCTGTTCGCCATGCACGGCGGCACCATCCTCGGTGTCTCGCGCTACGGTGGCGACCGCGAGATCGACCAAATCACCAGTCGCGGCACCGCCGCGGAGCGCGCCATGCTCTTCTGGCGCTGGACCATGGGCTTCAACGCCACCATGGAATCGATCCATCGCTGGGCTTGGTGGTTCGCGGTCCTGACGGTGATCACCGCGGGCATCGGCATTCTGCTGACTGGCACCGTGGTCGAGAACTGGTATCTCTGGGGAATCAAGCACGGCATCGTGGCTCCGTATCCATCTGAGATGACGATCCAGGATCCGACCCTGCTGCAGGGGGTATCGCAATGAAGGGGCTAAACCGCAAGACGGTGATCCTCGCAGCACTAGGCGCTTCGGCGATCCTGGCTGGCTGCGAAGCACCACCGCCGGAATCAATCCAGAACGGCTACCGCGGCCTGCAAATGCAGACCAACTACAACCCGCGTCTGCTTCAGGAAT
This sequence comes from uncultured Halochromatium sp., assembly GCA_964617675.1. Taxonomy (GTDB): domain Bacteria; phylum Pseudomonadota; class Gammaproteobacteria; order Chromatiales; family Chromatiaceae; genus Lamprobacter. The sequence goes on along the minus strand of CAZTYV010000003.1, from coordinate 42,210 downwards.
CACTGGAGGCCAACGTGCCGCCAGACCCGATTCCGGCGGCAGCAGAGGGTGGTCCGCTCGCCAAGGATGTGTACAAGAACGTGCAGGTACTGGGTGATCTGACGGTCAATGAGTTCAACCGCCTGATGGTGGCATTGACCAACTGGGTCGCGCCGGAGCAAGGCTGCTACTACTGCCACGTGAGTAATGGCGGGTTCGAGGAAGATGGGATCTACACCAAGATCACGTCCCGCAAGATGCTGCAGATGACGCAGGACACCAATGCGAATTGGAAGGACCATGTCGCTGATACCGGTGTGACCTGCTACACCTGCCATCGTGGCAATCCGGTTCCAGAGTATGTCTGGGTGACCGATCCAGGTCCGGGCCAGCCGACGGCGATTGCACCCACGGGTCAGAACATCGCGGCCCCGTCCGTCGCCTACGCGTCACTGCCCTATGATCCGTTCACGCCGTTCCTGCTGCAAAGCAACGACATTCGGGTCATTGGTGACACGGCGCTGCCGCAAGGGAATCGGGCCTCGATCAAGCAGGCGGAGTGGACCTATGGCCTGATGATGCACATGTCCGATGCCCTCGGCGTGAACTGCACCTACTGCCATAACTCCCGCTCGTTCTACTCCTGGGATCAGAGCACGCCGCAACGCACGACCGCTTGGTATGCGATTCGCCACGTGCGCGAGCTCAACAACGACTGGGTTGTGCCCTTGAGCGACATCCTTCCAGATTCGCGTAAGGGGCCCATGGGCGACGTCTACAAGGTGTACTGCACGACCTGCCATCAGGGTGCGTACAAGCCACTCTACGGCGCGCCGATGTTAAAGGACTATCCGTCGCTGCAAGGACCGATCCCTGAAGGTGGACTCGCTGCTGCAAAGCAGGCTGCCGAGCAGGCCGAGGCCGTTGCGGTCGAGGAGGCCCCGCCGGCGCAGGCGAAGGCCGAGATGCCAGCAGAGCCTGAGGTGGCGCCCGCCGATGACGCGGCCGCCGCTGAGCAGGCCAAGGCTGAGCCAGCAGCGCCAGCCCCGGAGGCTGCGGCTGAGGAGGCAGCGCCTGCTGCCGAAGCCCAGGCCGAGGCCCCGGTGCAGGAGCAGCCGCAGCAATATCCGCCGCGGCTCCAGTATCCGCCGCCGTCGATGATGCGCTATCCGCCGGCGCCTCTGCAGTATCCGCCGGCTCCACAGTCTCGGTAGGACTATCTAGGGTGAGGGATCACCCCGCCCACTGGGGCGGAACCGATGGCCGAAAGGTCAAACCTGAAAACGACAGAGGTGATTACCATGGCTGACAACAAAAGCCTGACGGGCCTGACCGAAGCGGAAGCCCAAGAGTTCCATCAGATCTTCATGTCCAGCATGACTGCCTTCTTTGGCGTCGTTGTGCTCGCACACGTGCTGGCTTGGTTGTGGCGTCCGTGGCTCTAAGCCAAACGCTTTAGACAGTCGCGTTTTGGTGTGGGGCCGCTGTCGCTGACGCGCTGCCACACCGCTTTAGGAGACATTCCATGCATCGTATTTGGCAGCTCTTTGATCCACGGCGCAGCCTGATCGCACTGTTCAGCTTCCTGTTCGTGCTGGCCTTGCTGATTCACTTCATCCTGTTGGCGTCTCCGGACTTCAACTGGCTTGGAGGTAACTCGGTACAGGCGCCTGCATCGAACATGTCGGCGATGCCGCCGACCCGGACGATGAACTGAGTTGATCTGGATGGCGACAATCGCCGCGGGTGATTGTCGCCAAAGCACCGACTGCTGGTGCGTGCCGCTAACGAGCCCCGCGCTCGACGTGGCAGCCCTTATGGGCAACCCCGCCGCGGGGGTGTACGCGGTCGATGGCCGAGAGGCCCTTTTTGAAAACCGGAGGTTGAATCCATGGCTGACCCTAAGAGCCTGACCGGACTGACCGAAGAAGAGGCCCAGGAGTTCCACGGCATCTTCATGTCCAGCATGACCGCCTTCTTTGGTGTGGTCGTTCTTGCACACGTGCTGGCTTGGATCTGGCGTCCTTGGCTGTAAAGAGCTGACGCGCTTGCGAACCTGGCATCGCGAGCACTGTCGCATACGGTGCTCGACGACATAGCGATTAACGCAGAGGAATCTCACAATGCATAAGCTCTGGCAAATCTTCGATCCGCGCCGCACCCTGGTTGCGATCTTTATCTTCCTGTTCATCCTGGGTCTGCTGATCCATTTCATCCTGCTGAGCAGCGCCGATTTCAACTGGCTCGGCGATGGCATTCCGGCAGTGAGCCAAATCGTCTCCGAGCAGATCGGCCTCGTTTAGCGTTTGAGGCACTGTTTATCGGGATGGTGACGCTGGGTCACGCGCGGATGCGGGTGACCCAGCGCAAAGAGAAGGCAGCCGTCAGGCTGCTTTTTTTATGGTTAGCGCTCCCAACGGCCGCGCAGATCGATGATGTGGGCCAGGAGCGCGAGCCCGAGAGGCAGCGCAATCAGTGGCCAGGGCGCGTCGGTCATGGCGGCGCGCACGCTCAACAGCAGTAGAAAGCCCGCAGCGAGATTCGGAAGCAGCCGCGCGAGGCGGGGGACGCCTTTGGTGAGGCGGCGCGCCAGGGCGAGTAGGGCGATCTCGACCAAGACCATGAGCAAGATGATGTCGATGATCCTGCCAGATGCGAAGAGGTCAGCCATGGGATGATCCGCCTCAACCGAGCACGAGCCAGGCGATGAAGAGGCCGAGCACAAGCCGATAGATGACGAAGGGGAGCATGCTGATGCGCTCGATGAAGCGCAGGAAGAAGTGGATCGTCAGATAGGCGACGACGAACGAGAGTGCCGCGCCGAGCCAAAGCTCGTCCCAGGCCACCGGTTCTGCGGATTCGAGCAACTCTTTGGTCTCCATGAGCCCGGCGAGCGCGATCGTGGGGATCGAGAGCAGGAAGGAGAAGCGCGAGGCGGCCTCGCGGGTGAGGCCCAAGAACAGCCCTGCCGTCATGGTGATGCCCGAACGAGAGGTGCCGGGCAGGATCGCGATGGCCTGGAAGAGCCCGATCAACAGCGCGCTCGCCCAACCCAGACTGTGCTCATCGCGGCGACGTTTGCCGAGACGGTCGGCGAGCCAGAGCAGCAGCCCGAAGCCGATGGTGGTGGTGGCGATGACCAATTCGATCAAGCGATCATCGTCGCGAAGGAATTCGAGCAACGCCTTGAGGGGGAAGCCCAGCACCAGGATCGGCAGCGTCGCGATCAGGATCATCGCGGCCAGACGCGCATTGGGGTCCGCGAGCGAGCGCCGACCGAGCGAGCGACCGAGCGCGTTGGTCATGGTGGCCAGCTCGCGGCGAAAGTAGAGCATGACCGCGCCGAGGGTTCCGACATGCACGGCCACGTCGAAGGCGAGGCTTTGCAGGCTATAGCCGAAGAGTGACGGGGTCACGATCAGGTGCGCGGAGCTCGAGATCGGTAAGAACTCGGTGAACCCTTGAACACAGGCGAGCAGCAGGATCTGGACAGCGTCCATTCGGCGGTACCCTCGGCGACGGGTGGATGGGACGGCGCGAGAGTATAGCCGGTTAGATCAGCATGCCATCCGACAGAGGGGCACGAAGAGCTCGGCGGGGCTGAGCCCGCCGTGGACGCCAATCTGCCGGAACGGCTTATCGCCGAGCAGCTGTTGATGGATCACCGCTCGATCGCGGGCGATCAGGCAGTAGTCGCCGATGCGCTCGCCAAGCCTCGGGTGCGGCTCGCCGAGGCCAAAGAACCCGCGTTCAACCAGGTCGGTGCTGCGAAAGAGCGCGAAGTTGGCGTCGAGCTGATCGCCAACGAGCTGTTCGAAGCGCGCGCAGCGCTCTGGGCGCAGATAGCAGTAGGCTGCTCGAGGCTCGCCGCAGAGGGGAATCCGCAGACAGTCCAGCAGGGCCGGCATCGTGCTCAGGTCGACAATCTGGCCAGGCTCCGCGTCGAGCTGACCATGATCGGCACAGATCAACACCAGGGTGTCGCTGCCGGCGAGCCGCTCGCGCAGCTGTGCGAGCCCCTGCTCGATGGCCTGCAGCTGCGCGAGCGCGGCGGCGCTCTCGATGCCATGCTCGTGGCCGACGCTATCCAGCCCGGGCCAATAGGCGTAGACGGTGGTCGGCGCCCGTGCGCGCTTGAGTGCCTTGGCAATGCTGGCGAAGAGGCCGTTCAGACCCTGGTATGGGGCCAGGCTGGCGGGGCCGAGGTGTGCGAGGTTGTAACCGGAGTGGGCGATCTCGCGCGGCGAGATCACCACCGAGGCGGTGCCCAGGGCCGAGAACACCGACCGGTGTGCGAACAGCACGGCTGGGTCGATGCCGGACTTCTCGTAGCCACTGCCACCATGGCGCGGCGTACCGGGAAGGACAGCGAGTAGGGCACCGATCTCGCCCAGCCACATGTGCCAGCCGGTCATCGCGTGCTGTTGTGGCGCATCGCCGGTCAGGTAGGTGGTGATGGCTGACGCCGTAGTGGGTGGAAAGACCGATGTCAGCGCGCCGAGGCGATGTTGCGCGAGCAGCCCGTGGGGCGAGTGCTGCCGCAGCCACTGATCGCCAAGCCCATCAATCACCAGCAGCACGACGTGGCGGGCTTCGGCGAGCTCATGCGCCGGTAGCAGATGCGCCTCGGGGTAGATCAGCGAGTCTGGGTGCCGCGCGCCGCGTGCGGCGATCAGCGACTGCATCAGATTGACGATGCTGCCGCCTTGGTAGTCTGGAACCTGCATTGGGAAAGCATACGGGAGCCGCACAGTGACGGCCAGCCCGGTGCTGGAAGTCGACCGTTACGGCCGCAATATCGCCGACCACGTTGCTCCATGCTCAGCCGTGGAGGTCCATCGTCGCAGAGGCCCCTCCTCGAAGATCCCCTCGCCTATGTCGCCCTTCGATCACCGCGCCGCACTGCAGCAGATCCCGATGGACCCGGGCGTCTACAGGATGCTCGATGCGGAAGGCCAGCTGCTCTATGTCGGCAAGGCCAAGAACCTGAAGCGGCGTGTCAGTAGCTACTTCGGGCGTGCGCTCAATCGCCGGCTGCAGGTGATGGTCGCGCAGATCGCCGAGATTCAGGTCACGGTCACCCGCACCGAAGGTGAAGCGCTGCTGCTCGAGAGCAACCTGATCAAGACCCATCGGCCGCGGTTCAACGTCCTCCTGCGCGATGACAAGAGCTATCCATTCATTCGCCTGAGTATCGAGCAGCGCTTTCCGCGGTTGTCCTTCTATCGCGGGCCACGCGACGACAAGGGCCGCTACTTTGGTCCCTACCCGAGCGCTTGGGCGGTGCGTGAGACCCTGCAGTTGCTGCAGAAGCTCTTTCCGGTTCGCCAGTGCCGCGATAGCTTCTATCGCAGCCGCGTTCGACCTTGCCTGCAGCATCAGATCAAGCGCTGCACCGCGCCATGTGTCGGGTTGGTCAGCGAGGAGGCGTACGCGATCGATGTGCAGCACAGCGTGAAGTTCCTCGAGGGGCGCACCGATGAGGTGATCGCTGAGCTTGGCGAGCGCATGGGGCGGGCCGCTGAGGCGCTGGAGTTCGAGCGCGCCGTGGTGCTGCGTGATCAGATCGCCACCCTGCAGCGCATCCAGCAGCGTCAGTACGTGACCGCCGAGGGCGGCGATGTCGACATCATCGCGTCGGTGGAGGAGGCTGGGGCGGTCTGCGTCCAGGTCTTCTTCATCCGTGGCGGTCGCAATCTCGGCAATAAGGCCTTTTTCCCGCAGGTGCCCCCGGATGCGGATCAAGCCACGGTCCTCGCGGGCTTCCTCGCGCAGTTCTACATCGATAAGGAGGTGCCGCCCGAGGTCCTGCTGAATGCCGAGCCTGAGGAGGCGCAGTTCCTGACCGCGGCCTTGAGTGAGCGCGCGGGTCGCCGCGTCGCTCTCAAGCATCGCCTGCGCGGCGAGCGCGCGCGCTGGATCGAGATGGCGGTCAACAACGCCGCGCTGGCGCTGAAGGCGAGGCTTGGGAGTCGTGCGGGCTATGGTCGCCGACTTGAGGCGCTGCGTGAGCTGCTTGATCTCGACGAGCTGCCGCGGCGCATGGAATGCTTCGATATCAGCCACACGGGGGGCGAGCTGACCGTGGCCTCCTGCGTGGTGTTCGACGATGAGGGGCCGCGGAAATCTGATTATCGGCGCTTCAACATCGAGGGGATCACCCCCGGGGACGATTACGCGGCGATGGAGCAGGCGTTGCTGCGTCGCTACCGGCGGGTGCAAGCAGGCGAGGTCCCGCAGCCAGACCTGCTCTTCATCGATGGCGGTAAAGGGCAGCTCGGGGCGGTGGCTAGCGTGCTCGATGAATTGGGGATCGACGACGTTAAGCTGGTCGGCGTCTCGAAAGGGCGCGATCGCAAGGCCGGCGCCGAGCAGCTTTGGTTCGCCGATGGTGCAGCGCCCCTGCTCGCCGGGGCTGAATCGCCGGCCCTGCACCTGATCCAGCAGCTACGCGACGAGGCGCATCGGTTCGCGATTACGGGTCACCGCCAGCGCCGCGATAAGGCGCGCAAGACCTCCACCCTGGAGGGCATCCCGGGTGTCGGACCGAAGCGGCGACAGAGCCTACTCAGGGCCTTCGGTGGCTTGCGCGGTCTCGCACGTGCGGCACCGGAGGATATTGCCCGTGTCGACGGCATCGGAACGACCTTGGCGCAACAGATCCACGAGGCCTTGCACCAGGCGCATGAGCGCGCCTAGCAGAGCCCAGAGCCCAGAGCCCAGAGCCCAGAGCCCAGAGCGGTTGGCGTTTGCCCGCATTGCCCGGGCACTTCCCACCAGCACCCCTGCCAGCATCGCCATCAAGCATCGCCACTAAGCATCCCCACCAGCTCCGCATCGCCCAACACGGCGTCCTGCGTCCTGCGCCGCTACTCCAGCAGCTCCGGATTGGGTAGACCCCGCGCAGCGGGCCTACCCGTCACCCCCCTACCCCCGAGCACTCTGACCCCTGCAAGCCGCGCTCGGCGACCTATCGCAGCCAGGGGAGTGTTATCATAAACGGCTTTTATTTCGCGCCGCGTCTGGCCTTGCGCTGTGGTCCTTGATTGGCGTTCGGCTGCGCGGAGCCGCGCCGCCCCGGGTGCTAGGGGTCGGTCCCGACCTCGTTGTTGCCGTGTGTGGCGCGCTACCCCTTTTTAGGAAGTCCATAAAGAGCGATGGCTGATTTCGCCAAAGAGATCTTGCCGGTCAATCTCGAAGACGAGATGCGCCAGTCCTACCTCGATTATGCGATGAGCGTGATCGTGGGCCGTGCGTTGCCGGATGTCCGCGATGGTCTCAAGCCCGTGCACCGACGGGTGCTCTACGCCATGAGCGAGCTCGGCAACGATTGGAACAAGCCGTACAAGAAATCGGCGCGTGTGGTCGGCGACGTCATCGGTAAGTATCACCCGCACGGTGACACCGCCGTCTACGACACCATTGTGCGCATGGCGCAGCCGTTCTCGATGCGCCACATGCTGGTCGACGGCCAGGGCAACTTCGGCTCGGTCGATGGCGACTCACCGGCGGCGATGCGTTACACCGAGGTGCGCATGGCGCGCATCGCGCACTCGCTGTTGGACGATCTCGACAAGGAGACGGTCGACTTTATTCCCAATTACGACGAGTCGGAGCGAGAGCCGACGGTCCTGCCGGCACGCTTTCCGAACCTGCTGGTCAACGGCGCCGCGGGCATCGCCGTCGGCATGGCGACCAATATCCCGCCGCACAATCTCGGTGAGGTGATTGATGCCTGCCTGGCCATCATCGAGGACCCGCTCGTCGGGCTCGAGCGGCTGATGGAGATCGTGCCCGGGCCGGACTTCCCGACCGCGGCCAGCATCAACGGTATCCGCGGCATTCGCGAGGCCTATCGCACGGGCCGCGGCCGCATCCGGCTGCGCGCGCGCACTCACCAAGAGACCGAGAAGCGCAGCGGACGCGAGGCGATCATCATCACCGAGCTGCCCTATCAGGTCAACAAGGCGCGCATGCTCGAGAAGATGGCCGAGCTGGTGCGCGAGAAGAAGCTTGAGGGGATCGCTGAGCTGCGTGACGAGTCGGATAAGGACGGCATGCGGGTCGTGATCGAGATCAAGCGCGATCACTATCCAGACGTGGTGCTGAACAATCTCTATCAGCACACCAATATGCAGACCGTGTTCGGCATCAATATGGTCGCCCTCGTCGATGGCCAACCGCGCACGCTGAATCTCAAGCAGATGCTCGAGTACTTCTTGCGCCATCGCCGCGATGTGGTCACGCGTCGTACCATCTATGAGCTGCGCAAGGCGCGCGATCGCGCCCATCTGCTGGAAGGCTACACGGTGGCGCTGGCCAACATCGATGAGGTCATTGCCCTGATCAAGGCCTCGGCCAGCCCTGCCGATGCGCGTGAGGGGCTGATGGCGCGCGATTGGTCACCCGGTGCGGTGGCTGGGATGCTCGGGCGCGCGGGCGCTGCCGAGACCCGCCCGGATGACCTGGCCGCCGGCTTCGGGCTGCGCGACGATGGTCAATACCGGCTCAGTGAGCGCCAGGCGCGCGCGATCCTTGACCTGCAGCTACAGCGCCTCACCGGGCTCGAGCAGGATAAGATCATCAAGGAGTTCGAGGAGATCCTCGAGACCATCGCCGAGCTGCTGGCGATTCTGCGCGATCCGGATCGGCTGATGCAGGTGATCCGCGAGGAGCTGACCGCGATCCGCGAGCAGTACGCCGATGCCCGCCGCACCGAGATCACCGAGGATCAGGCCGACATCTCGTTGCTCGATCTGATCGCGCCCGAGGACGTGGTCGTCACCCTCTCGCACGCGGGCTACGTCAAGGCGCAGCCGATCGCCGAGTATCAGGCGCAGCGCCGCGGCGGCAAGGGCCGCAGTGCCTCCAACCTGAAGGACGAGGACTTCATCGACCGGCTCTTCGTCGCCAACTCGCACGACACCGTGCTGTGCTTCTCCAGCCACGGCAAGGTCTACTGGCTCAAGGTCTACGAGCTGCCGCAGGCCAGCTACGGGGCGCGTGGTCGGCCGATCGTCAACCTCTTGCCGCTCGAGCCTGATGAGCGCATCAATGCGACCCTGCCGGTGCCCGAGTATGAGGAGGGCAGCTTCGTCTTCATGGCAACCAGCAAGGGCACGGTCAAGAAGACCCCGCTGTCGGACTTCTCGCGTCCGCTCGCGCGCGGCATCATTGCGATCGACCTGCACGAGGACGAGTATCTGATCGGCGTCGCGGTCACCGACGGACGCCAAGATATGATGCTGTTCAGCTCCGCCGGCAAGGCGGTACGCTTCAACGAGTCGGAGGTGCGCGCGATGGGGCGCACCGCCCACGGCGTGCGAGGGATCTCGCTTGGTGAGGGTCAACGCGTGATCTCGTTGCTGGTGGCCGAGCCTGGCACGGTGCTGACGGTCGGTGCCAACGGCTCCGGCAAGCGCACCCCGGTCGAGGAGTTCCCGACCAAGGGCCGCGGCACCAAGGGCGTGATCTCGATGCGCATCGGTGAGCGCAATGCCGAGCAGGTGGGGGCCGTGCTGGTGCGCCCCGGCGATGAGATCATGCTGATCACCGAGGCCGGCACCCTGGTGCGCACCGGCGTTGATGACATCTCGATCCTTAGCCGTAATACCTGGGGCGTGAAGCTGATCAATCTGGGTGAAGATCAGAAGCTCGCGGGGATCGAGCGCATCGTCGCCCTGAATGGAGAGGCGGAGGACGACGACGATCAGGGTGACGACGGCGCCGACGAGCTGGACGGCTGAGCGGCCTCGAGGTCGGTCTTGAGCGGCCGGCGAATCTTTGAGTCGAGCGAGCGTCCACCGACGCTTGCGCCACGAACGGGGGAATCCTCTATGTCTCGACCCTACAACTTCAGTGCGGGTCCGGCGATGCTGCCGGAGCCGGTCCTGCGCCGCGCGCAAGAAGAGATGCTCGACTGGCAAGGTACGGGCATGTGCGTGGCCGAGATGAGCCACCGCGGCAAGGAGTTCATGAGCATCGCCGAGCAGGCTGAGCGCGACCTGCGCGAGCTGCTCGCCATCCCCGAGGGCTACCGGGTGCTGTTCCTGCAGGGCGGCGCCTCGAGCCAGTTCGCGATGGTGCCGATGAACCTCGCTGGACGGACCGGGAAGGCTGATTATCTCAATACCGGCAGCTGGTCAAAGAAGGCCATCGCCGAGGCGCACCGCTTCTGCGCCGTGCATGTCGCGGCCAGCACTCAGCCGGAGCGTTTCGTGCGGGCGCCAGCGCAGGCGGAGCTGGCCCTGTCCGAGGATGCGGCCTATCTGCACTACACGCCAAACGAGACCATCGAGGGCGTCGAGTTCCCTTACATCCCTGAATCCGCGGCGCCCTTGGTCGCCGACATGTCGTCGACGCTGCTCTCGCGGCCCGTCGAGGTCGCGCGCTATGGCGCGATCTATGCCGGTGCACAAAAGAATATCGGCCCGGCCGGACTGACGATCCTGATCCTGCGCGAGGACCTGATCGGCGAGCCGCTGACCGGCACCCCGACCATGTTCGATTATCGGGTGCACGCCGAGAGCGGCTCGATGTACAACACGCCGCCGACCTACGCCTGGTACCTCGCCGGCCTGGTCTTCCAATGGCTGAAGGACCTCGGCGGTCTTGAGGGCATGGCCGAGATCAACCGGCGCAAGGCCGAGAAGCTCTATGCGGCCATCGACGGCTCGAGCTTCTATGCCAATCCGGTTGAGCCCGCATCGCGCTCGTGGATGAACGTGCCCTTCACCCTGGCCGACCCTGAGCTGGACGCCGACTTCCTCGCCGGCGCCAAGGAGGCCGGTCTGCTCACGCTCAAGGGCCATCGCTCGGTCGGGGGCATGCGTGCGAGCATCTACAATGCGATGCCCGAGGCCGGCGTCGACGCGCTGATCGCGTTCATGACCGAGTTCGAGCGCACCAAGGGGTGAGCACCATGTTCAAGATCCAGACGCTGAACAACATCTCGGTGGCCGGCCTGAACCGCCTACCGCGGGAGCACTACGAGATCGCCTCCGAGCTCAGCCATCCCGACGCCATCCTGGTGCGCTCGGCCAAGATGCATGAGCTGCCGGTGCCCGAGAGCCTCAAGGCGATCGGGCGGGCCGGGGCCGGCGTGAACAACATCCCGGTGCCGGCGATGACCGAGCGTGGCATTGCCGTGTTCAATGCGCCGGGCGCCAATGCCAATGCGGTCAAGGAGCTGGTGCTCGCCGGGATGCTGATCGCCGCGCGCAATATCGCTCAGGGCTGGCAGTTCGCGCGCGCACTCGAGGGTGATGATGCGGCGATCGGCAAGGCGGTCGAGGCCGGTAAGAAGCAGTTCGTCGGCTTCGAGCTGCCGGGGCGGACGCTCGGCGTGATCGGGCTCGGTGCGATCGGGGTGCTGGTCGCCAATGCGGCCCGCGCGCTGGGCATGAAGGTGGTCGGCTATGACCCGAGCATCACCGTGCGCAGCGCCTGGAAGCTGGAGTCCGATGTCGAGCCGGCGCTGTCGATCGACGATCTGGTCTCGCGCGCCGATTTCATCAGCTTCCATGTGCCCCTGACCGACAAGACACGCCACATGATCAATGCCGAGCGCATCCAGGGCATGCGCGATGGGGCGGTGCTGCTGAATTTCTCGCGCGACGGGATCATCGATGACGATGCCGCGGTCACGGCGCTCGATAATGGTAAGCTCTACGCCTACGTCTGCGACTTTCCGAGCAATCTGCTGAAGGGCCATCCGCGCGTGGTCGCCTTGCCCCACCTCGGGGCCTCGACCCAAGAGGCCGAGGAGAACTGTGCGGTGATGGTCGCCGATCAGGTGCGGGCCTATCTGGAGGACGGGAACGTCAGCAATTCCGTGAACTTCCCCGAGATCCAGCTGCCGCGCAACGGCGAGCACCGCATCGCGGTGGTCAATCGCAACGTGCCCAATATGGTCGGCCAGATCTCGACCGATCTGGCCGAGGATGGCCTCAACATCGTCGATATGCTCAACCGCTCGCGCGATGAGCTGGCCGTGACCTTGATCGACATCGATAAGCCGTGCCCGGAGCAGACGGTGCAGCGCATCGCGAAGATCGAAGGCGTGCTCTCGGTGCGCTGTCTGCCGGGGGTGTCAGGCGCCTGAGAGAGACGAGCAAGGGGCTGAGAGGCACGAGGTTAGGAATGAGCGCAGGCTGGCGGAATCCATGACGAGTGACGAGCAGCTGCAACAGGTCCGCGAGCGGATCAACGCGATCGACGCCGAGCTTCTGCGGCTGATCTCAGAGCGCGCCGCCTGTGCTCAGGATGTGGCCAAGATCAAGGACGCGCATGGCGAGGCGGTCCAGTACTATCGCCCCGAGCGCGAGGCCGAGATCCTCAGGCGGATCAAGGCCGAGAATCCTGGGCCGCTCGATGGCGAGGAGGTCGCTCGGCTGTTCCGTGAGATCATGTCCGCCTGCCTCGCGCTCGAGAAGCCGCTCAAGGTCGGCTATCTTGGGCCAGAGGGCACCTTCACCCAGGCCGCCGCGCTGAAGCACTTCGGCCATTCGGTGCATGCCCAGCCGTTCGGCGCCATCGGCGATATCTTCCGCGAGGTCGAGGCCGGCGCCTGCGATTACGGGGTGGTACCGGTCGAGAACTCGACCGAAGGGGTGGTCAACCATACCCTCGATATGTTTATGCGCTCGCCGCTGTTGATCGCCGGTGAGGTGACCCTGCGCATCCATCATCACCTGCTCTCCAAGGCCGTCGACCTCGGCGCGGTGCGGCGCATCTACTCGCACCAGCAATCGCTCGCGCAATGTCGCGGTTGGCTCGATCGCTATCTGCCGAACGCGGAGCGGATCGCGGTCAGCACCAACGCCGATGCGGCCAAGCTTGCGGCGAGTGCCCCGGATGCCGCCGCGGTTGCGAGCGAGGCGGCTGCTGAGCTCTATGAGCTGCGTGTCTTGGCGCAGCGGATCGAGGACGAGCCGGGCAACACGACGCGCTTCCTCGTGATCGGCCCCGAGGATTCACCGCCGAGCGGCCACGACAAGACCAGCATGCTGTTGTCGTGCCGCAACGAGGCCGGTGGGCTACACCGGCTGCTGACACCCTTCGCCGAGCAGGGGATCAGTATGACCCGGATCGAGTCCCGTCCCTCGCGCCAGGGCGTGTGGGACTACGTCTTTTTCGTCGATGTTTGCGGGCATCGCCAGTCGCCAGAGGTCGCCCAAGCGCTCGAGCATCTCAAGCGCGCCGCGAACCTCTGTAAGGTGCTCGGCTCCTATCCGGAGGCGGTGCTCTGAGGCGCCGCTTTGATGCCGTACGCTGAACCCCTGTTCTGAACCCGTCTTCTGAACCCGTTGCCGAATGGGGGCGCGGACAAACCCAATGCCTTGGATGAGCCTGATTCGATGACCGCACAGCGCAATCCGTACCTCGAGCTGGCCGCGCCCCAGATCGGCGCGCTGACGCCCTATGTGCCCGGCAAGCCGATCTCGGAGCTCGAGCGCGAGCTCGGGATCAGGGGCTCGGTGAAGCTGGCCTCGAACGAGAATCCGCTCGGCTGCGGTGAGGCAGCGCGCGCCGCCTATCTCGCCGCGGCTGCCGAGCTCGGGCGCTATCCCGACGGGGGAGGCTTCGCGCTGCGCCGCGCCCTGGCCGATCACCACGGGGTGGCCCCTGAGCAGGTGACGCTTGGGAATGGCTCCAACGATGTCTTGGACCAGATCGCGCGCGTCTTTCTCGGGCCGGGGCGCGAATCGGTCTTCTCGCAATACGCGTTCGCGGTCTATCCGATCGCAACGGCGGCGGTTGGCGCGACCGCGCGCGTGGCCCCTGCACGCGATTATGGCCATGATCTGGAGGCGATGGCCGCGCTGGTCAGTGAGCGCACGGGCGTGGTTTGGATCGCGAACCCGAACAACCCGACCGGCACCTACCTCGGCGCCGACGCGCTGCGGGACTTTCTCGCTGCCTTGCCGGAGCACTGCATCGCGGTCCTTGACGAGGCCTACTTCGAGTACGTCGAGGCGCCGGATTATCCCGATACCTCGACCTGGCTTGAGGCCTTCCCGAACCTGATCGTTACGCGGACCTTTGCCAAGATCCATGGCCTGGCGGCCCTGCGGATCGGTTATGGACTCAGCCACCCGGCGCTGGCCGAGCTGCTAAACCGGGTGCGCCATCCCTTCAATGTCAACGCACCGGCCCAAGCCGCGGCGCTGGCGGCGCTGGCTGATCGCGAGCATCAACAGCGTTCGGTTGACCACAACCGGGTTGAGCGCTCGCGTCTGGGCGAGGGTCTACGGGAGCTTGGCCTGATGCCGATCCCCTCGGTGGGCAACTTCGTGACGGTCGATCTCGGGCGCCCGGTGGGGCCCGTCGATCAGGCGCTGCTGCGCGAGGGCGTTATCTGCCGTCCGATCGCGAACTATGGCTTGCCGAATCATTTGCGCATCAGTGTCGGTCTGGCCGACGAGAATGACCGCCTCCTGGCCACGCTACCCGCTGTCTTGGACCGTGTTGGATAGGCGAGCTCCAGCCCTGGGTGTGTATCGGTGGCCAGCTGGGTATGACTGAGGAAACGATGATCGAGCGGCTGACGGTGATCGGTGTCGGACTCATTGGCGGTTCGCTCGCGCGTGCACTGAAGTCCGCGGAGGCGGTCGGCGAGGTGGTCGGCTGTGGCCGCTCGCTCGCCAATCTGGAGCTTGCCCAAGAGCTCGGTGTGATCGACCGCTTCTGCAGCAGCCCCGAGGAGGCGGTGCGCAATGCCGATATGGTCTTTATCGCCGTGCCGCTTGGCGGCATCGCTGGGGTGTTTGCGCGGATTCGCGGACAGCTGAGCGAGCAGGCGGTGGTCACGGACGGAGGCAGCGTCAAGGGTAGTGTGGTCGCTGATGCTCAACGGGTGTTTGGCGCCGTGCCGTCGTGGTTCGTCCCCGGCCATCCGATCGCGGGCACCGAGCGCAGTGGCGTCGCCTCGTCATTCCCAGAGCTCTACCAGGATCGTCGCGTGATCTTGACGCCGTTGCCGGAGACCGACCCGGAGGCCTGCGCGCGGGTGTGCGCGATGTGGGAGCGGGTCGGCGCCGAGGTGACCGAGATGAGCGTTGCCCATCATGATGAGGTGCTGGCGGCGACCAGTCACCTGCCGCACATGCTGGCCTTCGGGCTGGTTGATGCGCTTGCGCGCATGCGCAGCAACGACGAGATCTTTCGTTACGCCGCCGGCGGGTTCAAGGACTTCACCCGTATCGCCTCGTCGAGTCCCGAGATGTGGAGGGATATCTGTATCGCTAACGCGGATGCCTTGAGCCAGATGCTGGCACGCTTCGGCGACGAGATGCGAGAGCTGTCCGAGACCATTCGAGGCGGCGACGGCGACGCGCTGCTCGAGATCTTTGATCGCGCGCGCGCAGCGCGTGAGCGCTATGTGGACGGGCTCTCGGCCGGGCGCCGCTGACGCGAGGGCGAAGCGACCGCTCGCCTAGTGACGGCACTCGTCCATCTGGCGAGAGACGCCGGGGATGAGCGCGACGAGGAAGGTCACGGCAAGCAAGAAGGCGGCGCCAAGTACCGAGACCAGCGCGAGTTGGCTCATCGCCACCGACAGGCCAAGGACCATGGTTGCGGTTCCGAGCAGCACGCCCGCGGCGAGCATCAGGCCCGAGAGGATGACAGCGAAGCGCATGACACGACAGTTGATCAGCATGATCAGAACCCATGCTTGTTAGAGAATAAGTAAATACTAATACTCAATCCTGCTCCTGTCCAGGTGCTCGACCCCCGCCCTGGAGCACGGCTTTTCATTCAACTCAGACCTTGAGACCTGTCGATGACGAACGAAACCAATGTGACCTGGCACGACCACCGAGTCTCGCGCGAGGAGCGCGAGCGCCTGCATGGTCATCGCGGCTGCGTGATCTGGTTCACCGGGCTCAGCGGCTCGGGTAAGAGCACGCTGGCGAATGTCGTCGATCACTTGCTTGCGGGGCGCGGTGTCAAGAGCGCGGTGCTCGACGGCGACAATGTGCGACACGGACTCAACGCCGGCCCCGACATGCTGCGCGACAGCCACGGCGATGAGTTCGCCGAGCGTTTCGGCCTCGGCTTCTCCGCGATCGATCGGGAAGAGAACATTCGTCGTATCGGTGCGGTCGCGCAGCTGTTCTGCGAGTCGGGCACGATTGCGCTGACCGCCTTCATCAGCCCCTACCGCATCGACCGCGACCGGGTGCGGGCGACCATGCGCGAGGGCGATTTCATCGAGGTCTTCGTCGATACGCCGCTTGCGGTCTGCGAGCAGCGCGATCCCAAGGGCCTCTACAAGAAGGCGCGGGCCGGTGAGATCAAGCATTTTACCGGCATCGATGACCCCTACGAGGCGCCCGAGTCACCGGAGCTTGTGCTCAGGGCCGCTGAGCGCACGCCTGAGGCGCTCGCCGGCGAGGTCATCGACGATCTGGTCAATCGCGGCATCCTGCCCCCAACCCCCTGAGCCGGTTTCCTGCCCGTTTCAGGCCGGCTTCTGGCCCGTTTCTCAGGGTTTGCGCCACCGGTAGAGAGTCCGATGAAGATCTGCATTGTTTCCGACAGTCACGACCGTGGCCCGATGCTCGCAACCGCTATCGCGGAAGCGAAGACGCGCGGCGCCGAGGTCGTGCTCCACTGTGGCGATCTCATCGGCACCAATACGTTGCTTGCGTCCTTGAAGCTCGGCCTGCCGATCCATGTGATCCACGGCAATAATCTCGGCGATCCAGTGTCGATCTCAAGGCTGGCCTGCCAGTCGGGCGGGTTGCTTCAGTACCACGGCAATGATGCCAGCCTCGAGCTGCACGGACGCAAGATCTTTATGAACCATTACCCCCACATCGGCAAGGCGTTTGCCGCTGCCGGCGATCATGATCTCGTCTGCTGCGGGCACAGCCATGAGCCGTTGATCAGCATGGAGGAGAACGTCAA
This sequence comes from uncultured Halochromatium sp., assembly GCA_964617675.1. Classification (GTDB taxonomy): domain Bacteria; phylum Pseudomonadota; class Gammaproteobacteria; order Chromatiales; family Chromatiaceae; genus Lamprobacter. The sequence goes on along the minus strand of CAZTYV010000003.1, from coordinate 25,317 downwards.
GGGCGGGACGACCGTTCTGGTCAACCCGGGCACGGTCGCTGGCCTCGGCGCACCGGCCGCCACTTGGATCTTCGGCGATCTCGAGACCATGCAGTTCGAGCTTCAGGAGCTTGAGCGTTGAGCGTCCAGCGCGAGCGGCGCGCACCGCGCACTGGCGTTGGCAACTGGCCGAGGGCTGCCCGATCAGGCCGCCGAGCAGGATCGTGACAACAACCTATTAGGTCGGCTTATGCGCGGGGAGAAAAAAGTGAGTTGTGCCCTGGTTGGGGATAACTCACGATAGCCGGTGTTGCGTCTACGCGCATCAGTACTCGTGATCGGACCCGAAGACGGCTCGGGGCATCCCCGAGGCCGCCTAGAGCGGGCCCCAGGGGCCACTCGGAGTGGGCGTAGCGCGACGACCTCGCTGAGCATGGCGACGCCGCGGTGGCGACGGTTGTGCTCATGCAGCCGCGGGCGGCCTGAGCATCATCCATGGCTCAGCCGGCCCGACGGCGCGTAGGAAACGCTCTGCATGTCGCCGACGCGACGGCGGCGCCGATGCCGCGCTCGCCGCGCGGCGATCCGGACTCGCGAGCACCTTGCCGGACTCACTCGGAATTCGTGCCTCGCGCTTTCTAAGGCAGGCTGACTCAGCCCGCGGAAAGTCAGATCAGAGGAAATCTATGTTCACAAACCCGTTTGCTCAAGTATCAACCTTCATTCCGACCGCCGTCATGCAGGGTTACGTCGTCCTGATGATCCTCCTGGTGGTCGGCGGGACGGTTGTCGATATGGTGGTGAAGAAGAACGCGAAGTACTTCTTCGAGAACGCCCGTAAGGCGAAGGCTCAGGCGAAGCGCAGTGTAGGCGCCACGGAGAAGACCTCGCTCGCGGTTCAAACCCTGGCCAAAGAGGTCCTGACCTCAGGCGAGTTCGCGAATCCGCAACGTCGGCTCTCGCATCTGTTCACCATGTACGGGTTCATCCTGTTCATCGTGTCGACCGCGGTCCTTATCTTCGCGTATCCAACCGCGGCTGACCAAGCGCCTGGGCTGCTCGTGCTGCTCTGGCACCTTGGGGCCCTGATGCTCTGCTTCGGCGGTTACTGGTTCTGGTTCCGCATCCGCGTCGACGTCTCGGCCGAAGGGCATCCTTGGTATCGAATCGTGCGTGCCGACCTCTTCATCCTCTCGCTGCTCGCCATGGCGACCTTTGGCCTGATCTGGTCGGTCACACAGGGTATCGGTGCCAGCGCCTTGTCGATCCTGTTCTTCGTGCTGTTCATCGGCGCCACCACGATGCTCTTCGGGACCGTCTACTGGTCTAAGTTCGCACACATGTTCTTCAAGCCCGCCGCCGCGTACCAGAAGCGGGTCATCAAGGCCGACGGCTCACGCGAGAACCTGCCCGAGGTTCCTGATCTCAACGACCCGGCCGTTAAGGCCATGTATCCGGATATCCCCGAGTACATGGGCGACAATCCGCCTTACATGGGATTGGGTATTAATCGTGAAGCGCCCAGTCATTATTGATCTGGCGCTCGACGGCGAAGAACACTGAGGGGTATTAGAATGCCAACTTTTGTCTACATGACTCGCTGTGACGGCTGCGGCAACTGCGTCGATATCTGCCCGTCCGACATCATGCACATCGATAAGACGGTGCGGCGTGCGTATAACATCGAGCCGAATATGTGCTGGGAATGTTATTCCTGCGTCAAGGCCTGCCCGCACCAGGCGATCGACGTGCGCGGCTACGCCGATTTCGCGCCACTCGGCCATTCGGTGCGTGTGATCCGCGATGAGGAGAAGGGTGTCATCGCCTGGCGCATCAAGTTCCGCAATGGCAAGAAAGACATGAACCTGGTCGCGCCGATCACGACCAAGCCCTGGGGAAAGCACATCCCGAAACTGGCCGACGAGCCGCCGCCCAGCGATGAGGCGCGTAATAGCCAGCTGCTGTTCAACGAGCCGAAATATATTCGTCTCGATGATGGTGGCCTGCACACGCTCGAGTCGAATGGCCTGAAGATGAAAGAGGGGGTGTACTACTAATGGCCTACCAAACGATTGTTGAAGACGACATCGATGTCTTGGTCGTCGGCGCGGGTCTTGGCGGCACTGGTGCGGCCTTCGAGGCACGATACTGGGGCAAGGACAAGAAGATCGTCATCGCCGAGAAGGCGAACATCGACCGCTCGGGCGCCGTCGCTCAGGGGCTCTATGCGATCAACTGCTACATGGGCACCCGCTTCGGCGAGAACAATCCCGAAGATCATGTGCGCTATGCGCGGATCGATCTGATGGGGATGGTTCGCGAAGACCTGCTCTTCGACATGGCTCGCCATGTGGATTCGACCGTGCATCAGTTTGAGGAATGGGGACTGCCCCTGATGCGCAACCCGAAGACCGGGGCCTATCAGCGCGAGGGCCGCTGGCAGATCATGATCCACGGCGAGTCCTATAAGCCGATCGTCGCCGAGGCCGCGAAGAAGTCCGCCGATAAGGTCTTCAACCGCATCTGCGTGACCCATCTGCTCATGGACGATGCCAAGGAGAACCGCGTGGCCGGTGCCGTCGGCTTCAATGTCCGCACAGGGAACTACCACGTCTTCAAGTCGAAGACCGTTATCGTCGCCGCGGGCGGTGCCTCGAACATCTTCAAGCCGCGCTCCGTGGGCGAGGGTGCTGGCCGCGTCTGGTACGCGCCCTGGTCATCGGGCTCCGCCTATGGGCTGCTGGTCAATGCCGGCGCGAAGATGACGCAGATGGAGAACCGGATCGTTCTCGCGCGCTTCAAGGACGGCTATGGCCCGGTGGGAGCCTACTTCTTGCACCTCAAGACCTATACCCAGAACGGTCTCGGCGAGGAGTACGAATCCAAGTGGTTCCCGGCCCTGCAGGAGATGGTCGGCAAGGAGTACCTGGACGTCGAGGCCTCACACCGGACCCATCGTCCGATCCCGACCTGCCTGCGTAACCATGCGCTGATCAACGAGGTCAACGCGGGTCGTGGTCCGATCCACATGGTGACCATGGAGGCCTTCCAGGACCCGCATCTCGAGGAGATCGGTTGGCATAACTTCCTGGGCATGACCGTCGGGCAGGCGGTGCTTTGGGCAGCGACGGATGTCGATCCGAAGTATGAGAACCCGGAGCTGACCACCTCCGAGCCCTACGTGATGGGCTCGCATGCGACCGGCTGCGGCGCGTGGTGCTCAGGTCCGCAAGACGTCTCCCCGCCCGAGTATTTCTGGGGCTACAACCGGATGACCACGGTGGAAGGCCTCTTCGGTGCCGGTGATGCCGTCGGGGGGACGCCGCATGCGTTCTCATCGGGCTCGTTCACTGAGGGTCGCCTCGCGGCCAAGGCGGCATGCCAATACATCGACGATGGCAAGGCGAACGGGATCCGCGTCTCTGACGAGCAGATTGAGCGCCGCAAGGCCGAGATCTTCAAACCGATGGAGCACTACAAGATCTATCGCAATGAGATCACAGCCGGCTCGGTCAATCCGAACTACATCAACCCGCGCCAAGGACTGGATCGGCTACAGAAGCTGATGGATGAGTACGCTGGTGGCGTCACGGTCAACTACATGACCAACGAGAAGCTGCTCAACATCGGTCTGAAGAAGATCCGGCTGCTCGAGGAGGATCTGGAGAAGATCGCTGCCGAGGACATCCATGAGCTCATGCGCGCCTGGGAGTTGAAGCACCGGACACGCACCTCCGAATGCGTGCTTCAGCACACCCTGTTCCGTAAGGAGACGCGTTGGCCCGGCTACTACTACCGCGGCGATGCCATGAAGCTCGATGATGAGAATTGGCATGTGCTGACCGTCTCTCATCGCGACCCGAAGACGGGCGAGTACACCATGGAAAAGGCGCCTTGCTACCACCTCGTGGACGAGGCTGAGGCCGAAGCCGCCTAAGGAGCTCACCGGCGTTCTTGGAGAGGAGCGGGCCTTCTTCTAGAGGAGGCCCGCGTTCCCAACTCCTTAGGGCGTTCTCCTGGCCGTGCGCCGGGCTCATCTGTCGATTGAAGAGTCGATGAATATTATAGAAAAGACCGACGAAGAGCTGCTGGAGATGGCCATTCCGATGTGGGATGAGCTCATCAAATATTCGAATGAAGGAAAATACGGAAAGTTTATTCGTAATTTTTCTTATGATCTGCTTCTTGGGCTGAATGAGGTCGAGCTTGGCAAGCAGTTTGCCAAGAGTGAGCTGACCCGGAGCCTGTCCGCTGAATATGACTTCCTGGGCTTCATTCGGCGCGGAGAGCATGTGACCTGCTTGTTCAGGGTGCGAAGCACGAAGAAGGCCGGCGAGTGGCTCGGTCGGATGGTGCTAGGCTATGAGCGAGGCGAGGTGAAGATCTTCGCTGCATCGATCTTCTAGATGGCTATGGCGCAAGTGATTGCAGACGGGAAGTACGTTGAGCTGACGTACAAGGTCGTCGACAAAAAGACGGGCAGCCTGTTGAGCCTGGTCGAGTTTCCCTTGGGCTATGTACACGGGGTCAACGATGTCCTGTCGCCGGCAGTCATGGCCGAGCTTGAGGGTCGCTCGGCCGGTGAGACCATCGAGGTCCACATCGACTGTAGCGCGTTGTTCGGACCGAGGGACGAGTCCTTGGTCATTACCGACGCTCTGGAGAACGTCCCCGCGGAGTATCACGAGGTCGGGACCGAGATCCTGATGGAGAACGAACGTGGCGAGACCAAGCGCTTCGTCGTGACGCGGATGGATGAGAAGACCTTGACCATCGATGGCAACAATCCGCTCTGTGGCCGCGATGCGATCTTCGAGCTTGAGATTCTGAGCGTGCGTGATGCCACTGAGCAGGAGATCGAGAGCGGTGGCAAGATCGAGGCCGCTCCGAATGTGAATGGTGTCGTGAAGAAGCTGGATTAGACGCGTCCGTGATGATGGGCGCCGCGGCGCGCAGTTTTTGGATCATCAGTCATTCGGGAGGGGCTGAGATCGACCACCGGAATCCTCCCGTTCTTTTCCCCATGAGAGGTCAATCATGAGTGACGCAGCAAAAACTCGTCCGAAGGTCCCTGAAGGCAAGACGCGGTTCCTAACGACGCGTCAGAAGAATGCTGATGACAAGGGTTTCGTGGGCTACGAGACGATCTGGGAATCGTTTCAGAAAGAACAGAAGTACTCCACGCCCAAACATCCCTAGAGAGCGCTAACAGGCGAGAAGGCGTTGGTCACCGCTTTCCGCCGGCTTCAGCGGCTGATGCTGGCGATCGCGGGGCAAGAAGCCCCGCGCCGGCGCGCGGGCTCATTGCGATGCGCGCTCAGCCGATCGACTGGTAGTAGTCCATCAGGATCTGGGCAACCTCAGGCCGGGAAAATTCCGGTGGCGGTGCCTCGCCACGGCCGAGCATCTCCCTGACCTTGGTGCCGGAGAGCAGGATGAAGTCCTCCTTGGTGTGGTCGGGCGCATCGCGCATCATCACGACCTGATTGAGCTTCTTCGAGTAGGCGGTGTGGTCGGCACGGAAGACCTCGATGTCGAGCGCTCCCTCTGGCACCTCCTCGTCGAAGATGGTCTGAGCGTCGAATGCCCCGTAATAGTCCCCGACGCCCGCGTGGTCGCGACCGACGATGAAGTGGGTCGCGCCCATGTTCTGTCGGAAGTAGGCGTGCAGTACGGCCTCACGCGGACCCGCATAGAGCATATCGAAGCCGTAGCCGGTGATCATGACCGTATTTGGGGCGAAGTACAGCTCGGCCATCTTGCGAATGGCGGCATCGCGAACCGGTGCTGGGATATCACCGGGCTTCAGCTTTCCAAGGAGCATGTGGATCACGACGCCGTCGGCCCCAACCGCGTCCATGGCCATCTTGCAGAGCTCTTCGTGGGCCCGGTGCATCGGATTGCGTGTTTGGAACGCAACCGTCTTGCCCCAGCCGCGTTCCTTGATCTCGTTGCGGATCTCGACCGCGGTGCGGAAGGTATCCGGGAAATCGTTCTGAAAATACGAGAAATTCAATACATGGATCGCGCCGGAGATGGCCGTGCGCCCTTGGCTGTTGAAGGCCTGCACACCTGGGTGCTCGGGGTCGAGGGTGCGATAGACCTTTTCCGTCATCATGGCCATCTGCGCGTCGGAGACGGTCTCGATGGCGCTGACGTCCATCACCGCCAGGACCGGATGGCCGTCAACATTCGGATCACGCAGGGCAATCCGCTTCGCATCCCGAACGGCGTCGGCCGACTCGACCAAACAGAGCAGTGGGACGGGGAAGAAGCGCCCATCGGTCATGCGCATCGTCTCGGCCACGCTGAGCGCGTCGGCGAGCCCCATGAAGCCCTCGAGCGGGCTGAAGTAACCGGCCCCCATCATCACAGCGTTTCCAGCCGCTTGGGAGCTGACCAGGATCGAGGGTAGGGTTTGCGCCTCATGGGCAAGCTGGTGATGACGTTCCGTATCGTAGACGAATCGCGGTTGAAGCTCGTCGGTGCCGATTGGCTTAATCATGCGTGATGCCTCCCGAGTGTGAAGAGCGGACCACCCCATTCGCGTCCAAGCGGAGCATGGCGCGTTAAGGTTCTTCCGCACGTGTTTGTTATCTAATAAATTATCGACGGTACACGGTTGCGCCCGAGTTGCTAAACTAGCAAAACCCACAGGGTTTCGCCCAACCATTCTTTTTTATCCCACGAACGCTGACTTTATGAGCTGAGGCTCGACCGAGAGACCGCGGCCGCTTCGTTCGCATCCAGATCGCCATTGCTATGAAACAGCGGACACCGAGCCCGATGCCGACCGCGGCCCCCTCGCCTGAATGTCAAACGCCGACGCTCGCGGTGGTGATCCCCACCTACAACGAGGCCGAGAACGTCCCGGTTCTGGTCGATCGGGTGCAGAAGGCGTTGGCGGGGATCGAGTGGGAGCTGATCTTTGTCGACGACGATTCGCCCGATGGCACCGCGGCGCGGGTGCGTGCGATTGGCCGCGAGGATCGGCGCGTCCGATTGCTTCAGCGGGTCGGTCGGCGCGGACTCTCATCGGCCTGCATCGAGGGCATGCTGGCGACGACGGCGCCTTACCTCGCAGTGCTCGATGCCGACCTGCAGCACGACGAGCGCCTGTTGCCTGAGATGCTCGGCCGATTACAGCGTGAATCGCTCGACATCGTGATCGGCAGTCGCTACGTCGACGGCGGTGATGTCGGCGATTGGAGCGAGCAGCGCGCCTCGATGAGCCGGCTGGCGACCCGGCTCGGGCAGCGCCTGATCAAGGCCGACCTCAAGGACCCGATGAGCGGGTTCTTCATGCTGCGCGCCGAGGTCCTGCACGAGTGCGTGCGCGAGCTCAGCGGGGTCGGCTACAAGATCCTGCTCGATCTCTTTGCCACCCACCCAAGACCGTTGCGATTTCTCGAACTGCCTTACCGCTTCCGCGCGCGCCACTCCGGTGAGAGCAAGCTGGATAACGCGGTCCTCTGGGAATACCTGCTGATGCTGATCCAGAAATGGGCCGGTCCGATGATTCCGGCCCGGTTCATCGCCTTCTCGCTGATCGGCGCCAGTGGGGTGCTGGTGCACATGCTCGTCCTCTGGTTGAGCTTCAAGGTTGCCGACAGCAGTTTTCTCGTCGGGCAGAGCCTCGCCGCCCTGGTCGCGATGACCACCAACTTCTTCCTCAATAACCTCTTCACCTACAACGACATGAGGTTGCGCGGCTGGGATCTCTTACGGGGCTGGGCATCATTCGTGGCGGCTTGCAGCGTTGGGGCGTTGGCGAACGTCGGCGTCGCAAGCTGGATCTTCGAGTCGCATTCGCTGTGGGTCCTGTCCGCGCTGGCCGGCATCCTGGTCGGCGCGGTTTGGAACTACGCGGTGACGGCCGTCTACACCTGGAAACGGCCAAAGGCCGCCTGAGGCAGCCGCGTTACAAGATGCAACATCTCGTCACGGTCTGTTTCATCTCGAGACGAGTTGGTCCTGGATTCTAATTTAGAAAAGACTAATATAGAGAGCATCTTTGTGACCTTTTGGATTCCAGAACCATGCCTTATCTCACCCTCCTGGCTGGTGGCTTCAGCCTCGCCATGCTTGCCGCCGGCGATCTGACCGCGACCGAGACTGACTCCGCCTCACTGCCGACAGGGTCGTACCCTGTGGTTGATGCCGCTGAGCTGCGCAGCCTCGACACGGGCCTCAATCCGTTCCCAAGTCGTGCGATGGCTGAGCAATTTGCGGACTATCTGCAGTGGACCAAGGCGCAGGGGCTCAGTCGCCTCGCCGCCTTTGAGGCGCTGATGGCCGATGCCGATGAGCAGGGCGCGAGCGATCGCTCCAAGGCGCTCGCGGCGTTGCCAAGTCAGGCGATGGCCGAGCAGTTTGACGCCTATCTGCGCTGGACCGAAGAACAGCAGCTTAGTCCCTTCTACGCCTTTAAGGTCACCAACTTCGACTGATCGGATCAGGCTCCCGGCCAAGGGCTGGGCCGCAGCCACAACCACCCCGCGCCGGGCTCACCGTCGCGGGGTTTTTGGTTGCGTTACGGATTGATGTCGGCTAGCGTCCACAGGGCGCAATCAGTGTCCGTGTGCACTCGAGACGGGCCGCTGGCGAGCCCCCGAGCCCTGCGGGGTAGAAAAAGCGTCGACGTGCTCGCCATGGGCTCCGGCCGGCAGGGTTTGGTCAGCCGCATGCTTGGATTGACGGCCGCTCGCGCTGTGCAGATGAGCCGGGCGCCGATGTTGGTGTTCCCGACGTTCGAGCCTGAGGGGGCTCGCCGAAATGTGGCCTTCAAGGATTGAAGCGGTCCGCGAGTTGCCTCCGGGTCGCCGAAGTCTTAACCTTGCTGCGCTGCACAAACCCATCACGATCACATCCTCTCCAGATCACAACTCCTCAGGCCCAAGTCCCGCATGGTCAAGACCCGCCCCGTCTTCCTCGAACTCTGGCGCATTCGGTTACCGATTCCCGGCGTCGTCTCGATCCTCCACCGCGTGAGTGGCGTGCTCATGGTGCTCGCGATCCCGGCGTTCGCGGCCCTGTTCGCGCAGTCGCTCGCGAGCCCCGAGGGATTTGCCGAAGCCGCGACCCTTGTGAGAAGTCCGCTCGGACAGCTCGTGCTGCTGCTGCTGGGCTGGTCGCTGCTGCACCACCTGCTAGCGGGTATCCGCTACTTGGCGCTCGATCTCGGCTGGGGGCTGGACCGCCCAACGGCCCGCAAGACAGCCTGGACGGCCCTCTATAGTGCCTTGGCACTGGCCCTCATTGGGGCGGTGGTGCTGCGATGAGCCGCCGCGCGTCGGGGCTCAAGGCTTGGCTCGTGCAGCGGCTCAGCGCCGTCTATCTCGGGCTGTTCGGGCTCTACCTAGCGCTGTTCTTCGCCTTCGCCGCACCGGCGGATCACGCCGGGCTCGTGGCCTGGGCGGGCTCACCCTGGGTCGCGGTGGGGCTGCTGGTCTTCATCCCACTGCTCCTGGCCCACGCCTGGGTCGGGATTCGCGATGTGCTGATCGACTACGTGAAGCCGCTCGGGCTGCGGCTCGGATTGTTGGCACTGTTCGCACTGATATTCCTCGCCTCTGGCCTTTGGGCGCTGCAGGCCTTGATCCTCGTTCAGGTTGGTTGATTGCTATGGCCGTTGCCCGCTCGCTTCCCCACCGCCGCTTCGACGCCTTGATCATCGGCGCTGGCGGCGCCGGCCTCAACGCCGCGCTGCGCCTGGCCGCGGCCGATCTGCGTGTCGCCGTGGTCTCTAAGGTGTTCCCGACCCGCTCGCACACCGTTGCCGCGCAGGGTGGGGTGAACGCCGCGCTCGCCAACGTGCTTCCAGACAACTGGCACTGGCACATGTTTGACACCGTCAAGGGCTCGGACTACCTCGGCGATCAGGACGCGATCGAGACCATGTGCCGCGAGGCGATCCCAACCGTCTACGAGCTCGAGCACGCCGGCGTGCCCTTTTCTCGGCTCGACAACGGCAAGATCTACCAACGCGCCTTCGGTGGCCAGAGCCAGAATTTTGGCGGTGAGCAGGCGGCGCGCACCTGTGCGGCGGCCGACCGCACCGGGCATGCGATTCTGCATACCCTCTACCAGCAGAACCTGCGCGCCAAGACTCACTTCTTCGACGAGCATTTTGCGATCGACCTGATCCGCGATGACGAAGGCGCGGCGATCGGCGCCCTGGTGCTCGACATCGAAAGTGGTGAGCCCTTGGTGATCGAAGCCAAGACCACGCTCTTGGCGACCGGCGGTTACGGGCAGGTCTTTCGCACCAATACCAACGCCTTCATCAATACCGGCGATGGCATGGCGATGGCGCTGCGCGCCGGGGTGCCGCTGCAAGACATGGAGTTCTACCAGTTCCATCCCACGGGCGTCGCTGGCAAGGGGATGCTGATCACCGAGGCCGCGCGCGGGGAGGGCGGCTATCTGGTCAATCGCGAGGGCGAGCGTTTCATGGAGCGCTATGCGCCGCATGCCTTGGATCTGGCCAGTCGCGATGTGGTCTCACGCTCGATCGTCACCGAGATTCGCGAGGGTCGCGGTTGCGGGCCGAATCAGGACTACGTGCTGCTGAAGGTCGATCATCTCGGTGCCGATGTCGTCCATCAGCGTCTGCCCGGCATCACCGATATCTGTCGGGTATTCCTTGGCATTGATCCGGCCAAGGAGCCGATCCCGGTGTTCCCGACCGCGCATTACGCGATGGGCGGCATCCCCACCGATCGTCATGCGCGCGTCGTCGCACCGGCCCGGCACGGCCCTGAGGAGGCGGTGCCTGGACTCTATGCGGCCGGTGAGTGCGCCTGTGTGTCGGTGCATGGCGCCAACCGGCTCGGCGGCAACTCACTGCTGGATATCCTGGTGTTTGGCCGTGCCGCCGGCACCGACATCCTGAGCTACGTGGCCGATAACCCAAATCATCGGCCGATGCAGGAGGCGCACATCGAGCCGGCGTTAGAGCGGCTGGCGCGTTGGGAGCGTCGCGGTGACGGCGAGCGGGTGGCCGACGTCAAGGCCGAGCTGCGCCGCCTCATGGAAGACCACTGCGGCGTCTTCCGGGATCAGCCGACGATGGCCGACGGGGTCGAGAAACTCAAGGCCCTGCGCGAGCGCGTCGAGGGCGTGCGGCTTCGCGATCACAGCCAGACCTTCAACACCGCCCGCATCGAGGCACTGGAGCTGGACAATCTGGTCGACGTCGGCATGGCCACGATCCTCTCGGCCTTGCACCGCGATGAGAGTCGGGGCGCCCACTCCCGGGTCGATCATCCCGATCGCGATGACGGGCGCTGGCTCAAGCACAGCCTCTATTCACGCGATGGCGATCGAATGGACTACAAGCCGGTGCGCACCAAGCCGTTGACCGTTGAGTCCTTCCCGCCCAAGCCACGCGTGTACTGAATCTAGATCGACGCCCATGACCTCAATATGCCTGTCCGTTTACCGTTATCAGCCCGATGGCGATGCCGACTCGGCCAGCAACGGCCCCGCTGCGAAGCCCTACATGCAGACCTTCGAGGTCGAGGCGCAGCCGGGCATGATGCTGCGCGAGGCCCTGCTCGAGATCAAGGAACAGGACGAGACCTTCGCCTTCCGCCATTCCTGCGGTGAGGGCGTCTGTGGCTCCGATGGTGTCAACGTCAACGGCACCAATTGCCTCGCCTGTATCACGCCGGTCGCCGAGCTGAAGCAGCCGATCCAGGTCCGCCCATTACCGGGCCGCCCGGTGATCCGTGATCTGGTCGTCGATATGACGCAGTTCTACGAGCAGTATCGTGCCGTGGAGCCCTATCTCATCCGCAAAGACCCGCTGCCGGAGCAGGAGATCCGCCAATCGCCCGAGGATCGCGACAAGCTCGACGGGCTCTATGAGTGCATCCTCTGCGGATGTTGCTCGACCGCCTGCCCGTCGTTCTGGTGGAACCCTGACAAGTTCCACGGCCCGGCAGCACTGCTGCAGTCCTGGCGCTTCCTCGCCGATAGCCGCGATCAGGCGACCGAGGAGCGTCTGGATGCGCTGGAGGGACCCTACAAGCTGTTCCGCTGTCACAGCATCATGAACTGCGTCGAGGTCTGCCCGAAGGGCCTGAACCCAACGCGGGCCATCGGCCACATCAAAGAGCTGATGCTCGAGCAGTCGGTGTGACTGAGCTCGATGAGCGCGAGGTTCAGCGTCTGCGTTGGCAGTGCCGGCGCGGCATGCTGGAGCTTGACCTGCTGCTTGAGCGATTTCTCACGCGCCGATACGTGGAGCTCGACCGAGCACAGCGCGAGGCGTTCGAACGGCTGCTCGGATTCGAGGATCAGATCCTCCACGATTGGCTGATTGGCCGGGCCGTGCCCGCCGATTCCGAGCTGAGTCGGCTCGCCGAGCTCATCCGGGCCGCGATGCGCTAATCCATCGGGCCACATGACGGCTTGGAATGGCGGGGGCGCTGCAGCGCTCGAGCGAGTGTGGCCTGCCAGCAGCGGTTCTTCGGTCATCGCGCCGATGATGCTGTATGTACTGCCAGCCTTCGCGGTTCTGGCGAGCTGGAACGGTGCGAGCGGAGAGTCCAGGTTGCAAGATCATCGGTCGGGAGAGCAGCGGCCCGCCTCGCATGCGAAACGACGGTTGCCGCGCATCCTGCTCTACTCGCACGACACCATGGGCCTGGGTCATCTGCGGCGCAATCTGCTGATCGCGCGTGCGCTCGCCGGCTCGGAGCTCCATGCAAGCGTCCTGCTGGCGACCGGCTCGCATGCCATCGGTCGCTTCCCCATACCGGCCGGCGTCGATGTCTTGGTGCTGCCGGGGTTCGCCAAATCGCCACTTGGGACCTATCGGGCGCGCCATCTGGATCTGGAGGCACGCGAGCTGGCGCGTCTGCGCGCCCGTCTCCTGACGGCGGCCTTCGAAGGCTATGCGCCCGATCTGCTGCTCGTCGACAAGGCACCGCGCGGCGTCCTGGGCGAGCTCGATCCGGTCCTGACGGCCGCGCGCGCCAGCGGCACGACCCGTTGCGTCCTGGGTCTGCGCGACATCCTCGACACTCCCGAAGCGGTGCGCCGCGAATGGCACGACGAACGCCATCTGGCGACGGTGCTGTCCAGTTACGACGCCGTTTGGGTCTATGGCGATCCGGCGGTGTACGATCTTGGACGGCACAGCGGTTTCGGACCCGAGTTCCGGGCCAGGCTCCAGTTCACCGGCTATCTGGGGCCGGCGCGCATCGATGAGCCGGTCGACGCTGAATCCGCGTCTGTGTCTGCTGGGCCTGGATATGACGCCGATTCCGGCCTGACCGAGATCCGCCCCAAGCCGGCAGATCAGCCCTTCGACCTCTGTCTGGTCGGCGGCGGCGAAGATGGCCATGCGCTGGCGTGTGCCTTCGTGCTGAGCGAGCCTCCGCCCGGCGTGCGCTCGTTCCTGATTACGGGGCCACTGATGCCGCGCACGCAGATCGAGGCACTGCGCGCGCTCGCCGCCGAACGGCCCGCCGTGCGTCTGATCGAGTTCACGCCCGAACCGCAACCGCTCATGCGCGCGGCGCGCTGTCTGGTGACCATGGGCGGCTACAACACGCTCAACGAGGCCCTGGATCTGAGCTGTCCGTTGTTGGTGGTGCCGCGCACGCAGCCGCGCCGGGAACAACTGATCCGCGCCCAACGGCTCGCCGAGCTGGGTCTGGTGCGGATGCTCCATCCCGACGGCCTGACGCCCGAGTCCATCAGTCGCTGGCGCGCCGATCCGAGCCGCGCGCAACGCCCGGCGCCCCGGCGGATCGATCGTGACGGACTGGCGCGTCTGCCCGGACTGGTCGCGCGGCTGCTGAACGAGGAGGAACCGCGCCATGCCCGCGCCTGAGCCGATCCGCATCGGCTATGTCGTCAAACGCTACCCGCGTTATTCCGAGACCTTCGTCGTCAACGAGATCCTGGCTCAGGAAGCAGCGGGCGTGGCGATCGATCTGTTCTCGCTGCGCGCGCCCGAGGACACCCATTTCCAGGACACTCTGGCACGGGTGCGCGCGCCCCTGACCTATCTGCCCGACCGCGCACAGAAGGCGAGCGATCTCTGGGACATCATCCGGTCCTCGGCGCGGATCTGTCCCGGTCTCTGGGCGCATCTCCCTGAGGCCGCCGGCACCGAGGCGCGCGAGCTCGCCCATGCCTGTGCGCTGGCGGCGCATGTGGTCGAGCGCGGATTGCCGCGTCTGCATGCGCACTTCGCCAGCTCGGCGGCGAGCGTCGCCCGTCTCGCGGCGCGGTTCGCCGGCGTGCCCTACAGCCTGACCGCGCATGCCAAGGACATCTTCCATGCCGAGGTCGATCAGGCCGAACTGCACGCCAAGCTGCGCGACGCCTCGGCCGTCATCACCATCAGCGACTACAACGCCGCCGATCTGGCCGCACGCTTTCCGGACTGCCGCGACCGCATCCATCGGGTCTACAACGGGCTGGATGTGGCGCGCTTCGCGTTCACCCCGCCCGAGACACGCGAGCCGCTGGTCCTCTTCGTCGGGCGGCTGGTCGAGAAAAAGGGTCTGACGCATCTGATCGACGCCTGCGAACGTCTGGCGCGCGCCGGACGTGCGTTCCGCTGTCTGATCGTCGGCGGCGGTGAGCTGGAGCCGGTTTTGCGCGCGCGGATCGTCGCGTTGGGTCTTGCCGATCGGGTCACACTGGCCGGTCCTCGACCGCAGGGCGAATTGATGGATCTGATCCGCTCGGCAGCGCTTCTGGCCGCGCCCTGCGTAGTGGGTGCGGACGGCAATCGTGACGGCATCCCGACCGTCCTGCTGGAAGCCATGGCGCTCGGGACGCCCTGTGTCTCGACCCCGGTCACGGGCATCCCCGAGGTGGTGCGGCACGGAGAGACCGGACTGCTCGCGCGCGAGGCCGACGCCGAGTCGCTGGCCGAGTCGATCGCGGCGCTGCTCGACGATGCAGCACTGCGCGTCCGGCTCGCCCAGCGGGCACGGGCGCTGATCGAGTCCGAGTTCGACATCCATCGCAACACGGCGGCGTTGCGCGCGCTGATCCTGGCGGCGGAGGGGGCGTCATGAGGATCGCCTATTGCTGTGCCGATCCAGGGATTCCGGTCTTCGGGCACAAGGGCGGCTCGCGGCATGTGCAGGAGATGCTGCGTGCGCTGCGTGCGCTCGGACATGCGGTGACGCTCTTCGCGACCCGGCGTGGTGGTCTGCCGCCGACGGCGCTTGCCGACCTCCCGGTCGTTACGCTGCCCGCGATTCCGCGCGAGCCACCCACCGAGCGTGAACGGGCCGCGCTCGACGCCAACCCGCGCATCCGCGACAGCATTCTGGCGCATGGCCCTTTCGATCTGGTCTACGAGCGTTACGCACTCTGGAGCTGGGCTGGGATGGCGAGTGCCCGTGCGCTGGGGGTGCCCGGCGTTCTGGAGGTGAATGCGCCGCTGATCGAGGAACAGGCGCGCTATCGCGTGCTCTGCGATCGGGAAACGGCGCTGGCGGTCACGCGGCGCACGCTCGGTGACGCGAGTCTGCTAGTCGCGGTCTCGGAAGGCGTGCGAGACTGGCTCGCCGGTTTCGCGGAGACGGACGGAAAGATCGCCGTCATCCCCAATGGAGTCGATCCGGAACGCTTCGCCGCTGTGTCCGCCGTAGCGACGCGATCAGCCGAATCAGACGCTCTGACACTCGGCTTCGTCGGCAGCCTCAAACCCTGGCATGGACTTGACCGGCTCATCGACGCCTTCGCCGTGTTCAGATACCGGCATCCGGCGAGCCGTTTGCTGATCGTCGGCGACGGACCTGAGCGCGCCGCCTGCGAAGAACGTGCCTCCGCTCTGGGTCTGGACGCGAGCCTGATCTTTACCGGCGCCGTCCCAGCTGAACAGGTACCCGGCCTGCTCGCCGCAATCGACATCGCCGTGGCGCCCTATCCGCCAAGCGCCGGCTTCTATTTCTCGCCGCTCAAGGTCTATGAATACATGGCCGCCGGACGGGCCGTGGTCGCCGGTCGCATCGGTCAGATCGATGGATTGATCGAGGATGGCGTAACGGGTCGGCTCTATCCGCCGGGCGATCCGGACGCGCTGGTCGAGGTGCTCGATCAGCTAGCGCGTTCACCCGACGAGCGCGCACGACTCGGCGCGGCGGCACGCGCCAAGGTGTCTGCCGAGCATACCTGGCGCTCGGTCGCACAGCGCATCCTGGAGCGGGTCCCGCACTGACAAGGTGTCCGCCGATCACATCGTCGGCACCGGGCTCGACGCGCTGGGGGCGATGCCAGATCTTCCCCAAAAAAATAACGATATGAGGGGCTTCAAGTTGGAATGGCCGAGGATGCGCAAGGTGCATTGCACCATCCAAGGTGCATTGGCAAAATATGCCAACCATGTCGCCGAGGAGTCATGCCATGCCCACCCGAAATGTCGTGCTGACAGATGTTCAAGCAAAGTTCGTTGAGCAGATGGTCGCCAGCGGTCAGTATCAAAACGCCAGCGAAGTCCTGCGTGAGGGCTTGCGCCTCGTGCAGGCCCGCGAAGCAGAGCAGGCCGCTAAGCTCGCGGCGTTGCGCGAGGCGGTGGCGGTGGGGATCGCGGATATCGAGGCGGGGCGCTCCAAGAACTTCGAGACGACTGAGGCCCTGGATGCGCATTTAGCGACCTTGGCTGATATTGCCATCAAGGGTGCATGATGAGCCGATGGCATGTTCGCCTCTCGGAACTGGCCGAGCGCGACTTCTTCGCCATCTTGCGCTGGACGACGGAGCGCTTTGGCGAGCGGCAAGCGCGCATTTATGAAACGACCCTGCGTGCGGCGTTGACAGGACTGGTCGAGGGGCCAGAGGTCCTTGTTAGCATTGCTCGCCCAGAACTGGGGCCAAACATTTTCACCTTGCACATTGCCCGCAACCGACGTAAGGGCCGACATTTCATCGTCTGTCGTGTCCATGAAAATGATCAGCGGATCGAAGTGCTGCGCATCCTTCACGACAGCATGGACTTGGTGCGGCACATCCCGCCAGCGACCGCGAGCTGAGGATGTCGGTGATGTGATTGGCGTTTTAGGCGGCGTCTCTATGCGGAGGTGACGGTTGCCGACGAATGCGACCAGACCGTCCCCTTGATCCGTTGCCTTCTTGGGACGCGCAAGGCCGCAGGAGTGCAATCCGACCATTTTGCTTACTGTGCAGACGCCATCATGTCGCGCCCCAGCTCCCTGATCGCGGCCTTGCCCGCGCTGACGCGCTTCGTGCGCGCCTTCGCACCGGTGGTGCGTGCCCAATGGCGCCTGATCGCCGGCGCGTTCGCGGCACTGCTGGCGAACACCCTGCTGCGCGTGCTCGAACCCTGGCCGCTGAAGTTCGTGATCGACCCCGTCACCGGGTACGCTACCGGCGACGGGCGGCTGAGCCTGCCGGCGATCGAGACACTGGATATCGAGACCCTGATCACACTCGCCGCCGTCGCCCTGGTGCTCATCACGGCGCTGCGCGCGGGTGCGGGCTATCTGACCACGGTTGGATTTGCGCTCGCTGGCAATCGCGCGCTCACCAGTATCCGCGCCAGGCTCTTTCGCCATCTTCAGACGCTCTCACTGGGCTTCCACCAGCGTGCGCGCGGTGGCGATCTGGTGGTGCGCACCATCAGCGACATCGGCCTGCTGCAGGAGGTTGTGGTCACGGCGCTGCTGCCGCTGCTGGGTAATCTGCTGATCGTGATCGGGATGCTGAGCGCGATGTTGTGGCTCGAGGCTGGCACTGATCGCGCTGCTTCCGCTGCCGCTGCTCTGGCTGCTGACCTGGCGGCGCGGCCAGCGCATTCGGCAGGTCGCTCGGCGTGCCCGTCAGCGCGAGGGCGCCTTGGCATCGACCGCCGCCGAATCCATGACCGCGATCAAGACCATTCAGTCGCTTGCACTCGGCGGACGCTTTGCCGACGACTTCGCCGACCATAACAGCGCCAGTCTCAAGGAGGGGGTGCGCGCCAAGCGTCTGACAGCCGGATTGGAGCGCGGGGTGGATGTGCTGCTGGCGCTCGCGACCGCGCTGGTGCTCTGGTTCGGCGCGCATCGGGTGCTCGACGGCCATCTCTCGCCGGGCGAGCTGCTGGTCTTTCTCGCCTATCTGGGCACGGTCTTCCGTCCGGTACGCGATCTGGCCAAATACACCGCGCGTCTGGCCAAGGCCTCTGCCGCCGCCGACCGGGTGCTAGAGATCCTGGAACAGGAGCCCGAGGTACGCGACCGTCCTGGGGCGATCCTGGCCCCGCCGTTGCGTGGCGAGATCCGTTTCGAGCAGGTCAGCTTCGGCTATGCGCCGGGAGCGCCGCTGTTCGCGTCACTGGATCTCTCGATCACCGCCGGCACCCGGGTCGCCATCGTCGGTCCCTCGGGCGGCGGCAAGTCGACCCTGACCCATTTGATCCTGCGGCTCTCCGATCCCACCGCCGGACGGCTGCGGATCGACGGGCACGATCTGCGCGATCTCCAACTCGACTCGCTGCGCGCTCAGATCGGCGTGGTGTTGCAGGACAGCCTGCTGTTCGCCACCAGTGTGCGCGAGAACATCGCACTCGGTGCCGAGGGGCTGTCAGCGGCGGAGGCCGACGCCGAGATCGAGGCGGCGGCGCGTCTGGCCAATGCGCACGACTTCATCCAAGCCCTGCCGCAGGGCTATGACACCCCGGTCGGCGAGCGTGGCGCGACCCTGTCCAACGGCCAGCGCCAGCGACTGGCGATCGCGCGCGCGGCGGTGCGTCCGCGCCCCATCCTCATCCTCGACGAACCGACCACCGGACTCGACCGCGAGAACGAGCGGCTGGTGCTCGAAGCGCTCGAGCGCCTGTCGGCCGGACGCACCACGCTGCACATCACCCACCGGCTCGACGCCGCGCGGCGGGCCGATCGAATCCTGTTCGTCGCCGATGGGCGGATTTTGGAGGACGGGACGCACGCGGCGCTGCTGGCGCGTGGCGGCCATTATGCACGGCTCTGGCAGGGCTTGGGCAAACCAGCGGCCGACACGCCGGGCGTCAGAGTTTGAGCTATCTGTCCCCGAGCCATCCGTCATGACCCCCTCGACCCTGATTGCAACGCTAAAGGATCCGGCACTGCCGCATCTGGCGGAGATGCTGGATCTAGCCTGCGCCAGCCGCGTCTTGAGTAAGTCACTGGGCGCGCCCGGATTGCGTCTGCGCTCGGCGCGTCTGATCCGGCACAAACCGGGACGACGCGCGCTGGTCGCCTACCGGATCGCGCCGCTCGGCCGGCTGCCCGAGCGCTTTCTCGCCAAGACGCGAGCACGCGGACTCGACGAGCGGACCTGGCACCTGACCGAAGGGCTTCATCGCCGAGGCCTGGCCGCATCAGGCGTCTATCGGGCCAGCGTCCCGCGCCCGTTAGCTGTGGTGCCCGAATGGCGGGCCTGGCTGCAGACCTGGGTGCCGGGCGAGACGGTCTGGGACGCGCTGCTGCTCGATCCGCCGGAACGCGCCACGGCGCTGGCGGCTGGTATCGCCGAGGCGCTCTGGGCGCTGCACCGGGCGCCGGTCGCGGTTGATCGCGTTCATGATAGCGATGCCGAGCTGGCGATCCTGGAACGGCGTCTGCGCCAGGCCGCCGAGCGGCATCTGGCCTGGTTGGAGCGCATCGAAGCAGTGCTCAACGCCTGCCGGATGCTGGCCGCGCGCGTCCGCGCGCGCCCGGTCGTGATCCTGCATCGCGATTTCTATCCCGATCAGATCCTAGTCGACGGCGAACGTCTGCATCTGCTCGACCTAGATCTCTGTGCCCGCGGCGATCCGGCGCTCGATCTGGGCAACTTCGTCGCGCATCTGCAGGAACGCGCGCTGCGCGAGCCCCAGATCGCAGCGCGGGCGACACGGGTCGGAGACGCCTTCGTCGCCCGCTATCGCGAGCTCGATCCCGACCCAGGTCTGCCTGAGGCCATTGCCATCTATGCCCGGCTCACGCTGGCGCGTCACATCCAGATCAGCACGCAGTTCGCTGAGCGCATGCCCTTCACTCACCGCATCCTCGAGCGTGCTGAACGCGGGTGTTTGCCATCCTAGACGGTTGGGTATTGGCGGTTGGGCTTCGTGTGTATCGGTGCTTCACCTGCGCTGATAACTGTCTATAATGACAGTCTGCCGTCTAGTCGACACCGAGCCTCTTGATGTCTGATTCCCTAACCCCGCGTCAGCGCCAGATCCTTGAGATGATCCGCCGGCGCCTGCTGGAGACCGGTTATCCGCCGACCCGTGCCGAGATCGCCGAGGCCTTCGGCTTCCGCTCGGTCAATGCGGCGGTGGATCATCTCAAGGCCCTGGCCCGGCATGGCGTCATCGCGCTGCAGCCTGGGGCCTCACGCGGCATCAAGCTGCTTGAGCCCAAGAAGGCGCCCGAGGATGTGCGCACGGACCCGGGCTCGGCCGCATCGCCGCGCTTGCCGGTGATCGGGCGCGTGGCGGCTGGCAGCCCGATCCTGGCCGAGGAGCACATCGAGGATTACCAGGCCGTCGATCCCGATCTGTTCCATCCGCGCGCCGATTATCTGCTGCGGGTGCATGGTCTCAGCATGCGCGATGCCGGCATCCTCGATGGCGATCTGCTCGCGGTCCATCGCACCCCGGAGGCGCGCAATGGCCAGATCCTGGTCGTGCGGTTCGATGACGAGGTGACCGTCAAGCGCTTCCAGCAGGTCGAGGGGCAGCCGCATCAGGTGCAGTTGCTAGCGGCGAACCCGGCGTTTGCGCCGATGCGGATCGACCTGCGCGAGCAGTCGCTCGAGATCGAAGGGCTGGGGGTCGGTGTGCTGCGCCTGGGGCTCGAGGCGCCCATGCAGGAGCCCGACGCGCCGGCGTCGCACCAGATCCGGCGCCTCTAGCGTCAACCCAATGACTGCCCAGCGTCAGTTCCAGGTGTCGCCACGCCTGCAGCGGCTGCCCTTGCAGCAACTGCTCGCTGCCCGGGCCGATCTCTGGCAGGGACGGGTCGCATCGGGCGCGCTCACCGCGGGGATCCCGACCGGCTTTGCAGCGCTGGATCAATGCCTACCCTGGGGCGGATGGCCAGTCGACGGCCTCACCGAGATCCTAACCGATCAGCCCGGTGCTGGGCTTGCGCTGATCCTGCCGGCCTTGGCGCGCCTCTGTGCCGGGAGGGCTGTCGAGCAAGCGGGCCCTGCCGATCAGGATGTTGGCCAGAATCGACCGCCTCAAGCCCGGGCGATCGATGACTGGAGTCCAGCCGCGGGCCCCTCGGCCGAGCCGCCCGTCAAGCGACCAGCTAGGCGACCAGCTAGGCGATCAGCCAGGCGATCAGCTGGGCCGCCAGTTAAGCCTCCAGTCAAGCCTTCAGCCAAGCCGCTGAAGGTGGCTGCGCGCGCGGGCTGGCTCTTGCTGGTGAATCCGCCCTTGATCCCCTATGCGCCGGCGCTCGAGGCCGAGGGGATCGGTCTCGGCGACCTGGTGGTGGTTGAGGCGCCAGGGCAGGGCGCTTGGGCCATGGAGCAGGGGCTGCGCCTCGGCGGCTGCGCCGCGGTGATCGCTTGGAGTGCAGACTTGACCGAGCATCGCCGGCTTCAGCAAGACGCCGCCTGGAGCTTGCCCGTGCTGCGGCGGCTTCAGCTAGCGGCACACACACAGGTGACGCCGGCGTTTCTGCTGCGTCCGGCATCGGCTGCTGGGCAGTCGTCCCCGGCCCAGTTGCGGGTGGATTGTGTGACCAGCCGGCAGGGGCTCGAGCTGCATCTGCGTAAGCTTCGGGGTGGCCGTTCGGGGGCGCATCTCAAGCTCTCGGGTCTGCACGATGAGTCGCTTGCGGTCACGCCCTGAGCCAGATTCAGAATTGGATCCTGAGTCAGACACGGAGCCAGACTCTGAGCTGGGCCCAGGGCCAGACCCAGATCCAAGCAGGCAGCGCCCGCTGCAGCCCATCCGGTCACGCCCGCTTGCCCTCGATCCGCCCGGCGAGACCAGGCATACCGCCGAGCGCGAGGCCATGCGCTGGCTTGCGCTCTATCTGCCATCGCTCTCACTGCAGCTGTTCGAGCGCACCTCGCAGGAGAGGCTGCCACTGGCGGTCAGCGAGCGCGAGCGGATCATCGCCTGCAATGCCGCCGCGCGCGCGTTGGGTGTGCGGCCTGGGCTCCCCGAGGGCGCTGCCAGGGCCTTGTCGGAGACACTTCGCATCCTACCCCGTCGCCCCGCGGCCGAGCGTGCGGCACTGGAGCGCCTGGCGGCCTGGGCACTCGGATTCAGTGATCTCGTCAGTCTCGACCTTGAGGCCGAGCGCCCGGCCGCCCTGGTCTTGGAGGCGAGGCGGAGTCTGCGCCTGTTCGGCGGGGCTCAGGCCCTGTATCAGCGCCTGAGCGAAGGGGCCAGCGCGCTCGGTTGGCGTGTCCGCTGTGTGCTGGCACCCACCCCATCGGCGGCACTGCTGCTGGCCAAGGCCGGCTATCAGGGGCTGATCCCGAGCGGGGTGGCGCTGCGCCAGGCGCTCGCCGATCTGACGCCGGGGCTGCTCATCGGCGAGCGCCAGGCCCAAGAGGATCTCGCCAGTATGGGCGTGCGTAGCATTGGCGCACTGTTGCGCTTGCCGCGCGCCGGGCTCGCCGAGCGTTTTGGTCTGCCCTTGCTGCAGCGCATCGAGCGGTTGCTCGGTGAGCGCGCCGATCCAAGGCCTCCCTTCAGGCCCCCAGAGCGTTTTCAAGCCGAGCTCGAGCTGCCGGCCGAGGCACAGAGCACCGATGCCCTGATCTTTCCTTGCCGGCGCCTGCTTGACGAGCTCGGCGGCTTTCTCGTGGCGCGCCAGAGTGGGGTGCAGCGGCTACACTGGCGTCTATGGCACGCGGATGTGGACGCAACCCGTTTTCAGCTCGGCTGTGTTCGGCTGGAGCGCGAGCCAGACCCTTGGCTCGCGCTGCTGCGCGAGCGTTTGGAGCGGCTTAGACTTCCGCGGCCCGTTCGAGCGATCGGCGTGCTGAGCGAGGTGCTCTCTCCGCTGCCGCCGACGGCCGGCGAGCTGCTGGGTCTAGGATCCCCGTATGATAACGCCGACGGGGCATTGCTCGATCGGTTGCGCGCTCGTCTCGGGGATCAGGCCGTACGCGGTCTGGCGCGGGTCGCCGATCATCGCCCAGAGCGTGCGTGGCGCTGGAGCGAGCCGGCGACGCGCGAGCCGAGGGCCACGCTGCCGCCGCTCACAGGTGCCGAGCGCCCGCTCTGGCTGCTGCCCGAGCCATTGTTGCTCGAGCAACGCGGCGGCCGCCCCTGGCTCGAGGGTCCACTGCAGCTCAGTCAAGGCTGTGAGCGTATCGAGACCGGCTGGTGGGACGGCTTCGAGATCGCCCGCGACTACTACATCGCCATCAATCACCGCGGCGAGCGCCTCTGGGTCTACCGCGAGATCGGCGGCGAACGACGCTGGCTCTTGCACGGCTTGATGAAGAGCACCGGATGTTGAGCCTGCCAGGTCGCCTCGCCCTGATCGGCCGGCCTCGGAACCCTCAACCGATGCAGGGTTTTTCAGGCGTGATGCGGCCCCCGAAGCCGTGTATTGTCATCGTCCCGTAAAACGGACGATCACGAGCTTGTTGTCATGGTTCGCATTGTTAGAGTTCCGGTATCGGAGTCTGGCTCCGAGACG
>CAZTYV010000003.1:0-1620 GCA_964617675.1 uncultured Halochromatium sp. | reverse complement strand
CCGATCCCGGGCTGTTGCTCGAGCAGGTCGAGGCGATCGAGGTCGGGCGACAGTTGGTCGCCGTCGACGGGGCGCATGTCGCGCGCAGTTATCGTCTGCAGCCGGTTGTTGCCGACCAGCAGCCCTCAGAGCAGGGCCCGGATCAGACGCGGGATCAACAACCGGAACAGCAGCAGGCGCACTGGCGCCTGCAGATCGAGCGGGCCGAGGCACGGGTCGACGGTGTGCAGCTGACCCTGAACGCGAAGACCGGGCGCAAGATGCCAGCCGATTTCGAGCTGCGCGCCGAGGATGAGCGCCGGCTGCGTGTCCCGGCTGACCTGCTCGCCGTACTCGGCTGGGAATGGCGTCCGATGCGTCAATTCGGCAAGACCTGGCGCGGCAGCGTGCGCGTCGCGGCCGCGGAGCCGCAGCGCACCGCCGATGTCGAGACGAAGCTGGCGCAAGCCGTGTCGCACCTACAGCGAACCCTGCGCAGCGACCCCGGGGACTTCCACGCCCGCTGGCAGTCGGCGCGCTGGCGGGTGACCTTCCAGCGGGCGATCCCGATGCTGGTCGGGGTTGGCCTATTGGGCACGGCGCCGCTGATTCAGCTGCTCTCGCTCGAGACCTCCTCGCTGGCACGGATGTTCATCTTCCACGCCCCGCCCATGCTGCTGATCGGTATCTTCATGATGCGCGAGCTGCCGGTGATCGAGATCCCACCGATGCCGCGGCGGCTGATCGGTCGCGATTGGATCGTCGATGACAGCAAAGGGCGCGTTACCGAGACCGCTGTGCAAGGCGCCGAGGCCGGATGAATATCCCGCCGGTCTCCATCGCCGCCGCCAAGCAGGCCCTGATCGAGCAGTATGCCGACCCCGTGCTGCGCCATCGCGCCTCGATGCTCTGGGGCACTCGCGGTGTCGGTAAGTCGTCGATCGTGCGCCAGGTGGCCGATCACTTCGATGTGCCGCTGATCGATCTGCGCCTGACGACGATCGAGCCGGTCGACATCCGCGGCGCCATCTTCGCCGACGATACCCAGGGCAAGACGGTCTGGTTCCCGCCCGAGTTCTTGCCCACCAGCGACCAGCCCGAGGGCATCCTCTTTCTCGACGAGCTCACCGCGGCCGATCAACGGCTGCAGATCTCGGCCTATTCGCTGATCCTCGATCGGCGCGTCGGTCATTATCGGCTGCCGGATGGCTGGCAGGTCATCGCCGCCGGCAACGCCAGCTTCCATGGCGCGGTCAGCCACGACATGGGCACCGCGCTCGCGGACCGGATGTTCCACTTCAACGTCCAGACCGTGATCGACGCCTTCCTCGCGCATGCCGTGGCCAGCGGCTTCGCACCCGAGGTGATGGCCTATCTCAAGGTGCGCCCGGACAAGCTCGACGACACCCAGACGCAGCTGGCCAATGATCACCTGATCGGCGCGAGTCCGCGCGGTTGGGAAGACATCTCCAACGTGATCCGCTCGGGGCTGTCGGAACAGGCCAAGCGGGTCTTCGTGCAGGGGCGCATCGGCGCCGCCAACGCTGCGGAATTCTTCGGCGTGCTGAAGGAGATCCGGGCTGGGGTCGATGTGGTCGCCCTGCTCGAGGCCGAGCCGGGCGAGGCCACCGCGGCGCTCTT
>CAZTYV010000002.1:0-45553 GCA_964617675.1 uncultured Halochromatium sp. | reverse complement strand
TCTGCGACAACCTCTTCAACAAGGACCCTTACGTGCAGCAGGGCGGCGACATGGTCCGCGTCGGTGGGCTCGATTATGTCTGCGACCCGGCCGCCGGAATGGGCGAGCGCATCACCGAGATGCAGCTCGACGACGGCACCAAGGTCGAGGCCGACAAGACCTATGTTGTCGCGGGATGGGCTACGGTTGGTAGTCAGTCACCGGGTGAGCCGATTTGGGAGACGGTTGCCACCTACCTGCGTGATGTGAAGACGGTCAAGATCGACAAGCTCAACACGCCGAAGCTCAAGAACGTCAAGGGCAATCCTGGGATCGCTGACTACGCCGGCGAGATCCTGAGCTAATCCGAGCGATGGCGGCTGCCGGTCGGCGGCCTCGGGCTCGGTCCGTACGGGGGCCGAGCCGGTTGGGGCGCCGCCGGCTCTGGCTCCGACTCTGGCTCCGACTCTGGCTCCGACTCTGGCCTTGGCCCTTGGTTGCTGCGGCTCGCTAACGGCGCCGCTGCGCCTTATTCGGGTTGCGCAGCAGGACGTAGACCGCGCCGGTGCCTCCATCGTGGCGCGGGGCCGAGCAGAAGGCGAGCACATCCGCTCGCAGGCGCAGCCAGTAGTTGACCTTGCATTTGAGTACCGGCTGGCGTTTCGCTGAGCCGCGCCCCTTACCATGGATGATCTTGGCGCAGCGCACGTGACGCGCGGCGCAATCAGCGAGGAAGGTCTGTAGCAAGGCGCCCGCGTAGTCGGCGGTCAGGCCGTGGAGGTCAAGCTCGAGGCTCGGCTCGATCTGCCCCCGCTGCAGGGCCAGTAGCACCCGTTTCTGCAATCCGGGCCGGACGAACAAGAGCACGTCGTGGGTCTCGACCTCGGTCTCTGACAGCAGCGCGAGATCCTCGGCTGGGGCCTCGGGTGGCTGCGGGCGCGGGATCGGGGGTGGACGCTCCTTGAACGGCTCCGCGCTCTCCCGCTTGAGCGGAACAGCGTCTTCGACTTCGGCGCGAAAGAGCGCATAATCAGCGTCCTGAAGGCGATTGTTCACTTCTGTTCTCGCGTTTTCGTCGCTTCAACTATCCACTGTAGCAAAGCCGCGGGGCTAACACCGGACTCTGCGCAAGGATCGATGGGGCTGCGAAGTATCCCGCGAGCCGTGCCGCGAGGTCGGGCATCCGGAGGCCAATGAAGATCCTACTCAGCAACGATGATGGTTACCGCGCGCCAGGGCTCCAAGTGTTGGCCGCCGAGCTCGCGCGCTTTGCAGAGCTCAGCGTGGTGGCCCCTGACCGCGACCGCAGCGGCGCCAGTAATTCGCTGACGCTAGATGTCCCGATCCGTGCCGAGCGTCTCGAGAACGGATTTATCCGCGTCAACGGCACGCCTACCGACTGTGTGCACCTCGCGATCACCGGGCTCCTAGACGAGGAGCCGGACCTGGTGGTCGCGGGCATCAACCATGGCGCGAATCTCGGTGATGACGTGATCTACTCCGGTACGGTGGCGGCGGCCACTGAGGGTCGGTTCCTCGGGCGACCGGCGCTCGCGGTGTCGATCAATTCACACGAGCCGAAACACCTCGAGACGGCGGCCGCGGTGGCCGGCAAGCTGATCCGGGGACTTGGCGATGGTGCCCTCACCGCGAGCACGATCCTCAACATCAACGTGCCCGACCTGCCGCTTTCGGAACTGCGTGGGATACGCGCGACCCGGCTGGGTCACCGACACAAGGCTGAGCCGGTGGAGCGCATCCTCGATCCTCGCGGTCGCCCGATGTTCTGGGTTGGCCCCGCCGGGCCAGAGCAGGATGCGGGCGAGGGCACCGACTTCCATGCGGTGCGCTCGGGCTACGTCTCGGTGACACCGCTGAAGGTGGACCTAACCCGGCATGAGTCCATCGAGCCGCTCAACCGATGGCTGGGTGGGCTGCGATGAATCTGGCACCGGTCGAAGGGGTTGTCGCCGAGGGCAGCGGGATGACGTCGCTGCGCACTCGCGAGCGGCTGGTGCAACGTCTGCTGACTGCGGGTCTCAAGGACGACGCGGTGGCGGCGGTGCTTCGGCAGCTACCCAGGCACCTATTCGTGGACGAGGCCTTAGCGAGCCGCGCCTACGAGGACTCATCGCTGCCGATCGGTTGGGGGCAGACCATCTCGCAGCCCTACATGGTCGCGCGCATGACCCAGGCGCTGTTCGAGGGCGACCCGCCGCAGACCGTGTTGGAGATCGGGACCGGGTCCGGTTATCAGACCGCGGTGCTGGCCCGATTGGTGCGGCGAGTCTACAGCGTCGAGCGCATCCGCTCGCTGCAGGTGCGTGCCGAGCTGCGATTGCAGCGGCTGCAGCTGCGCAATATCCGGCTGCGCCACGGCGACGGCAGTGCGGGCTGGCCCGAGTACGCGCCGTTTGATGGCATCTTGGTGACCGCGGCAGCGAGCGGGATCCCGCGACGGCTGGCTGAGCAACTGGCACCCGGTGGCCGCATGATCCTGCCGCTGCAGACCGAGCGTGGTCAGGTCCTGGTGCGATTGGTCAAGAAGCACGCCGGTCGGCGGCCCGCCTACGAGCACGAGGTGCTGGAGCCTGTTACCTTTGTGCCTTTGCTCGGGGGCGTTGTCTAATGCGTGTCTGCTCGGCCCTGCATGATCCTGTGATCACTGACACCAAGGGCGTGATGTCGCTGGCGCTGATCCCGTTCCTGCTCGCCTCGCGGGTGGGTCTCGGTGCGCGCGTCTGCCTGGCGGCGTTGATCGGGCTCGTGATCCGGTTACGCTGAGGCGTGATGCATGCGAGGTCTCGGGATGTTGCCGGTCCTGCTCGTCGCGCTCCTGCTGGCGGGCTGCGGCACCAAAGGGCTAGCGCCGGTCGATGATCGTGGTTACGGCCCGGCGCCGCCTGGCTTCTATCGCATCCGCTCCGGCGACACCTTGAGCGAGATCGCCGAGCGCGAGCGCATCAGCATGCGTAAGCTCGCGGCCTGGAACGATCTGGGGCCGCCCTATCCGCTCTACGCCGGGCAATTGCTGCGCGTGAAGGCGCCACGCGGCGGTTCCTCGAAGGGGTCGAGTGCAGGGGGATCGACGCAGCGGGTCGCGGCGCGCTCGAGCACCGCGGCCAAATCGGGCGCCTCGGCGGCGGCGTCGGCCGCTAAACCTGGAAGCTCGGCGGCGGCTTCGGGCCTAACCTGGACCTGGCCCGCCTCAGGGCCGCTGGCGCAGCGTTATCATCCGAGCGACCGGACCCGACAGGGCGTCCGCATCGCCGCTGCGGCCGGCTCGCCGGTCAGCGCGGCGGCCGACGGTGAGGTCGTCTACAGCGGAAGCAGTGGACTCGCCGGTTACGGCAATCTTATTATCGTCAAGCACAACCCCCGTTACCTGAGCGCCTACGGTTTCAACCGCCGCGTGCTCGTGAGTGAGGGGGCGCGTGTGAAGCGCGGGCAACAGCTTGCAGAGGTGGGTCAGTCGGCGGCTGGCCAGCCCATGTTGCACTTCGAGATCCGCCGCGACGGCGCCACCGTTGATCCATTGCTGTTCTTGCCGGCAGCACGGTGAGCCGATCGACTGCAACGAGGGGGATTCATGCCAGCGGCTAACCCGGAAGAGGATCCGGATACGGATTCCCTCCCCGTCGAGGACGAGCTCCTGCTCAATGGCGACGATGCCGACCTCGATGATTCGGACCTCCCGGAGACCGAGGCCGATGAGCTCGAAGGCGATGAGGATGACGAGGCACAAAGCGGCCCCTCGCGCATCGGCGATATCCCTCAAGCGAGCGATGCGCCCACCAAACGCTATGCACCCGGCGACAGCGAGCTCGATGCCACCCGGCTTTATCTGAACGAGATCGGCGAATCCAGGCTGCTCTCGGCGGAAGAGGAGGTTCGCTTCGCGCGCCTCGCTCAGCAGGGCGATGAGGCTGCGCGCCAGCGCATGATCGTCAGCAATCTGCGCCTGGTGGTGAAGATCGCGCGTCGCTATCTGAACCGCGGTCTGCCGTTACTCGATCTGATCGAAGAGGGCAATCTTGGCCTGATTAGGGCGGTCGAGAAGTTCGATCCTGAGCGCGGCTTCCGCTTTTCGACCTACGCGACCTGGTGGATTCGCCAGACCATCGAGCGCGCCATCATGAATCAGACGCGCACGGTTCGCTTACCGATTCATGTGGTCAAGGAGATCAACGTCTACCTCAAGGCCACGCGCATGCTCTCGCAGCAGCTCGACCACGAGCCCACCACCGAAGAGGTGGCGGAGCTCCTCGACAAGCCCATCGCCGAGGTCAAGCGCATGCTGGGGCTCAACGAGCGCACCGCCTCAGTGGATACCCCGTACGGCAAGGATGCCGATAAGCCTCTGGTGGACATGCTGCAGGATGAAGCGGCCCATGACCCGAGTGACGACATTCAGGATGAGGATATCCACAGCAACCTCGATCACTGGCTCGAGAAGCTCAACGAGAAGCAGCGTGAGGTGGTCGAGCGCCGCTTCGGCTTGCATGGCTACGAGCACTCGACGCTCGAGCGCGTGGCCCAGGAGCTCGGCGTGACCCGCGAGCGGGTGCGCCAGATCCAGATGGATGCGCTGCGCCGGCTGCGCGATATCCTCGAGAAAGAGGGCTTTTCGCTCGAGTCCTTCTTCAAGTGAGGCTTCAGGTGGGCGGCCCGCTCAGGACACCGCTCTTTGGCAAAAAACACTAGAAAAGAAGGTCTTATCCTTCTTTGCCAGGGTCCGTGCTGACCTGATCTGGGTCAAGAAAAACTGTGTGAAATGCCTCACCCGAGGCGTTCAAAAGACGCGCTTATCTTGACTTTGGCCCCCTCTTCGAGTGTAGTTGCGCGGCACATGCCTGGATGCGGCATGCCACCAGAACATCGGGCTGGAGCGCCCCTTCACCTCTCTTTTTCCCAGCCTGTTTGGGGGGTCTATGGAAGCCACAGCCGACTTTGCCGCGGAGCGCAAATACGACTTCGACGTCGTCCGCTGGTTCACGATTATGGCCGTCGTCTACCTGGTGGTAGGTGCGGCCGTCGGTGTCTACATCGCGTCCGAGCTCGCTTGGCCGTTTCTGAATTTCGATAATCCGTACATCTCGTTCGGTCGGCTGCGGCCTGTCCACACCAACGCGGTGATCTTCGCGTTCGGCGGCTGTACCCTGATGGGCACCGCCTACTACACGGTGCAGCGCACCTGTGGTGTGAAGCTCTGGAGCGACAAGCTGGCGTGGTTCACCTTCTGGGGCTGGAACGCCATCATCGTGTTGGCGGTCATCACCCTACCACTGGGTTTCACCCAGTCGAAGGAGTACGCGGAGCTGGAGTGGCCGATCGATATCCTGATCGCCGTCGTCTGGCTCTCGTTCACCTTCAACTTCATCATGACCATCGCCAACCGGAAGTCCTCGCACATCTATGTGTCGAACTGGTTCTTCCTCGGCATGATGGTGATGATCGTCTATCTGCATGTGGTCAATAGCCTCTCGATCCCAGTCGGGATGCTGAAATCTTACAGCCTGTTCTCCGGTGTGCAGGACGCGATGATCCAGTGGTGGTGGGGCCATAACGCGGTTGGCTTCTACCTTACCGCCGGCTTCCTCGGCATCATGTATTACTTCGTGCCCAAGCAGGCCAATCGCCCGATCTACTCCTATCGCCTGTCGGTGATCCATTTCTGGGCGCTGATGTTTGGCTACGTCTGGCTTGGTGCTCACCATCTGCAGTACACGGCGCTACCAGACTGGACCGGCTCACTTGGCGCCGCGGTCTCCTTGGCGATGATCATCCCCTCCTGGGGTGGCGCGGTGAACGGCATGATGACCCTCTCCGGGGCCTGGGACAAACTGCGTACCGATTATGTGATGCGCTTCCTGATCATTGCGCTGGCCTTCTATGCGATGTCCACCTTTGAAGGCCCGGTGATGTCGCTGAAGACGGTCAATGCCCTCTCGCATTACACCGACTGGACCATTGGTCACGTCCATTCCGGCGCACTAGGTTGGGTGGCCGGCATCTCGATTGGCGCCATCTACCATCTGATGACGCGGCTTTGGCATACCGAGATGTGGTCGGAGAAGCTGGTCAATGTCCATTTTTGGACCGCGACCATCGGCACCGTAATCTATGTGGTCGCCATGTGGGTGTCCGGCATCATGCAGGGCCTGATGTGGCGCGCCTATGACGAATACGGCACCTTGGCCTATACCTTCGTCGAATCCGTTGCCGCGATGCATCCGTACTACGCCATGCGCGCGGTCGGCGGTGGTATCTTCCTGCTCGGTGCCATCATCATGCTGTTCAACGTCTTGATGACGGTGCGCAAGTCGGTCTCCGCCGGGAGTCTGCGCGAGGCGCGCGGCACGCCAGCCGTGGCCGCTGCCTGAGCCGGTCCGCATCGCAGGAATCCCGAGGAGTAACGAGAGAATGGCTGACAAGAACACACCGCCGAAGGGGATACAGGAGCGCTTGGAGCGCAATATCTGGGGGCTATTGATCGTGGTCGCGATCGTGCTCTCGGTGGGGGGTATCGTCGAGATCGTGCCGCTCTTCTATCTCAAGAGCACCGAGGAGGCGAACCAATTCCCAGAGATCGTCTGGCAAGAGGCCGGCACCACGCCCATCGTCTCGGTCAAGTACGAGACCGACGCGCAGGGGAATCCGCTGCGCTTCAAGACCGATGATCAGGGAAACTTTCTGAGTAAGGATAACGGCGACTACGTGCTCGACCCGCGACGCGGCGTGCTGAAGCCGACCGAGACCACCTGGAATTGGAAGCCGGGTGATGGAATCAGGCCCTATACGGCCCTCGAGCTCTGGGGACGCGATATCTATCAGCGCGAGGGTTGCTATCTCTGTCATTCGCAGCAGGTGCGGCCATTCCGTGATGAGCGTGAACGCTACGGCCATTACTCGCTTGCGTCTGAATCGATGTTCGATCATCCGTTCCAGTGGGGCTCGAAGCGCACCGGGCCCGACATGGCGCGTCTTGGCGGCAAGTATTCGGACGAGTGGCATCGCCAGCACTTGCGCGATCCGCGCTCGGTTGTTCCCGAATCGGTGATGCCGGGCTATCCCTGGCTCGACGACGAGACGATCAACCCGAAGAAGATGCAGCGCCACATGAAGGGGTTGCGCGCGATCGGTGTCCCCTACAGTGATGCTGACATCGAGGCGGCCCCAGGGCTGCTGCAGGGCAAGACCGGGATGGACGCGATGGTGGCCTATCTGCAGGTGCTCGGCATCATGGCGAAGCTAGACCCCGGGGTGGTCTATCGTGAGTAGCCTCTCGGAGTATTTCGAGACCGATTGGGCAGCGATGACGGCCTCCGACTGGGTCGGAACCATTCTGACGGTCGCCATCTTCGTGCTCATGGTCGTGGCCTATTTTCAGGTCTTTCGGCCGAAGAATCGGGACAAGCTCGAAGCCAAGAAGCACATCCCGTTTGAAGACGATCACGAGGACCTCGGAGATAACGATGGCCGACCATAATCCGTTCCCGGGCGAGAACAACACGGGGCACTATTGGGACGACAATATCCGCGAGCTGAACAATCCACCGCCGCAGTGGTGGATGATCGCCCTCTGGGCTTCCATCGCCTGGTTCGTCCTCTACGGCATCCTCTACCCGATGTTTCCGGTACTGCCCTGGCAGTCTCAAGAAGACGGTGGCTTTACCCGCGGTATCCTCGGCTGGTCCTCGATCAAGGAGTACGAGCAGGGTGTTGAGCAGGTCGAGGCCGTGAGGGCCAAGTACGAGACCCAGATCGCCGCGATGACGCCGGAGCAGATCCTCGCTGATCCCGGGCTGACCCAGTACACCCTAGCCTCGGCCAAGGTGATCTTCGGCGACTACTGTTCCGCCTGTCATGGCAGTGGCGGCCAGGGTAATCCGGGCTATCCGGTGCTGGCCGATGACGATTGGCTCTATGGTGGCTCGCTGGCGAAGATCAGCGAGTCCATCACCAATGGGCGCAAGGGCGCGATGACGGCGCACAAGGATATCCTGACCGAGGCTGAGGTGGATCAGCTCGCCGAGTTCACGGTCCAGATCGCCGATGGCGGCCAAGGCAGCGAGGCCGGCTGGAAGCTTTTCAGTGACAAAGGCTGTACCGCCTGTCATGGTCAATCCGCGAACGGTGTGCTCGCTGAGCTGCCGGATGGCACCATCATCACCGTTGGTGCCGCAAATCTGACTGATGGGATCTGGCGCTTCCAACCCGGCGGTTACGAGAGTGCCAAGCACACCATCCTCTATGGTGTGAATCAGCCCGGTGTCGACCAAACGCGTGATGCCGTGATGCCGGCCTTTGGTGACTCTGCCGGGAGCCTCGAGGGTAAGCTCGAGCCCGACCAGATCAAGAAGCTGGCGGTTTACGTACACAGCCTGGGTGGCGGTCAGTAGACGACTGAGCGCAAGAGACGACTGGGCGCTAGGATCGGCGCGAGAAACAATGAGACGGCCGCCTCGGGTGTCGCTGACCGCTGCCCGAGGAAGGCTGCGGATCGCGCTGGTCGAGAGGGTTGAACGATTAGGAGGATGATATGCACCTAGATGCGGTGTTTTGGGGCTCTATTATAAGCATTGCGCTCGCCGTCCTCATCATTGGCTACCTTGTCTACAAGGTCATCCGTTTGATGAATGAGGATGCAGAACGACATAAAAGCGAGCAAGAACGCTAGAACAAAGCCCAGGAGATCGGAGAGGAGGGGTCAGGGACCGGAAACGGGGGGATGCTTCATCCCCCTTTTTCTTCATCCGTCTGTTCTTCGCCTCGCGCGAGCCACTGCGCTAGCCTCGACGCCCATGTTTGGTCCGAGAGTATTGCAAGGCACCCAATCTGGTTGTAGCCCCTATGAACGAATCCCCTACGCGCGGCACGGGAACCGCCATCGATGATCTCTACGCGGAGGCCCACCACTGGGAGGTGAACACCGGCGGTGAGACCATCCATGCCAAGCGCATGCCGGGCAAGTGGCGCCGCATCAAGTGGGTGGCTTCGTCGGTTTGGCTGATCTTCTTCCTCGGCCCGTACCTGCAGTGGAACGGCCATCAGGCCGTGCTCTTCGATATCCCGAATCGGCAGTATCACCTGTTCGGCGTGACGGTCCTGCCGCAGGACTTCTGGATGCTGTCGCTGTTGCTCCTGTTCTTCGCGATCCTACTCGCCGTGGCCACCGCGCTGGTTGGCCGCGTCTACTGCGGGTACTTCTGTTTCCAGACGGTCTGGACCGACGTCTTTACCTGGATCGAGGAGAAGCTTGAGGGCAGTCCGCCGCAGCGGCGAAAGCTCGACAAGGCCCCGATCGACGCCAGAAAGATTCGCATCAAGCTGACCAAACATCTGCTCTGGCTCGTGATCGGCTTCTTCACCGGTTTCAGCTTCGTCGCCTGGTTCTACGGTGCCGGCCCGCTCTGGCGGGACTTCTTTGTGGGCCAGGCGAACCTGGCGGTGTACGCCTCCGTGGCCTTGTTCACCGCTGGCACCTATCTGCTTGCCGGCTGGCTGCGCGAGCAGGTCTGTTTCTGGCTTTGTCCGTACGCGCGCATCCAAGGCGTGATGCTGGATAAGTCTACGGTGGTTCCGACCTATGATGTGGCGCGTGGCGAGCCGCGGGGTCGGTTCAAGAAGGGCGAGAGCGAGGCCGAGCGCACGGCGGGTGATTGTGTCGATTGCAGCCAATGCGTCGCGGTCTGCCCGACCGGTGTCGATATCCGCAAAGGCCAGCAGGAGGGCTGCATCACCTGCGGCCTTTGTATCGATGCCTGCGACGCGGTGATGGATAAGGTCGGGCGCCCACGCGGTCTAATCCGCTATGCCTCGCTCGACGAGATCGAGGGCAAGTCGGTCAAGCCGATGCTGCTGCGCGCCCGCGTCTGGGTCTACACGGCGATCTTGGCGATCGCGCTCGCCGGCATCGTCTATGGGCTCTCGAGCCTCGACGCGATCGAGCTCAAGGTGTTGCACGAGCGGGCGCCACTGTTCGTGCGACTCTCCGATGGGTCGATCCAGAACAAGTACACGCTGAAGGTGTTGAACAAGAGCGAGAGCGACCTCGAGGTGCGGATCAGTGCACAGGGCCCGGTTCCGATCACCTTGGTTGGCGCCGAAGAGCCGGTGGCGGTGCGCAGCGGCGAGGTCACACCCTCGATCGTCTTCGTCAAGATCGAGCGCGGTGATCTCGGCGATGAGCGCGTGCCCCTGACCTTTTACGCAACCACGCGGCTGCCGGATGGCTCAGAGACGACCGCCGAGCGCGAGAGTGCGTTCTTCGGGCCGCCACGCTAAGGCCCGCGGGCAAGCCGCGAGTACCGAACCCGATTGAGGAATCGAACTGATGAATGATGTCACCCTGGGACGCTCGCCGATCAGTGGCGCTGGTGTCGGCTCTGGTGCTGGCTCTGGCTCCGGCGGCGGGGCTGATGCTGCGGCTTCGGCGCGCGGACGCTCGGGCTCGGCCTGGCGCAGCCCCTGGTTCGTCGCCTGGATTGCATTGGTGGTCATCGTACTCGTGGTCAACGCAACCATGATCACGCTCGCGTTCGTGACCAATCCGGGGCTGGTCATCGACGACTATTACGAGCGGGGGCGCAATGTCGAGCGCACGCTGGCCTCGCGCCTCGCCGAGGCGCCTGGTTGGACCATGAGTCTCGACACGCCGGCGGATGTCGCCGTCGGCGAGGCGACCACGGTGCGCTTCTATGTCGTCGATCAGGCCGGTCAACCGGTGCGTCCCGACGCGGTCACCTACTATGCTTATCGGCCGTCGGACCGATCGGCGGATTTCTCGTTGCCGATGGTGGAGGAAGCCCCGGGCCGCTACGCCGTCGATGTGACCTTCAAGATGGCTGGGCTCTGGGACACCCTAGTCGCCGCTGAGACCGGCGAGCAGGAGGTCGTCTTCGATCAGCGCATCGGCGTCGCCGACCGCTAGCCGAGCCGCTCGGGTCCTCGCGCGCGGTGCGCTGTTTCCACTGCGGCCTGCCGGTCGACGGCTCGCAGCCGGTCGTTGCTTGCGTTGCCGGCCGCGAACGTCACTTCTGCTGTACGGGCTGCAAATCGGTCTGCGAGGCCATCTACGCGGCCGGGCTCGATGGCTTCTATCGCCGGACCCCAGAGGGCGAGGTGCTGGGGCCGCCGCCGGAGCCGCCGAAGCAGCTGGCCCTCTACGATCTCGACGAGGTGCAATCCGCCTACCTCGATACCTCAGGGGATCAGCGCGAGGTCAGCCTGCATGTCGAGGGCATCCATTGCGCCGCCTGCGTCTGGCTGATCGAGACCGGCCTGACTCGGATGCCCGGTGTCGAGGAGGCGCGCGTTAACCTGACCGGTCGGCGCCTGCGCCTGAAGTGGGACAACTCGCGCCAGCGGCTCTCGAGCCTGCTCGGGCGCCTGAGCGAGCTCGGCTACGCGGCCGTGCCCTTCGATCCCGAGGCCTCCGAAGGGCTGCTCAAGCGCGGTAATCGTCGGCTATTGTATCGGATGGCCTTCGCCGGCTTTGCGGCGATGAATCTGATGTGGGTCTCGATCGCCCTCTACGCTGGCGCCGACGAGGGCGAGTTTCGTGGTCTCTTCCATTGGATCGGCTTCGCGATTGCCACACCGACCCTGCTCTACGCAGGCTGGCCCTTCTATCGCGGGGCCTGGCTCGGCCTGAGGCAGGGCGCGCTGACCATGGACCTGCCGATCGCCATCGGCGCGACCATCACCTACCTCTACTCCCTCTATGTGACCCTCAGCGGTCAGGGTCACGTCTACTGGGATACGGTCGTCAACTTCCTGTTCGTGATCCTGGTGGGCCGTTTCCTCGAGGCGATGTCGAAACGCCAGGCCGTGGCCTCGACGCAGCGGCTCTTGGATCTACAGCCCAAGGTTGCGACCTTATTGCGCGATGGCGAGGAGGTGGTGCTGCCGATCCGCGCCGTGCGCGAGGGCGATCTCCTGCTGGTGCGCCCGGGCGAGACCATTCCGGCCGACGGCCTGGTGCGTGAGGGCCGCAGCGAGGTCGACGAGGCCATGTTGACCGGTGAGTCGGAGCCGGTGCAGCGTGGCGTCGGCGATGCGGTGGCCGCTGGAACGCTCAACGGGGCAGGGGTGCTCGAGGTGCAGGTCACCGGGCTGCTGCGCGATACCGCCCTCGGACGCATCATCCGTTTGGTCGAGGACGCGCAGTCGAGCAAGGCGCCGATTCAATCGCTCGCCGATCGCATCGTCCCCTGGTTCGTGGCGCTCACCATCGGCCTGGCGCTGCTCACCTTCATGCTTTGGCTGCGCTCTGACCTAGAGACGGCCCTGATGGCGGCCACCTCGGTGCTGATCATCACCTGTCCCTGTGCCTTCGGCTTGGCGACGCCGATGGCGATCGCGGTGGCCGCCGGGCTTGGCGCGCGCCACGGCATCCTGGTCAAGGAGGGTGGGGTCCTCGAGACCCTCTCCGAGATCGACCACTTCGTCTTCGACAAGACCGGCACGCTGACCGAGGGGCGCCCGGAGGTCCTATCCGTGCAGGTCGCCGCGGCCGGGGACGATGGCGCTGGTCGGGCCGGTGATGGCGCCTCATGGCAACGATTTCCGGCCGATACCGAGCTGGGTGCGGCGTACCGCGAGCAGTTGCGTCTCATCGCTGCGCTCGAGCGCGTCTCCGAGCATCCGTTCGCCCGTGCCCTGGTGAGGCTGGCGCAACGCGCGGGCATTGGCCTCGGCTCGGCGCAGGTCCTTGCGGTTCGGGTCGAGCCCGGCGCCGGGATCGCGGGGGCCGTTGATGGCCACCAGGTGCTCGTCGGCACCGCCGACTGGCTGGGCGCGAACGGCATCCCGGTCCTCGGGGCGTCGAAGGCATGCGCGCAGCCCGAGACCGACTCAGCGGTGCCGGGAACGACCCTGCACTGCGCGATTGATGGCGTCGAATGCCTGCGCTTTACGGCCGCGGATCGGCTCAGGTCCGACGCTGCCGAGGTCGTTGCTCGGCTTCGCGCAGAGGCTATTCGCGTGACGCTGCTGACCGGCGATCGCGAGCCGGTCGCGCGGAGGATCGCAGCTCAGCTCGGCGGGATCGACCTGATCGCTGATGTTCGCCCCGAAGACAAGGATCGGGTGATCGCCGAGCTTCAGCAGCGTGGCGAGCGGGTGGCGATGGTCGGTGATGGTATCAACGATGCCCCAGCCCTGGTACGCGCGGATGTCGGCATCGCCGTCGGCTCTGGCACCGATGTCTCGATCGCCAGCGCGGATATCGTTTTGATGAGCCCTGAGCTGATGCGAGTGCGCGATGCCGCCGCACTCTCGCGCAGGACCCTAAGCACCATTCGCCAAAATATCGGGCTCTCGATTGCCTACAATCTCATCATGGTGCCGCTGGCGATGGCCGCGTTGATTACGCCGCTGGTCGCCGCGATCTCGATGCCGATCAGCTCGCTCGCGGTGATCGGCAATTCAGCGCGGCTCGGTCGGGTCTTCAAGGACCGCACCCGCCAACCCAGCGATCAACCGAGCGATCAACCGATGGTACGAGGTGAGCGATGGAAGTGATCTACGGGTTGATCCCAGGCATGCTGCTGTTGGGACTCGTGGCGGTTGGCGTCTTATTCTGGGCGGCGCGCAGCGGGCAGTTCGATGACCTCGAGGGCGACGGCCAACGGATCCTGATGGATGAGGATGCCGATCTGGGCGATGCGCGGCGTTTTCCTGATGCCGAGTCCCGGCAGCCCAATCCCGAGCGGGCCAGGGAGGATCGCCGCGCTCCCTGAAGCGGCGGTCATCGAGGCCCCGTCGGCTGGCCGGCGGGCGAGTCCGCTCCCGGCGTCATTCGGGCGCGCAGTACCTCGAACAGGAGCCAGAGCAGCGCGAGCCCTGGCGCCCACCATCCACCGCGCAGGATCTGGCGCAAGAGCAACAGCATCAACACTGTGAAGGCGAGTGCGCGTCGGTCGATGGGCGAGTGCGCTTGCCCCTGGGCGTCGACCTCGCGCGCGTTCAATCCCGTCTCGCTGGGCGCCTGATGCTCGGTCATCGCCGGCGCGCTGGCGTGCCCCCGCGCGATCGCGACGATCTTGAGCGCCTCGAGGGCGGCAGCGACGCCATCGCCCTCACCCTCGGCAAATTGCAGCAGCATGCCGGCGGTCTCGGGTGTGAGGACCGCCGATTCGATGCTGGGGATCTCGCGCAGGCGTTGCTCGAGCTGGGTGAAGAAGGCTCGATCATGCCGTTTCGAGGGGATCTTAAGCCGCATCCGCCGCGCCGTCCGATGCACCGGGTAGGCGGTCGGAGTGGCCCCGTTCGTGGCGTCCCCTTGAGGCCGAAAGGCCTCTGGAGCCTCGGCGCTCAATCCCTTACTGGACGCTGCCGAAGGAGGGGTTAACCGCGCCCGCGGGCGGCTTGAGTCCGGCCAAGCGGCAGCCTTGAGCCACGGGGCCACCGGGGAAGATCCCGTAGAGATACTTTATCCCGCCGCGGTCGTGGAAACGCTCATCGAGCGCGTCATGAAGGCCCCGCGCGTTCGGCTGCTCATCGGTTGCGAGCAGGGCTTGGAGCGCGCGAATCGCCTCCCAGTGGTCGTCCGTCAGCGTGAGCCCCTCCTCGCTGGCCTGGCGCTCGGCATCCTGCGTGCTCCAGTCGTTTGGGGCCTTCGGGAAGCGCGGATCATCAGTGCTCGCGCCTGGGTTCATGATCTCTTGCATCGTCTCTGCCATGGGTGCTCCTCGTCGCTCCTGAGTCTACAAGCCTGCGGATCTGTTCTAAGCGATGCCTCCGCCGGAACTGTACTACGCGATGCCTCCGCCCGGGTCAACCCTGGGTGCTGGAGGCGCTCGGATCATACCCCGATCTGCGCTCGGCATTGGCATCGAGCACCCGGGGCAGGACCGGCGCGATCGGGGTGGTGGTGAGGGCCGATCCGGGCTTAACATGCCGACGCATCAGCACCGAATCGAGGGGAATCATCGCATGCGCGCCGAGCATCTTGCCCTGCCGGGCACAGAGGTCAAGCGATTCGAGGACCAGAGCGCTGTCGCCGCTGCCGCCGCTGCCGCGGTCCTCGCCGCCGCTCAGGCGGCGATCGAGCAGCACGGACGGTTTCGTCTCTGCCTCGCGGGTGGTACCACACCAACGGCGGCCTATCGCCTGCTCGCGAATGCGCAGGCGGCCTGGGATCGCTGGTGGATCTACCATGGCGACGAACGGTGCTTACCGGTCGAGGATGGCGAGCGCAACAGTCTGGTGGCGGACGAGGCCTGGCTGAAGCGGGTGCCCATCCCTCGCAGCCAGGTGTTTGCGATCCCGGCGGAGCTCGGCGCTGAGGCCGCCGCAAGGGCCTACGAGCCCGTCGTCGAGGCAGCGCTGCCGTTTGACCTCGTCCTGCTCGGCATCGGCGAGGACGGGCACACTGCGAGCCTCTTCCCCGGCCGTGAGCTGACGCAGGAGCAGCTGGTCATACCGGTGCATGAAGCGCCGAAGCCGCCGCCGGATCGGGTGTCGCTGACACGACGCGCGCTGACGCGGACCGGGAGGTTACTGATCCTGGTCACCGGCAGCGGGAAGGGGGATGCCGTGAGGGCCTGGCGAGAGGGTGCCGCCTTGCCGATCGCGAGCGTTGCAGCCGCAGCGCCCCATGCCGAGGTCTTCATCGACGAGGCCGCGGTGGTTGCCGCGGCCCCGTGAATCGGCAGCTGGTGAGCCTGGCGCTCCTGAAGCGATTCGGAGCGCGCGCTGGTGGGTCAGAACGCGGGGCCGGGCTCCTTGCCAAGCTTCTTCAGGATCACGGCGAGCGGACAAAAGCCCGTGAAGGCCGACTGCAGCAGGTTGAGACCGACGAAGCCTGTGAACCACAGCCATAATGGGCTGACCGTGGCGGCAAGGATTGCCGAGATCAGGACGAAGGCGCCAGCAACGGCGAACACGATACGTTCGATACTCATGGATTCGACCTCGAAGTAGGATGCGTGAATCACGCGATGCCTAATAGTCTATTGAACAAGCGCTGGTTTTCGCAAGCACGCGAGGGGGATGGGCCGAGCCTGAAGCAGCCTTGCGCGGCCTGCGTGTGGCAGTCTCGGGGCGGTGCTGATTCAGTCATGGGCTTGAGGCTGCGGCTCCCCCCGGGCCGGCAGGCCTGCGGGCGTGAGCGCGATGGCGGGGTCCTGAGGTGCTAGCACCCGAGCTGACCCACCTGGCCGATCTGCTCGAGCGCGAGGCCTATTCGCATCCCGTTGATGAGGTGCAGGTTGTCACAACGCACATCTCACAGCTGTTCTTGGCCGGTGACTTCGCCTACAAATTGAAACGGCCGGTCTCGCTCGGATTCGTTGATTTCTCGACGCTCGCACGACGGCGGTTCTTCTGTGAGGAGGAGCTTCGTCTCAACCGCCGCCTCGCGCCACAGCTCTATCTCGGCGTGGTCGCCGTGGTGAGGCGCGATGGTCGGCTGCAGATGGACGGCGAGATCGGTGGCGACGGCGAGGTGGTCGACTATGCCGTGCGCATGCGTCGATTTCCGCAACAGGCGCTGCTCTCGGACCAGCCCGTCGATGGCGGGCGACTCAACGGGACGCTCATCGACCGCCTCGCGGAACGCGTCGCGGCCTTTCATGGCGCTCTGACGCCGGCACCGGCGGAGAGCCCTTACGGCGAGCCTGCCCAGGTCTTGGCACCGATGCTGCACAATTTCGAGCCGCTGCGCGCCGCGCTGACGGCCGATGGCGAGTCAGGCGGCCCCGCGCTGATGCAGCTCGAGCGTCTGGAGCGTTGGACGCGCAAGCGATTCACGTACTTGGGGCCGTTGCTGGAGCGGCGTCGTCGCGAAGGCCACATCCGCGAATGCCATGGAGACATGCATCGCGGCAACATCGCGGTGCTCGATCAAGAGCCGGTGATCTTCGACTGTCTCGAGTTCAATCCGAATCTGCGTTGGATCGATACCATGAGCGAGGTCGCCTTCCTCACCATGGACCTGGCCCAGAGCGGGGCCGCTGGGTTGGCGCGGCGGCTGCTGAACCGCTACCTGGAGGTTAGTGGCGACTACGCTGGCCTGCGCCTGCTGCGCTTCTATCAGGTCTACCGGGCGCTGGTGCGGGGCAAGGTCAACGCGATCCGGCTGCTCGAGCTCAGGGGCGCATCGCAAGCGCCGGCGCCGACAGTTCCCGAGCCGAGCGCCGAGCAGGCTGACCTTGACCAGGCGCTGGGCCAAGCCTCAGCCGCCATGCACCACTATCTGGCCTTGGCTCGCACCTGCACGGGGCGTCATCGTCCACAGCTGTTCGTCACTTATGGTCTCTCAGGCAGCGGGAAGACCTGGCTTGGACACCTGTTGCGTGAGCACCTGCCGATCATCCAGATCCGTTCCGATGTCGAGCGCAAGCGGCTCTTCGGCGTGCCGGAGCAGCGTCGGGCGTCTGAGCATCCGGACCCTCAGCTCTATGGCGAAGAGGCCACCGAGCGAACCTACGGGCGGCTCCTCGGACTGGCCCGCGAGCTGATCGAGGCCGGTTTTAGCGTGCTCGTCGACGCGACCTTTCTCAGTCGCCGCCAGCGCGATCCCTTCCTGGCGTTGGCAGCGGACCTCGACTGCCCCTGCCGCATCCTTGCGCTGCAGGCCCCCATGCACCTGCTGCGCGAGCGCCTGCGCCAACGCGCCCTCGAGGCCAAGGATGCCTCGGATGCCGATATCGACGTGCTGAGCCTGCAGATCGCTCGCCGTGAGCCGCTCGGCGAGGATGAGCATCGTCACGCGGTCTTTCTCAACACCGCGGCGCCGATGCAGATCGAATCGGTGCTGGCTCGCGTCACCGAGCCGAGCCCGCGACGAGCCGCCGCCAGCGCGCTGAGGCGACAAGGTCGATGAGCGAGCAAGATCGCACGCGGCTGATTCGATCGAGCCCGGCGCTGGCCGACGAGGCGATCGATCTCGGGCCATGGGTGGACGCACACGCGACGGTGCTGGTGGCCGATATCCGCGGCTTTACCGCCCTGATGTCGGCGCTGCCACTTCCGAGCATGGCCGCGCTGCTCAACCGCTGGTTTGCGACCATGACCGAGATCATCCAGGGGTTTGGTGGCTTGGTTGACAAGTTCGTCGGCGACGCCGTGATCGCGCTCTTTGGCTTGCCGCAGGCCAGTGGTGATGATGCCGTTCGCGCGCTCGCCTGTGCGGCCGCCATGCAACAGGGCATGGTTGCGTTAAACCGCGAGCTGGAGGTCCAAGGGCTGCCGCCGATCTTCGTGGGGATTGCGGTCAGCACCGGTGAGGTCGTGGCCGGCAGCTTCGGCTCGGACGCGCACCGTGAATACACCGCCATCGGCGAGGTCATGAACCTCGCCTCACGCATCGAGTCTTTCGCGCTGCGCGGCCAAGTGCTGGTCAGCGCGTCGACGCTCGCCGAGGCGTCTGGACAGATCGCTGAGGGGATCGAGGTTGGACCGGTCAACGAGGTCCGCTTCAAGGGGCTCGCGCGTCCGGTACAGCTGTTCGACCTGCGCGCCGTGCATGGTCGCGAGCAACCGCTTCGGGTCCCTCGCGTCGAGGTGCGTCGCTCGCCGCGGATTCGGGCCCAGATCGATGCCACCTTTCGACAGATTGAGCACAAGCGTGTCGTCCCCGCGGCGATCCCTGGCCTGATCAACGACCTCGGCTACTACGGTCTGCGCGCGGATCTGCCGCGCGGGCTGCCGGATGCCGCCGATGTGGTGATCAACCTCGCCCCCCGCGATGGCGCGACACCGATCGGTGACGTCTACGCGAAGGTTGTGCGCAGCTCACCGCATGCGCGCGGCTTTCGCACCAGTCTCGAGCTGACATCGGTGGAGACCCCCGCGCATCGACGGCTGAAGGAGCTTGTCGACGAGTCCCTCTGGCGCCGCTGAGCCCCAACCTGGCCGATCGTGATCGGTACCCTGATCAGCCCCGCAACCCGCCTCGTCGATGAACGGCTGCCGAGCTCAGCCGGCGTCGCCCCGACGCTCGATATAGAGCTCAACCCGCCGATTACGCTGACGCCCGTCCGCGGTGGCGTTGCTCGCGATGGGCTGCTCGGAGCCAAGTCCGTCGGTCTTCAGCCGGCCCGGCGCGACGCCGAGCTCGACCAGGGCCTCGCGAACAGCCTCGGCACGCTGCTCGGAGAGCGCACGATTGATCTCGGCATTACCTGAGCTGTCGGTATGGCCCTGGACCTGGACAACCAGCTGCGGATACTCGATCAAGACCGCCGCAACCTGCTCCAGGAGCGGGGTGGCGTCGTCGGGTAAGCTCGCGCTGCCGCTTGGGAACCGGATCTGATCGCCGCTGAGGTTGACCATCAGGCCACGAGCGGTGAGCTGAGCGTCCAATGCCGCAAAGCGCTCGTAGAAATCGTGCACGCGCTCGGAGGTCTGTTCGGCGACATCCGTGCGCAGGGCCTCTGCCTGCCGCCGCGCCTGCTCGAGCG
The DNA here is from genome assembly GCA_964617675.1 of uncultured Halochromatium sp. Lineage (GTDB taxonomy): Bacteria > Pseudomonadota > Gammaproteobacteria > Chromatiales > Chromatiaceae > Lamprobacter. The sequence goes on along the minus strand of CAZTYV010000002.1, from coordinate 26,162 downwards.
CGGCCTCGCGCTCTTGGATCTTGTCGCGCATGGCCTCGAGTGCCGCCTCCGCCTCTGCCAGCTGGGCCTCGTATTCGGCGGTGGTCGACTGATGGCTCTCATCACGGGTGCTGAGCATCTGTTGCAGCTCGCCGAGCGCCTGCTCCGCCTCCGCGAGCCGCGTCTGCATCTCCGTCTGCGTCTGTTGAGCGCGCTCGGCCAGCTCCGAGCGAGCCTGGCGCTCGGCCTCGAGGGTCTCGCTCAAGCGCTGGATGCGATCCTCGGCCTCGTCGAGGGCGTCGGCCTGCGCGCTCGCCTGTGCGGCCTTGGTCTCCGCGAGCTGCTGCGCGAGCGCGTCCCGCTCGGAGCCGAGTGCTTGCTGCACCGCCTCGAGACGTTCCTCGGCCTCGGCCAGCTGCGCCTGTAATGCGGCGCGCTCGGTATCAAAACGCGTTTGCAAGGCGCTCAACGCCTCTTGCTGGTCGGCGTCGGTGTCGGACTGGGCCGATGCCTCGAGCCGAGCGGCAAGGGCATCACGCTCGGCCGAGACCGCTTCGAGCTCAACTTGGACCTCCTCAAGGCTCGCCTGCAAGGCCTCGAGCCGCGCGTCGGTTGCCGGCGGCTCGGTCTGCTGCCCACCCGACCCCAGCAGCTCCTCGAGCTCAGCGCGGCTGCGGGTGGTGGCCACGAGCTTGTCTTGTAGCTCCAGGATCGCGGCCTCCTCCTTGGCGACAAGCGTCTCAAGCTCCTCTTGGGCCGCGGTGCCGCGCTGGAGCTTATCGGTCAGCGCCGCCTCGGTCTGGTTGGCGCGATTGAGCAGGGCATTGAGCTCGGCGATGGTGGCGTCGTCGGCGGCGAGCTTCACCTCGAGCTCGCGGCGCATCTCGGCCGTCTCGGCGAGGCGATCCTCGAGCCCGGTCTTGGCATCAATCGCCGCGCGCAGGTCTTCGGTGAGCTTCTCCTTGGCGCGCTTCCAGGCCTCGGTCTCCGCCGCGAGCAGGGTCTTCTCCGAGCCGACGGACTCGATCTGAGCGTTGAGCGCCGCGAGCTGCTGCGCGTGGGTTTCAGCCAGATTAGCAGTGGCGCCATCATGCTCCTGGCGCAGGGACTGGAGCCGTTCTTCGTGCTCGCGCGTCAGGGCATCGATCTGCTGCGCCTGGGTGCGCTCCAGCTCGCTGATCGTCGACTGCGCGGTAGCCAGTGACTGCTGGAGCGCCTTGAGGTCGGTCTCGCTCGAGCGCAGCTGGCGGCTGGCCTGGCGCAGAGACTGATGCTCGCCGTCGATCTCGCGGCGCAGTTGGTCGCTGTGATGGTTGTAGAGCAGGTAGACGCTGATCAGGGCGGCCAGCACGAGCCAAAAGAGCGGCTTCCAGATCGATTGCGCAGAGTCGGACACGTTCACACCCTCCGGGATTCGTCGCGCTCGGAGACCGGCACGATCTTGTTGATGGGGCTCTGGCGCAGAGCCGTGCGACGGATTCGCGGTCTCGACTGTCGACACCTCGGGGTCTCGCCGCGCCCGCATTATGCCGCGTTCCCAGCGCACCGGCATGCTGAGCTGGTCGCGGGTCAGGGTAGGGGGCCGTCGAAGATGGGCCGCCCGGTTCCGGAGAGGCGCGCTTGATCAGCGCGCGAGCCGTGCGAGGCGAGACTGATAGCGATGCATCACCAGACGATGCGCGAGTGCCTGGGTGATCACATAGAGGTACCAGGGGATCGCCGGCGCATAGTCATGGATCGCGGTCATGGTGTAGCGACCGTCAAGCAGGGTTTGGAACTCGAAGCGCGCACGACCGCTGCCGGCGCGCGCCAGCAGGCCACCAGCGATGGCATAGATCCGCCGCTCTCGGCTGCTGTCATCGGCCCGGAGTCGCAGCGCCAGCAGTCGCAGTCGCGGCAGGCGCGACCAGACCTCGACGTCACCATTGGCCTGAACTCGGGTTCGAACTAGCGGCCAGCAGCACTCACCGAGCCAACGGAAGTAGTTGCCAGCCAACCAATCGGCATCCAAGCCCGGCGGTAGGAGTGTGCGTTGGATCGAGCGCACCAGCGATTGCTCGCGCATGACCTCGCGATCCTGGCCTTTGAGAGGCGCGCGTGGGCTGGGCAAAAGACGACCGCTCTGGGGGTCAATGCAGGTCTCTAGGGCGGCACGAAAACGGAGCGCGCCTGGCTGAATCGCCTGTTGCACTGGGTTGTCGCGCATCACCGTGTCCTGGGGCAGGCTCTCGACGATCGCGCCGACCATCGCGGTCGGTGCGCCGCTGACCAGCCTTGCGGTCACGGATGCAAGCCCCACCGGTAGCGCCGGGACTCGGATGAATCGGCGCCGCAGGCCGAGCGCACCGGCGGTCTCTCGCAGCATCGACTCATAGCTCAGCGATTCGGCGCCGCCGATATCGAAGGCGCCTCGGAAGCGCTGCGGATGTCCCAGGCAATGCAGCATCGCGCGCACCAGATCCGGCAGTGCGATCGGTCGAGTCTTCGAGGCCGCGGCCGGCGGGAGCAAGAGTACGGGCAAGCGCCGCACCAGATCGAGCAGCAGGCCTGGGCCGGTGCCGCCGGGTCCTAGCACCAGGCTCGCTCGTAAGGCCGTGACCGGCGTGCCGCGGGAGCCAAGCACCATCTCGATCTCGCGCCGGCTCCAGAGCAGCGGTGAGAAGCGGAAGCTCTCCGGCATGACGCCGCTGACGAAGATGATCTGCTTGATGCCGTTCTGCGCCGCAGCGTGGGCGAAATTGTCGGCGAGCACTAAGTCCATGTCGCGCGGGCTCGCTTGGGTGAGTCGCGATGAAGGCGCGAGCGAGTGCACCAGATAGACCGCGTAGTCAATTCCGGCGAGCGCCGCGACGAGGTCGCGCGTGCAGAATAGATCGCAATGCCACCAGTCCACCCGTCCCGCGGGGTCTGGCGTCGCCGCACGCGCCGGCGATCGCGTCAAGGCGATCACCTCGAAGCGTTCGGCGAGCAGGGGACAAAGGGCGGTGCCGATGAAGCCGCTGGCGCCCGCGACCACCACCCGCGGCCGACCTGCATGCACTGGACTCATCGAGGGCTGCGACCAAGGCTCAAGGTTGAATTCCGTAACTGGGTGTCGTCTTCGCGCCGTTCCTGGTTAGGCAACGCTGGGCTCGGCAACGCTGGGCCGGGCGCAAAGGCCGAGATTCTAACGGATCGCCGTGCGCGTGGGTGTATCAGCGCTGGTTACAGTCTTGAAATTCGTCCTCGGCTCGCAACCTCCATGGTTCTGCTGAGACGCCCAGGCCACCGCGCTGACGACCGCGGCTGAAGGCCGAAGAACCATTGGAGACTCGTCGATGATTTCTACCGAGATGGCCTCGCGCCTGAATGCGCAGATCAACCTGGAGCTCTTCTCCGCGTACTTCTACCTCGGTCTCTCGGCCCAAGCCGAAACCAACAACCTGAAGGGGACGGCGGCCTGGTTCATGGCCAAGCACGGTGAGGAGATGGCACACGCGCTGAAGATGTATCGCTACCTGCTCGACCAGGACGCCGAGGTGCAATTGGACGCGATCGCCGCGCCACCGGCGAAGACCGCCGGCATCATGGATATGTTCGAGCGTACCCTGAAGCACGAGCGCAGCGTCACCGCGGCCATCAACGACCTTGTCGATCACGCTGCGCACGAGAAGGATCACGCGACCCACATCTTCCTGCAGTGGTTCGTGACCGAGCAGATCGAGGAAGAGGCGACGGTCAACGACATCCTCGGGCGGCTGCGGCTGTTTGGCGATCAGGGGCAAGGCCTGCTGATGATCGACAACGAGCTCGCTGCCGCGGCAAGCCGAATCTCCTCCGGGGCCTCTGGGGCTCCGGCCTAGCGATCGCGTCGCCAGGGAGCGCGGCCCATGCCGAAGAAGAACGGGAAATGCTGCAAGAAGTACAAGGAGGGTAAACGTTGCAAGAGTTGTCCTAAGCGGGCGAAGGCCTCGAGCTGAAACGGCCACCGGCCCAATGTTCACGAAGCGACTCGGCGCTTCAGCCGCCTGTCATCGAAGGGGGAGATCCATGCTCGAACGCCGCTGCTGGAACAGGTTTCAAGGTCATCGCTTCGCGGCTGTGACCCGGACACCCAGATGGCTCGCCCTTCTGGTGCTCGCGTTGCCGCTCGCTTTGATTGCGCAGTCGGGCCTACAGGCCGCCAGTGATCAATGGCCCGACGACTTCGATCTCGAGGCACAGATCGCCCTGGTGAACGAAGGTGAGCTTGCGTTCTTGCCGAGCGCGGCGGCCGCCGATGCGCATTATCACCACAACCGCATCGCCATCACCGAGGCGAGCCTGGATCTGGGCTGGGTCGACCTGGTTCAATGCCACGAGAACATCGATTCGGTGCCTGCCGCCCAGATCCTGTTCCGCGCTGATGGCATCCGCAACCTGCAGATCGATCACGCCCAGAACATCGGGCGCGCCTGGGTTGAGGGACACAGCGTGCAGCTTGAAGACGTAGGCCCGCAGGCCGAGCTTTGCATCCGCGCGCAGAGTCGTGCGCTGCAATCCCTCGGCGACGGGCTCTTTCGGCTGCGAAACGGCCCATACATGCGCCGCTTCCTCGATGGCTACTACCCGATGCGGGTCGCGCTCGAGATCGAATACCCGGGACAGCGCTTGCGTCTGGTGGGCCAGACGCCGGCCAGTCAGGAGGGCTTCGAGGTCGCGATGACCCAGGGGGCCTTGCAGGTGGACGCAACCTTCGAGGGCCGCCTCGTCACCTGCTTTGACTTCTGCGAGCAGGGCGATGACAGCTGCGGGGTGATGGCACCCGAGTGCACGACCACCGCGACGCCCTGATGTCAGGCCTTGTTTGAGGCTCGATCAGGGCGTCGAATGCGTTTGATGGGCCAGAGCTGAGGGGTTAGAGCTTCAGCGTCTTCAGGTAGTCGCGGAAGGTCGCACCAAGCTCTGGATGCTCCAGTGCCAGCTCGACCGTTGCCTGTAGGTAGCCTTCCTTGCTGCCGCAGTCGTAACGTTTGCCCTCGAACGGATGGGCGACCACGGTCTCTTCCTTGAGGAGTGCAGCGATGGCGTCGGTGAGCTGGATCTCGCCTCCGGCGCCAGCGCCGGTCTGCTCGAGCTTGGCGAAGATGGTGGGGGTGAGCAGGTAGCGGCCGACCACCGCGAGGTTCGAGGGTGCGTCTTCGGGGCGTGGCTTCTCGACGATTGAGGTCACGCGCAGAGTGCCGTCGGCCTGCTTCTCGGTCTCGACGATGCCGTACTTATGGGTCTCATTCGGCGGCACCTCCTCGACGCTCAATACGCTCGCGCCGGTGCGCTCATGCAGCTCCGCCATCTGCTCGCAGACCCCCTTGCCCTCGCTGCTGATGAGGTCGTCGGCGAGCAGGATGGCGAACGGTTCATTGCCGACGACGGGCTTGGCGCAAAGCACCGCGTGGCCGAGGCCTAGGGCCTCGGGCTGGCGCAGGTAGATGCAGCTGACGTGCTCAGGCAGGATGGTTTGAACGATGTGCAGGAGCTTGTCCTTGCCTGCCTCCCTCAGCTCGGCCTCGAGCTCGGGTGCCTTGTCGAAGTGATCTTCGATCGAGCGCTTGTGGCGACCGGTGACGAAGACCAGCTGCGTGGCGCCGGCTTGCTCAGCCTCCTCGGCGGCGTATTGGATCAGGGGTTTGTCGACAACCGGTAGCATCTCCTTCGGGCTTGCCTTGGTCACCGGGAGGAAGCGCGTGCCGAGGCCGGCGACGGGGAAGACCGCTTTGTTGATCTTGGCCATGAGGGCTCCTGTCGTGTTGTTGGTTCTTGGGCGATGGGAGGGCGCCGCCTAGCGATCAGCGACCCTTCAAGCTCGGGGCTGCGCTCATCGCTGCCAGTATCGCCGAGAGCGCGGCTCGGGGGTCAGCGGCTGCAGTGATGGGGCGGCCGATCACCAGGTGGTCGGCGCCCGCGGCGAGTGCCTCGCTCGGGGTCATGGTGCGTTTCTGATCGCCGGTTGCGCCCTCGGTGGGGCGAATGCCCGGTGTGACCAGCAATGGTCTGGGTCCCAGTCGCGCGCGCAGCATCGCTGCCTCACGTGGCGAGCACACCAGGCCGTCGAGACCGGCGCGGGTCGCCAGCTCAGCCAGCAGGACAACGCGCTCGTCGAGATCCCCTGGGCAGCCGATGGCGGCAAGGTCGTGCTGGTCGAGGCTGGTCAGCAGGGTCACCGCGATCAGCAACGGCGGTCGCGGCAGGGTGTCAAGGCGCTCGCGCGCGGCCTGCAACATCGCGGGTCCGCCCGAGGCATGAACATTGAGCATCCAGACGCCAAGCTCGGCGGCTGCCGCGCAGGCGGCGGCGACGGTATTCGGGATGTCGTGGTATTTCAGATCGAGGAAGACATCGAAGCCCCGCTCGACCAAGCGCTCGACCACCGCCGGTCCCGCGCGGGTGAAGAGCTCCTTGCCAACCTTCACCCGGCATCGGTGCGGGTCGAGCTGCTCGGCGAGCCTGAGGGCATCGCGTGCGTTGGCATAGTCGAGCGCGATGATCAGGCGGGTGTCAGGTTGGGCCGGCATGAGGGGGCTGTTTTCGGTCGGTCTCTGGACTGAATGGGTTGACGCAGGGCTAGCGCGTCACCGTGGTTGCGCTCGCGCGAGCAGTGCCGGCCCCGGACTGGGGTAGCGAGGGCGGCTCGACCGCCTTGATGCTCCCCCAGCCCTTGCAGCTTGGGCACTGCCAGTGCAGGGCACGCGCCTCGAATCCACACTGGTCGCAGCGATAACTCGGCTGCGCCGCCACCAGGTGTCTGATCACCCCGAGCAGCTGCGCATCGCCGGCCGCGGCCATCGGCGCTGCCTGCGCCAGGCGTAGCTCCACCAGTCGCTCGGCCGCGACCAGGTCTGCATGGGTCTCGAGGTAGCTCTGGAGGAAGTACAGCGCCGGCTCGACGCCGTACTCGCGCTCGATGGCCCGCGAAAGCTCAAGCATCAGGGGCGGCGAGGGATGAGCGGCGAACAGATCGCCGAGCTCCTTGGCGACCCCATCGCGGCCGAGCCGCTCACAGCAGCGCAGCAGCTCCGGCAGCATGGCCGGCAGATACTCGGGGCCGCGGCGGGCGAGGTGTCGATACAGGGTCAGCGCGGAGGTGGCGTCGCCGCCTTCCATCTCCATCTGTGCCTGGATCATGGTGGCACGAATGCAGCTTGGGTCGATGGCCTGAGCGTCGAGGAGCTGGGCGCGCGCGTCGTCGCGACGTCCGTGGCGCAGGTACTCCTCGGCAAGCTCGCAATGATAATGCGCGATCTCGGTCTGCATGGGGTCGCCGGATCGGCGCCGCAGCTCGTCGGCGGTCTCCAGGCAGCGCTGCCAGTCCTTCTCGGCTTGGTAGATCTCGATCAGGCTGCGCAGGGCTCGCCGATCCTGCAGTCCCTGCTCGACCAGCTCCTGGAACAGGCTCTCCGCGCGATCGAAGAGTCCCGCGAGCATGTAGTCTCGCCCCAGCTCGTAGAGGGCATAGCCTCGCTGGGCGTTGCTCAGGGTCTCGCGAGCGACCAGGTTCTGGTGGATGCGGATCGCCCGGTCGACCTCGCCGCGACGCCGAAACAGCGCGCCGAGCGCGAGGTGGGTCTCGGCGGTCTCGCCGTCGACCTCAGCGAGCTTCAAGAACACGTCGATCGCCTTATCCGGCTGTTCGTTGAGCAGATAATTGAGCCCGCGGAAGAACACCGGGTCGGTGCTGCCACAGCTGGCATCGGCCCGCCGGCGCGAGCCAGAGCGCCAAGCGAGCAGCCAGCCAGAGGCCGCTGCGACCGGTAACAGTAAGAAAAGCCATTGCATCAGATGCCAGCTGCTAGTGGTGTGCGCGGCAAGGCCAGGCCTTTGTAACGATGACGTGATCCAGCGCTCCATGATACAGGTAACCTCGGGGGGTCGCATGGGCATGCGATGCGCCGCTCGCTCGCGTCCGCTCCCTGGCCGCGGACGCCAACGTTTACAGCTGGACCCTTCGGCCTTACGTTTTGCGAGAGCGGCATGAGGTCGCCAAGGCCGGAGCGCACGCCCTGATCGGTTCCCTGTGCGCTTGGTCACATCCATTGAGCAGGCGATGTCTCGGGAGCGAGCCTATGGCACAAATGACTGATCAGGTCGCGCTGGTGACCGGCGCGGCGGGCAATCTCGGGCGGGCGCTGTGCGAGGCGCTGGCGAAGCAAGGCGCGCGGCTGGCGATGCTGGATATCAGCTCGGAGGCGCTGGTTAAGGCCAGGGCGCAGCTGCCTGACGCCACCGAGATCGAGCTGTTTCCGACCGATCTACTCAATCCAGCCGACGTCGAGCGCAGTGTGGCGGCGACCCATTCACGCTTTGGGCGCATCGACCTGCTGGCCAACGTGGCCGGTGGTTTCACCATGGGGCCGGCGCTGCACGAGACCACTGATGCGATCTGGGATCAGATGCTCGATCTCAACCTCCGCAGCGTCTTCAACTGCTGCCGCGCGGTCGTGCCGGTGATGCTCGAGCACGGGCGAGGGAGTATCGTCAACGTTTCGGCGCGCGCCGCGCTGAGCCCCAAGGGGCGCATGGGGCCCTATTGTGCCGCTAAGGCCGGGGTGGTTGCCTTGACCGAATCGCTCGCGCAAGAGCACAAAGAGCAGGGGATTCGCGTGAATGCGATCCTCCCTGGCACCGTGGATACGCCCGAGAATCGCGCCGCGATGCCCGATCAAGACCACGCGCGCTGGGTGCCGCCGGCCGCATTGGCCGACGTGATCCTGTTTCTCGCCTCGGACGCGGCGCGCTGCGTCACCGGCGCGGCCATCCCCGTCTACGGCCGGAGCTAGGTGCGCATGCCGCTGCCATCGTTCAGGATCGCCTGGCTCGCCGCCGCGCTGGCCATGTCGCTGGGTCTGGTCTATTCGCTGCTGATGATGCCGAGCGAGGCCCGGGCGCAAGGGGCGCTCGACGCCGCGACCGAGCAGCTCATCGTCGATGCCGTCGAGGCCGCCTTCGAGCTCGATCTCTACAACAACCGTTGTCGGCAGGACCGCTCAGGTCGCCGAACCGAGAACCTCAACAAGGTCTTGGCCAGCAGTTTCCGGATGACCGTGCTCGACGCGCAAGACGATCTGTTCCCGGAGGGTTATTATCGTGACGCGCAGGCACGGATGTCCGCGGACTTTCTCGAGCGCCTGCAGGCGCTCGGCGGCTGCGCGGGCGCCAAAGAGAAGAGGCTGCGTGACAGCCTACGCGAGCGTTACGATCAGGCCATGCGAAGGCTCGAGCAGTTCCCTTGATCCGATCTTTGCGCCCGGCCGGCTCGGGGGCAGAGCACAGGAGGACAGCACGCGATGGTGGCAATCGAGGAGTCCAGAGCCCAGCCGCGTCCGCACCTGTTGATCGTCGACGATGTTCCCGAGAACATCGAGGTGCTGGCAGCGGCACTCGGCGCCGACTGCGAGATCTTCTTCGCCATCTCCGGCGAAGAGGCGATCGAGATCGCGTTGAATCACCGCATCGACCTGATCCTGCTCGATATTATGATGCCGGACGTCGACGGCTACGAGATCTGTCGGTTGCTCAAGCTTGAGCCCCAGCTGGCTGAGATACCGGTCATCTTCGTGACCGCGAAGACCGACACCGAAGACGAGGCCAGGGGCTTCGCCGTCGGCGGTGTCGACTACATCACCAAGCCCATCAAGCGCCTCACCGTGCGCGCCCGCGTCAATACCCACCTTCAGCTCAAGGCCAGTCGTGACCGCCTGCGCGAGCTCGCGTATCTGGATGGCCCGGCGGGCATGCCGGGTCGCTCGACCTTCGATCAATTGCTCGAGCGTGAGACCCGACGCGCCGAGCTCGAGCGCCAGCCGCTGTCGGTCTTGTTGGTGGGCATCGACGCCTTTGCGGCGCTAAGCAAAGCGCAGGGGTTGCTTGCCTCGCAGCGCCAGATCGAGCGTGTGGGCGAGGTGCTCGCGACCGTCACCGAGGGACCGCTCGATCTCTGCGCCCATTACGGCGGACCCCAGTTCGCCGTGCTGCTCCCGCAAGCCGATGCCGATGCCGCGTCGCAGCATGCCGGTGTGTTGATGGATGCGGTCGCCACCATCGAGACGCGCGTGGGCGGCTCCAAGCAGCGGCTGACCGCGAGCGTCGGCGGCGTCAGCGCCGATTTCGCGCTGCTCGACGCGGGCGAGCGGGTGCGCGCTCAGGAGCTGGCCTTGGCCGCCAGCCAGGCGCTGGAAGAGGCCAGCGCGGGCGGCCGGAGTCAGCTCTGGCTGCGCCGATGGGAGCCCTGCGCGATGCGCGCCTGATGTGCGCCTGAGCCGGGCCTGATCCGCGCCGGGTCTCACGTTGGGCGCACGCTGGGCTTGGGTGCCTTAAGGCGGCCTTAAGACGAGGGGAAAACCGAAGAGAGGGAGCTCACCGATGATTCAGCCCTACCGATGCCTTGCAACCTGGGGCCTAACCTGGGTCCTGCTCGTCGGATGCTCCGGCTTGCTCGCTGCCGCTGAGCCCACTGCCGATGCTGATACCGGCCCGGGGTCGGGGTCGGGGTCGGGCTTGGGCTCGACGGGTGCATCGTCGCTGATCCTGAGCGGCGGCGGTGTCTACAGCGTCAACGGCTACTTGCAGCTACTGCCCGATCCTCATGGGACGCTGACGATCGACGATATCCGCAGTGAGCCCTGGGGCACGGCCTTTGCGCCGCCAACCGACTCGACGCCGAACCTCGGCTTTGATCGCCACGTCCATTGGCTGCGGCTGCGCGTCGAGAGTCGGCTCGAGGAGCCGGCAACCTACTATCTCGAGCTGCGGTATCCACTGATCGACTCCGTGGTCCTGTACCTCGATGCGCCCAATGGGCCCGATGCGCCGGATGCGCCGGATGCGCCCCAGCGCTACGAGACCGGTGATCGGGTCCCGTTCGCGGAGCGGCCCGTGATCGCCCGCACCTTTCTCTTTCCGCTGCGCCTCGAGCCCGGCGCACCGCAGACGCTCTATCTGAGGGTCGAGACCGTCGGCTCCTTGACGCTGCCGATCGAGCTCTTGTCGCGCAACGCCGCGCTCGAGCGAATCGCGACCGAGTACAGCCTGCTGTCGCTGTACTACGGCGCCCTGCTGATGCTGGTGATCTACAACCTCTATCACTTCTGGCGCCTACGCGATGTCAACGCCGCCTATTACGCCCTGTTCATCAGTCTCTACCTCGCCTTTCAGCTCTCGCTCAACGGCATCGCCTTTCAGTTTTTCTGGCCCAATAACCCCTGGTGGGCAAACGTCAGCGTGCCGTTCTTCCTCTCGGCGGCCTATCTCGCGGGTGTTCAGTTCACCCGCTCAATCCTAGATACCGCGCGCAACGCGCCCCTCGTCCACCGTATCCTCGGGGTGCTGCGCTGGCTGGCCTTAGCGGGCATGGTGCTGGCGCTGTTCGGCCCTTACGGCATCGCGATCAAGTTCGCGGTGGCGCTCGTCTTCACCGTGGTGCTCTTCATCGTTGCCGGCCTGAAGATCGGTCTGCGGGGCTACCGTCCGGCGCGCTACTACTCCCTCGGCTGGGCGGTCTTGCTTGGTTTCATGGTGATCTACGCACTCAACGCCTTCGGGCTACTGCCGACAAGCTTTATCACCACCTGGGCGACACAGATCGGCTCGGCCTGGGATGCGGTGATCCTGGCGTTCGCGATCACGGATCGCTTCTACCTGCGCGAAGAGCAGCGCCGAGCGCGGCAGTTGTCCTATTCGGGCGCGCTGGAGCATGCCAATGACGCGCTCGAATCGCGCGTCCAAGCGGGCTTGCGCGAGCTGCAGACCTCGAACCAACAGCTGCGCGTCGAGGCCGAGGTGCGGCGCCGGGCGGAGCAAAAGGCCGATGCCGCCAACCGCGCGAAATCCGAGTTCCTGGCCAATATGAGCCATGAGATCCGCACGCCGATGAACGCCATTGTCGGCTTCGTCCAGCTGCTCGATCGAGATCAGCTGAGCCCGGACCAGCGCGACTACGTCCGCAAGGCCGAGCGCGCGGCACGTGCGCTCATGCATCTGATCGGCGATCTATTGGATTTCTCTAAGATCGAGGTCGGACGCCTAGACCTCGAGTGCACGGCCTTCAGCGTCGACTCGCTCATCGAGGACACGCGCGATCTGGTCGCACTCAGCGCCACGGCCAAGGGGCTGCGACTCTCGATCGAGCGCCAGGGGAGCGCCGGTTGCTGGGTGTTGGGTGATGAGACACGACTGCGCCAGGTGTTGGTCAATCTCCTCAACAATGCGATCAAGTTCACCGAGGCGGGCGAGGTCAAGCTCGAGCTGTGCTGTGCACCGAGTGCGGGAAACCGGGTGCGGGTTCTGGTGGCCGTGACCGATACCGGGATCGGGATTGGCGAGGACCAGCGCGAGCGCTTGTTCCAGCCCTTTACCCAGGCCGATGCCTCGATCACCCGGCGCTTCGGTGGCACCGGTCTGGGACTTGCGATCTGCCAGCGGCTGGTGCGCCAGATGGGCGGGGAGATCACGTTGGAGAGCACGCTTGGGGTCGGCAGCCGCTTTGCGTTCGAGCTCGAATTCGATGCCGCCGCGGCCGATGATTGTCCGTTGCCGCCACCAGCGGCGGCCGAGACGAGGGAGCCACTCGCCGGCTTGCGGGTGCTCGTGGTCGACGACCAGCCCCTGAACCATGAGGTCGCGGCCGCGGTCCTCCGGCGCGCGGGTGCGATGCCGGTTGTGGTGGACTCCGGCGCCGAGGCCTTGGCGCTCCTAGGCGAGCGCGGCTGTGGTGCCTTTGATGCCGTCTTGCTCGACCTGCAGATGCCCGGCATGGACGGCTATGAGACGGCGCGCCGCGTCCAAGCCCTGCCGCAGGGGGGCGCGCTGTCGATGATCGCGATGACGGCACATGCGACTCAGGCCGACCGCGAACGCTGTCTCGCGCGCGGCTTCCTGTGTCATCTCGCCAAGCCGATCGAGCAACAGCAGCTGATCCAGGCCCTGCAACGCCTGCCGCGCTTGCGGGGGCAAGCGCCCGAGCTGCGTGACGCCAAGGCATCGGTGAATGAGGACGCGGTCGAGACCTCGGCAACGCCGTTGCCGGAGACCTCGACGGCCCCCGTCGGTCCGGGCCTCGAGGCCGTTGTCGAGGACCCCAACGAACACGTCGATCGGTTGCGACGTTTCGCCGAGCGCTTCGCCCAGCACCCCGCCGAGATCGAGGCGCGGCTCGAGGCCGGCGAGCCGGCGCGCGCCCAGGCCGCGGCCCACGCCTTGGCCGGTGTTGCCATGACCCTGGGTGTGTCGGAGGTCGGGGCGGCCGCGAAAGCCCTGGAGCGTGCGCTCTTAGAGGGCTCGGACCTGGAAGAGGCGCGTACGCGGTTGCCGGCGCTCTCAGCGGCGATGACAACGGCGTTACAATCGATCGCGCGTCTTGTAGGCGCCGCCGAGACCGCGGCCGCTTCCAACCGGGTCGAAGTCGACGCGAGCGCGGGGCACGCCTCTTCGCAGCCGCTCGATGCCGCGGCCTTGAAGCTGGCCTTGGCCCGGCTCGACGGCCTCTTGGCGGCGCAGAACCTGCGGGCGCGTCAAGAGGCCGAGTCGCTTCTGCAGGGCGTCCGCGATCCGGAGCTGCGAGCCTCGCTCGAGTCACTGGCGCAGACGGTACGTCGGTTCGACTTTAAGTCCGCTCGGGCGATGCTCGTCGCATTGCAGGCCCGATTGCAGGGCGGCTCTCAGCCCGGCTCTCAGGGCGCATTGCTGGCACAATCCAACCCCGGGGATGGCTCCTCCGAGGACTTCACCCCTGACCCTGACCCCTGACCCCTGAGCGCCGAGTCTGAGCCTTGCCTTCTTTGCGGAGCCGAACGATGAACCCACCCCACCAGGACGCGCTCGCGGACCCCAAGCACGACGCCGATTCGGACGCGGCCCTGCTCGATACGCGACCGAGTCGCAGCCAGGTCAAGCGCGAGCATCTCGCACTGCAGGCCCTTGCGGAGCAGCTCGTTGCGCTCCCGCGCGCGACGCTCGAGGGGCTGTCGTTCGGTGAGGCGACCTGGATCGCGATCAACGAGACCGCGCGTATCAAGGACCAGCGGGCACTGCGCCGGCATTTCAAGCGCATCGCCAACTGTCTGGCGCGCGAGAACACCGAGCCCCTGCAGGCGCTACTGGCGCAGCGCGAGGCCCAGGCGCGCGCCGCGAGCGCGCGGCAGCACGAGCTCGAGCGCTGGCGCCAGCGCCTGATCGAAGAGGGGGATGAGGCCCTGGGCGAGCTGATCGAGGCCTATCCGCGGGTCGACCGCCAACAGCTGCGCAGCCTGGTGCGCGCGGCCCAACGCGACACCGAGCGCGGGCGTGCCGATGCACCTCGGCGATTGTTTCGGCATCTGCGCGCAGCCCTCCTCGAGACACCGGAAGGTCTTTGAAAACCAGCGGCAAAACCTCATAATCCGACGGTTATGCAACCCTTGCTTGGTGAGTGAGACCATGCCTATCTACGCGTATCGTTGTGCAGAGTGCGGCCACGAGCTGGAGGCGCTGCAAAAGATCAGTGATGCGCCTTTAAAGGACTGTCCCGCCTGCGGGGCCGCGGCGCTCGAGAAACAGATCACGGCTGCGGCGTTCCGGCTGAAAGGTGCCGGTTGGTACGAGACGGATTTCAAGAAGGAGGGCGACAAGCGCAAGAACCTTCACGGTGAGGGCGAGACCTCGAAGGATGCCGGTGCCAAGACTGAGACCGCAAAAGATAAACCGGCTGCCGAGAAGACGGCAAAGACCGAGACCAGCACAAAGCCTGAGCCGAAGAGCACCACGCCGGCAACCAAGCCCGCGCCCAAGGCAGCGGCCGCGAGCTGATCAGCCTTCCACCTTCGGGTAGCCGCCGGCGGCGATCTTGCAGATCGCTGCTGCGAGCGCTATCGTGATCGGCTTTTTTCAGACGCCTTTGGTCGTCTGCTCATGGTCGGCGGGGTATCGCCTCACCGGCCGCAAGTCAACGGGGACGGAACGGCATGCGCAGTCATTATTGCGGTGATCTCAACAGCGAGCTGATCGACCGCGAGGTCAGTCTCTGCGGCTGGGTGCATCGCCGCCGCGACCACGGCGGCGTCATCTTCATCGATCTGCGCGATCGCAACGGACTGGTTCAGGTGGTCTTCGACCCCGACCGTGCGGAGATCTTTGCGCTCGCCGAGCAGGTGCGCAGCGAGTTCGTGCTCGCCGTCACCGGCCGCGTGCGGCGCCGGCCCGAGGGTACCGAGAACCTTGAGCTCCCGACGGGTGAGGTCGAGGTGCTCGGGCTCTCGCTGCAGGTGCTGAACGCCGCCGAGACACCGCCGTTCCAGCTCGACGAGCACGGCGCTGAGGCCTCCGAGGAACTGCGGCTGCGCTACCGCTATATCGACCTGCGCCGCCCCGAGATGCAGCAGCGCCTGCGTCTGCGTAGCCGCATCACCCAGACCCTGCGTACCTTCCTTGATGCACAGGGCTTCCTCGATATCGAGACGCCGATCCTGACCAAGTCGACCCCCGAGGGCGCACGCGACTATCTGGTTCCGAGCCGGGTGCATCCGGGCGAGTTCTACGCGCTGCCGCAGTCGCCGCAGCTGTTCAAGCAGCTGCTGATGATGTCCGGGATGGATCGCTACTATCAGATCGCGCGCTGCTTCCGCGATGAGGACCTGCGCGCCGATCGCCAGCCTGAGTTCACCCAGCTCGATATCGAGACCTCATTCATGGATGAGGCCGCGCTGACCGGGCTGATGGAGCAGATGGTGCGCGAGTTGTTTAAGGGCGTCCTTGAGGTCGATCTACCCGATCCCTTCCCCCGTATGACCTACGCCGAGGCCATGCGCCGCTTCGGCTCCGATCGGCCCGACCTGCGCGTGCCGCTGGAGCTGATCGATGTCGCCGACCTGATGGGCGAGGTCGAGTTCAAGGTCTTTGCTGCACCGGCGGCCGACCCCGAAGGCCGGGTCGCCGCGCTGCGTCTGCCCAAGGGCGGCGAGCTGTCGCGCAAGGAGATCGACGACTACACCCAGTTCGTCGGCATCTACGGCGCCAAGGGGCTGGCCTATATCAAGGTCAACGACTGGGCCGGCAAGGGCCGGGAAGGGCTGCAGTCACCGATCCTGAAGTTTCTGCCGGATAGCGCCGTCGACGGCATCATGAGCCGCACCGGCGCTGAAGACGGCGATCTGATCTTCTTTGGCGCCGACAAGGCGACGGTGGTCAACGAGGCGCTCGGCGCGCTGCGGGTCAAGCTCGGCCACGACCGCGGCCTGCTCGAAGGCGACTGGCGACCGCTCTGGGTGGTCGACTTCCCGATGTTCGAGAAGGAGCCGCACACCGGGCGCTGGACGGCGCTGCATCATCCGTTCACGGCGCCCAAGGAGGACCAACTTGAGAGCCTCGAGGCCGATCCGGGCGCCTGTCTGTCGCGCGCCTATGACCTGGTGCTCAATGGCACCGAGCTCGGTGGCGGCTCCATCCGTATCCACCGCGAGGACGTGCAGCGGCGCATCTTCCGGCTGCTGAAGATCAGCGATGAGGACGCCAACGAGCGCTTCGGTTTCCTGCTCAATGCGCTCAAGTATGGCTGTCCGCCACATGGCGGCATCGCCTTCGGGCTCGATCGGCTGGTGATGCTGATGACCGGCAGCCATTCGATCCGCGACGTGATGGCCTTCCCGAAGACGCAGACCGCCTCCTGTCTGCTGACCGATGCACCCTCGACGGTGGATGAGGCGCAGCTCAAGGAGCTGGCGCTGCGGATCAAACTGCGTGCCTGAGCCTGAGCCTGAGCCTGAGCCGGCGCAGGCCCCTGTCACCTTGGCTGTCAGCCAGGCCCGCGCGCCGCGCGGCCGGCTGCGAGGCAACCGGCGATGAGCGTTAAAGAGACCTTCAAGCGTCCGGTGTCGGTGCTCGTGGTGGTCTTCAACGCCGCCGGTGAGTTCATGCTGCTCAACCGCCTCAAGCCGAGCGGTTTCTGGCAGTCGGTCACGGGCAGCCTGATGCCGGGCGAGTCGCCGCGCCTCGCCGCGCTGCGCGAGCTCAAGGAGGAGACCGGCCTGCTTGGCGCCTCGGGCCTGATCGACCTGCGCCAGTCACGCCTGTTCCCGATCATCCCGCCTTGGCGCGCACGCTACGCGCAGGGCGTCTGCTTCAATCGCGAGCACTGGTTTGCGCTGCGGCTTCCTTACCGACGCCACATTCGCCTCAACCCCGCGGAACATACTGAGGCGCTCTGGCTGCCACTCGAGAAGGCACTGGAGCTCGCCGGCTCTTGGACCAATCGTGAGGCGATGCGGCTGCTGGCGATGCTCTGCCAGCGCGAGGCTTTTCAATTCAGTGGAGGCTAGCTTATGAAACGGCCATCAAGCTATCTGATCATCATCCTGGCCCTGATGCTGATCCTGCCGTTGATCTCGATCGGGATCGATGCGGCCTTCTTCGCCGAGGCCGGCAGCCTGATTGCCCTGATGGGCAAGTGGTTCGTGTTCTGGGGGCTCGGCATCCGCTTGGCGCTGGCCGGTGTGATGCAGATCCGGACTCCTGGGTACACGGTGCAGAAGATCTTCGGGCTGGACAGTCCCGAGAGTCACCACTTCGTGCGCGAGCTCGGCTTTGCCACGCTCAGCATGGGGTTGCTCGGCATCCTCTCGCTCTGGATGCCGGAGCTGCGTCTCGGCGGCGCGCTCGCCGGCGGCCTCTACATGGGCCTGGCCGGCATCTACCACGCCATCAAGAAGCCGGCCACCAGCAACGAATGGGTCGCGATGCTCACCGACCTGATGATCGCCGCGCTCATGGTCATCTACCTGCTCAGCCAGTTAGGGTAGGGACGCCAGGATCGCCGAACTGCGCTTAACGGCTGGCAACCGTCCCGTCCACACGCACTGGGAGACCTTGGGGGACGCCAGCCAGCCAGGGCCCTGTAGAGGCCGCTGGTGAGCTGCCGGCGCATCGAAGCAGGGCCGTCTTCGATGGGTTCGCGGATCGCTTGGGCCTCGTCTTGGGCCTAGTCTTGGGCCTAGTCAGGCTGCGTCAGAGATGAAGAAATGCGTGCGCGTCGGCTCAGAACCTGTTACCTTGGCGCGATTGAGGACGTGTCGATCCCAGCGATTGGCACAAGGCTTCTGCCCTTCTCGCGTCAACCTCCCTCGCGGTTTTTCTATCCGAGCTGGCTGTTCACGCCTAAGCTCGCAGTTCCTGATTCCTCTCAAGATCCGGGCGCCTTGTGGGCTCTTGGTCTAGCGGCTCGCACGGCTTCGTCCGTGTTTGTCGCAACGCCCTCTTGGGCACCCGCTGTCGAAGAAGTCTCGTGCTTGGTGTTTTTCGATAGTGCCATCGTCATTACCAACGCACTTTCTTCAAGAGAACTGACAGTCATGAATATCTACGTTGGCAACCTGCCGTATTCGATCACCGACGCCGATCTACGCGAGACCTTCTCTCAGTACGGAAGTGTCGATCAGGTCAACCTGATCACCGACAAGTTTTCCGGCGAGTCGAAAGGCTTTGGCTTCGTCGAGATGAACAGCAACTCAGAGGCCGACGCGGCCATCAAGGCCCTGAATGGCACGGATCTGAAGGGCCGTAACATTACGGTCAACCAAGCCAAGCCGCGGGCCGAGCGTTCCTCTCGCTCGGGTGGCGGCGGCGACCGTCGCTGGTAAATATCCCCGACGCGATCGTTCATCGGTGGCGCTATCTGCGCCACCGGTAGGCTGCAAGCCCGGACTCGTCCGGGCTTTCTTATTGGATCAACGAAATTCGGGTAGCCATCTTGGCTTTTGGCGACAGAGCCTATGAAGCGCCTGAGGATTCAACACCATACTCAGTACACCTTCAGCACCCCGGTGTATCCCGGGTCGCACCGGCTATTTCTGCGCCCCAGGGAAGGTCATGATCTGCGTATCGCCTCCTCCTCGTTGACGATTTCATCTGAGCCGGCGGTCACCTGGAGCCGGGACTACTACGACAATGTGCTCGCGTTGGTGACCTTCGACAATCAGGTACTGGATGCAATCAGCATTGCCAGTGACGTCGAGGTCGAGCTGTATGATGAGCGTCCATTGAACTTCATTGTTGAAGAGCGCGCGGTGCGCTTTCCCCTCTCCTATAGTGCCGAGGAGTTGCAGGCGCTGGGTCCTTATCTGCAGCCCGTGTATCCCGACGACCGGCAGCTCAGGAACTGGCTCGAGCCCTATCGTTGTCTTCCGCTGGACACGGAGACGTTCGCAGTCTTAGATGGAATCAACAAGCGCAT
Organism: uncultured Halochromatium sp.; assembly: GCA_964617675.1. Taxonomy (GTDB): domain Bacteria; phylum Pseudomonadota; class Gammaproteobacteria; order Chromatiales; family Chromatiaceae; genus Lamprobacter. Next base: position 6,976 of record CAZTYV010000002.1, on the reverse strand, counting down.
CCACGGCGAGCTGAGATATCAGGTCCGTGCCGAAGAGGGGGTACGCCCGCCGGGGGTCACCCTGCGCCTCGGCGAGGGCGCTTGTCGGGACTTTGCCGCCTTGCTGATGGAAGCGTGCCGGCGGCTCGGTATCGCGGCACGATTCGTCAGCGGCTACGTGCATGGTTCCGCGGCTGAGGCCGGTGGAGCAGCAACCCATGCCTGGACCGAGGTCTATCTGCCCGGAGCGGGTTGGAAGGGGTTCGACCCGACCGAGGCTGCGGTCGTCGGCCCGGACCATATTCCGGTTGCGGTTCACAACCATCCGCAAGCAATCCCGCCTGTGTCAGGAAGCTTCACGGGGCACGCCGACGTGGTTTCCACCTTAGCCGTCGACGTGAGAATTAATCGACTCCCGCCGCTCGCCGAATCTTAGGATGGCTGCGCACAGGCGCCTGATCTAAGGCTCCTCGTAGAGACTGAAGCGTTGACCTCGCATCCTGCCCCGGCTAGCCTCTCGCGACAGCATCCGACCCGATCCTCAGGGTACGTTGGATTGCCTATCCTTAACCAAACACCGATCACCGAGTTGGAAAGCTGATCCATGCGCCTGCCGCCTGACCCACTTCAAACGGCGCTGCGTACCGTCGCCGAACATGCCGGCGCTGAGGCGGCCACTGACCTGTTTGGCTCGCGACTCGACGATCAAGCACGTGGCGGCGACCTTGACCTGCTGGTCGAAGCGGAAACGCCGATGTCGCTGCTTGCGCGCGCCCATTTGCAGCTCGACCCGGAAACCCAGCTCGGGCTGCCCGTGGATGTGGTCGTTATGGGTCCTGGCACCCCCGTCTCGGGCTTTCAGCAACTCGCGCGCGCTTGCGGCCAGCATTTGAGGCTGCCGAGATGACCGAGCCACGGCTTGCGGCTGAACAGCGCCACCTTGCCGGTCTGCTAGAAGCTATCCAGCGATGCGCCTACTTCCTCGACGCCTCTCGTGTCAAAGTTCTCTGGCCGCTCCAGCCGGCGTACCTCGCCGCGGGTTACAAAGAGATCGCTTTGTTTGAGACGCTAGCCGCGATGACTGAGCGATTCGCCAAGTTGCAGGATGTCCTCGGCACGCGCGCCTGAACCCGCCTGGTTTGATCAAGAGTCAACGGTGTCCAGTTCCCAAACCAATGAGGCACAGCCTGAGCGCGTTTAGCTGGCTGTTAGGTCTTGTCTATGGTGTCCGAAGGTAGGCTGGATCATGTGTTCATTCGATGGTATCGGTCGGCCAGCGAGCGCATCAATGGGTTGCGATGCTCACCGATCTGATGATCGCCGCGCTCATGGTCGTCTACCTGCTCGGCCAGCTGGGGTAGGGACGCCATCATCCCCGAGCTGCCCATAACGATATGGCAACCGCCATCGACACGCACTGGGTGATGCCGGCTGATCGGGCAAAGGCGTTGATGCTAGCCCGGCGTGAGGTTGCTGCCTTCGTCTGCGATGCCGTGAACCTGGAAGGCCTCACCTTTACGCTGCCCGAGGTGCAAACGCTTCTGGACGGCGTCACCGTGGGGGGGCATAAGATCGGCGACCAGCAGATCGTCATCAACCAAGGCAACGCCTGGGACTACCTGTTCAGTTCGCTCAATGAGCACAGCTTTGCCCTAAGCACCAACTATGCCTGCGCCCTGCACTCGGTCGCGGCAAAGGAAGAGGCCCTGCGTTGGGGGGCGTTTCGCTCCGGCGGTGTGACGATCGCGGGAACCGACTGGCTTCCGCCGGTAGCCGATGAGCTGCCGGCGCGATGGGACACGATGATCCACGAGGCCGCGACTCGCGAAGACATCTATGACCGCGCGATCTTCGTCTTCCTCGAAATGGCGCGCTCGCAGTTCTTCTACGATGTCAACAAGCGCATGGGCCGCTTCATGATGAACGGCCTGCTACTTGATGCCGGCTATCCGGCGATCAACCTGCCGGCGCGTCGACAGCTCGAGTTCAATCAGCTGATGCTGGACTTCTATCCTTCGGGTGACCAAGGTCCCATGAACGCCTTCATGCGCTCCTGCCTCGATCCGAGAGTCATCCAGATCATGAAGGAAGACTTGCCGAAACGGGACCATCCGGACGACTGAGTGAGGGTTTGCCCCTGGTTGAGCTTCGCCCTAACGGCCTATCCCCGCGAGCGCGGGGGATTCGATCTGGAGGATCACAATCAGGGTGCGAAAAGCCGTCGAGGCGTTGCCGCCGGACCCATCATCCGAGCCCCTCTTGAGCACGCGCGTGTAGCGTCTTTCGATCCATCTTGCCCGTCGCCGTGCGCGGCAGCTGCGGCAAGAGCTCCCAGAGCGTGGGTATCTTGTAGCGGGAGAGCCGGTTCTCGAGCCACGCGGTGATCTCCTCGACGCTCACGGGTGTTGCATCGGGCTCTAATTCGACAAAGGCCTTCAGCACCGCACCGTGATGCGGGTCGGGGACACCGACGACGCAGCTCTCGGCGACGGCGGGGTGCGAGTCGATCATGTCCTCGACCTCGTGCGGGGCGATATTCGAGCCGTCGTGGATGACGATCTCGCGCTTGCGCTCGACGAACCAATAAAAGCCGTCCGCATCGCGTCGCGCCACATCGCCGGTGCGTAGCCAGCCGTCGACGAGGGTCTCGGCGGTGGCCTCGGGGTTGCGCCAATAGCCCACCATCATTCCAGGCGCGCGCACCAGCATCTCGCCCGACATGCCATCGTCGTCGAGGCTGCGCCCGTCATCATCCACCAAGCGCACCTCGACCCCGTCCGCGGGAAGGCCGATCGATCCGACACGATTGTCCGCACCTGGATGATTGGTCAGGTAGCCCTCGCATTCCGTCATGCCGAGCAGCTGCGCGAGATCGAACCCAAAGCGGGCGCGGAAGCGCTCATAGAGAGCGTGCGAGCACTCATCTCCGCCAACATAGATCCGCTCGATGCTGCTCAGATCGAGTCCCGCAGCAAGCGGGCTCTCGAGCATGTCGAGCAGCTTTGTGGGCAACAACAGGGCCGCCTGTGCCCGCTCGCGGGCGATCGCTCGGAGCAGATTGTCCGCGGATAGGTCTTCTTCGATCAGGATGCTTGCGCCGCCGTAGAGGCCGGGCAGGCTGACGCCCGCAAGCCCGGCGACGTAGCCGATTCCGGTTGCCACCAGCCAGCGCTGCTCGGGTGCGATTCTGCGTGTGGCAACCTGGCAGCGTGCGGCGCCGAGCAGCGACCGATGCGTGTGTACCACACCCTTGGGGCGTGCCGTGCTGCCCGAGGTGTAGAAGATCACCGCGGGGTCGTCGGCTGAGGCCATATCCTGCACGGGGTCAACCTGAGCCGCGGCGAGCGCCTGCTCAAGGCTGCGGTCATCGCCAGGGGCCGCCTTGCGGATCAGAAGCTGGCGCAGTGTGGGGAGCTCCTCGATGAGCCCATCGATGATCGGCAGGAAGGTCGCATCGGCGATCAGCAACGCCGCCCCCGAATGCTCGAGTGCATACTGGGTCTCGGCGCGCTGATAGCGGGTATTGATGGGGACTGCCGTCGCGGCAAGCCGAAAACAGGCTAGATCGAAGATCAGCATCTCCGGGCAGTTCGGGAGCATCAGCGCAACGCGGTCCCCAGGCTTGATGCCACAGCTACGCAGCAGATTGGCCGCCTGATCGACGCGTTCGTCCAAGTCCGCGTAGCTGATCGAAGCCCCACCGAAGCGAATTGCGGTTCGGTCGCGATGGTTGGCGGCGCTGGTCTTCAGCATCGCGCCGAGCGTCGAGACGTTGGCTGGGGCACAGGACCGGTTATTGGTGGACATCCTCAAGGCTCCTCGTAAAGACTCACGGTGGCGTCTTCGATCTGGTAGCCGGCGTCGCCGAGCTCGTCGCTGAAGGGCTCGACGCGCATGCGTCCCTCGACCCAGACGGTATCGAACAGACCGCCCTCATAGGGCTGGGCGTCTGGTGTGCTGACCAGGATCGTCTGATTGGCCGGTGGTGGTGGGACATGGATGCAGGCGCCGAAGTAGGGGACGAGCAAGAACTCCCGGATGCTGGTCGCGTCGATCTCGAGCGGGACCACGAATCCAGGCAGCCGCACCGCCTTGCCGTCGAGGGCCTCCACCACCGGCGCCTCGGCCCAAAGTGCCTTGAGCCGGTCCATCAGCTCCTGGGCGCGCGGGTCATCGTCGCTCAGGTTCTCGGCATCGTACTCCTCCATCAGCGCCTCGGGCTGCCAATCGGCGGGGATCAGGTCGTCCCAGGACAGCTCGCGCGCCGACCCGTCTGGCGCCTCCATCGCCAGCTCTGCCTCCGAGAGCCCTTCGTTGGCCGTGGTTCCGGAGCCGGCGGTGTCGTCGCCGGAGCGGTCACCGCAGCCCGCGAGCAGGATCAGGATGAGCCCGAACAGGCCGAAGCGCGGGTCGAGCCCGCGCACGCGCTGGGGTTGACGCCAGCGGGGCGGTGGAGCAGTCAGGCACGACGAAGGTGACCCCGAAGGTAGCCCCGAAGGTGATCTGGGTGCAGCGGCAAGAGGGCGGTCCTGATCGGCGATGCCGTGGGAGCTGTGCTTGGGTTGGATCATCTGCGGATGCCTCTGGCTTGGACGATTCGGGCGCTCAGCTCATTGAGCGCTCTTCAGATCAGGACGGCTCTCGCGCGGGGCTGGACGCGGCGTGGCTCGGCGGGCCTGGGAGCCGTACCCGCTCAGAGTCGCAATGAGAGCCCGCTGCTGAGCGACATCTTGTAGGCACGCCAACCGGGGAGCAATCCGACCAGCAGCCCGGTGGCGAGCACCGCGGCCAGCAGCTGCCATTCGCGAGCCTTTGGCAGACCCAGGCCGAGATGCAGTCCGAGTCGCGCCTCGATCAACGGCTGGCCAAACGCCAACAGGGTGCTCAACAGACCCAGGCCGAGCAGGATGCCGAGCAGGGTCAAGAGCGCGGCTTCGCCGATGATGAGCCCGAGCACCTGAGCCGGACGTGCGCCGAGCGAGCGCAGGATGGCGAGCTCGCGCCGACGCCCGTCGAGCCCGATCAGCAAGGCCGTCAGCATGCCGATCAGCCCGACCAAGACGACGAAGGCCGAGACCACGAGCAGGGCGTTCTCGGCCAAGCCGATGACTGACCAGAGCTCGGAGAGCGCAACGCCCGGCAAGACCGCCAACAGGGGCTCTTGCGGGTAATCGTTGATGCGACGCTGCAGCGCAAAGGTGGCGATGCGCGAGTCCAAACCCACCAGCACGGCGGTGATCGCCTTCGGTGTGAGATCCATCTCGCGCGCCCGCTCGGCGTCGATCTCGCGCCCGCGCATCGGCGCACCGCCTTCCCAGCCGAGATGGATCGCCTCGATCGCCTCCAGACTGACATGCAGGGTTCGGTCGACCGGGGTGCCGGTGCGCTCCAGGATGCCGACGACCCGAAACGGCTTGTCGTCGTGCCGGGTGAAGCTCACATCGCTCGCGCCGTGGGCGATGATGATCTCGTCTCCCAGCCCGTAGCCGAGCTTGGCCGCGACCTCGGCCCCGAGCACCGCGTCGTAGAGGTCGGTGAACCGCTCGCCCTGGGCCAGCACCAGCGGCTGTTCGCGCCCGTAGCGATAGTGATCGAAGTAGGCCTGGCTGGTACCGAGCACCGGGAAGCCACGGTGCGAATCGCCGAGCGAGAGTGGCACCGTCCAGGCCACGCGCGGCATCGCGGCGATCTCCTGATAGCTTTGCCAGGAGATGTTGTTGGTCGCGTTGCCGATGCGAAACACCGCGTACAGCATCAACTGCACCGGCCCGCTGCGCGCACCGACGATGAGATCGGTGCCGGAGAGGGTGCTGGCGAAGCTGGCGCGCGCTTCGGTGCGTACGCGCTCGACGCCGAGCAGCAGGGCGACGCTGAGCGCGATCGAGACCAGTGTCAGCAGCGCCGTGAAGCGGCGGTTGAGCAGGCTCTGCAGCGCGAGTCGGAGGATGGCCATGGTCAGGACCCCTTGGCGCCGGGCGCTTGGCCAGCTGAGCTCGCGGTCTGCATGCTCTTCGCCGGCTCCTTAGGACCGCTGCCCGCAGCGCGGTTGAGCTCGGGCAGCCGCAGGGTGCGGTCAAAGAGTCCTTCGAGGCTGGCATCGTGGCTGACGAAGACCAGGGTCGAGCCGGTCTCCGCGCATTCAGCGAACAGCAGCTCGAGGAAGGCACGGCGGCGATCGGCATCGAGCGACGAGGTTGGCTCGTCGGCGATCAGCAGCTCGGGGGAGCCGAACAGCGCTCGCGCCGCGGCGACGCGCTGCTGTTGGCCGATGCTCAACGCGCTCACCGGCTGTTGGAGCATGCCTGGCTGGTCGAGATCGAGGTGTCCGAGCAGGCGTTTCGCCTCGGCTGCCAAGCTTGGCGAGCGCGTCAGCGCGCGCTGGCGGCGTCGACGCGAGAAGCGCGCTGGCAGGGTCACGTTGTCGATGATCCCCAGATAAGGGATCAGGTTGAAGAGCTGGAAGATGTAGCCGATGTGATCAGCGCGGAAGCGGTCGCGGGCAGCCGAGCCAAGCTGGTCCAGGCGCTCGCCGAGCACCTCGATGCGACCTTGCTGCGGCACCGCAACGCCGGCCAGCAGCCCGAGCAGCGTGCTCTTGCCGCTGCCGCTCGGCCCCTCGACGAACAGGCGCTCGCCGGCGGCGACCTCGAGCGCGTCGAGCGCAAGGACCTCGGGGCCGCGCGGATCCCAGCGAAATCGCAGCGTCTGCAGCGAGAGGATCGGCTTCATCCGCGCTCAGTACGGGCTCAGAAGGCGAGCTGCCGGTCGCTCGGGGTCAGCTCGAGCGCTGCCTGCCTCGTCTCCGAAATCACTTGTACGCGTAATTTCTGGGCGCGCGGAAAGGCCTGGAAGTAGCCGACCGAGAGGGCCCTGAGCGCACTGGGCCGGCGGCACTCGAAGCCGTAGCTGGCGTAGGCGTCCGCATGGACTGCATGATCGTGGTCGTGGTCGTGGTCGTGGTCGTGGTCGTGGTCGTGGTCGTGGTCGTGGTCGTGGT
>CAZTYV010000001.1:8017-53188 GCA_964617675.1 uncultured Halochromatium sp. | reverse complement strand
CTCGGGCCGCGAAAACCGAGTACGATAGCAGGCTTCGAGTCATCGCAGCAAATGCCGATGGCGATTGATGACACGGATGAATCCGGCTGCCGAGAACCGAATCTGTCGGCGATCGCGAACCCGCGCTTCGGTCGTTGGCCACTGCAACGATCGCCGCGATCGCTTGGGCGAGGGGCGATCCGCCTGCTAAGCTCTTGACCTAGAGCGCCGACGACGGCACGGCTCGACCATCAGCACGTGCAGACGTCGGCGGCGCGCCCCATCAGCGCCTGAGCAGCGCCCGAAGCCGACGGCGAGTCCCTAGCGTCACCCCGATAAAGCGATGAGCATCGCCGAGGATGAGATGAAGGTCAACCGATGAACGGGCGAGCCCGACTGTCCTGGATTGCCAACGTGTTTGGGCAATGGCGCGCGCGCGCGATGCGTCTAATGATCTTGGGCTGCACCCTGTGTTTGGTCGCGGGAGGCACGGCGGTTGCCGCCGCAGCGCAGGTCGAGATCGCCCCGGAGCTGTCGCGCCTGGCCGCGGAGCACCGTTTCGACTTGACCGGGGCCGAGGTCCTTGAGGATGAGCGCGGGCGCTCCGAGGAGGGCGACCTCTATCGTCGGCTGCGCATCCTGCTCGAGCGCTTCGACCATATCCTGGTGCATGGCGAGGACGGCACGATCGCGCGTGTGATCATCATGGGCCGAACCAACAGCAGCCCACCGCCGAAGGTGCAGATCGATTCGCGGGTCGCCGGCGAACCGGGCGTGATCGAGCTCGAGACCATCCGCGAAGGGGCGCAGCATTCGGTTCGGGTCACGTTGGAGGGGGTCGGCGGGCGTCGCGTCGATCGCGCCTTGCTCATCGACACGGGGGCCGACGCGGTGGTGCTGCCGGCCTCGATGATCGCGCCGCTTGGGCTCGAGCAAGCAGCGCTCAATGAACGTGAGGTGCAGACCGCGAACGGCAGGGCGCAGGCGCTGATGGGTCGGCTCGAGGCGATCTGGCTCGATGGTGAACGCTTGGCCGGCGTCGAGGTTGCCTTTCTCGAGGGCGACAAGCTCGGCAATGCCGGTCTGCTCGGGATGAGCGTACTCGGACGCTATCAGATGACGATCGACGATCAGAACAACCGCCTAACCCTGTCGCCGAATCGCGGGGGCGCCACCAGCAGCAATGCCGGCGGCGAGCAGGCGCCAGCGCCGGTCTCGCTTCCGGTCCCGCCTGTCCCGAGCGATTAGGCCCGAGCGATTAGGCCCGAGCGATTAGGCTTGAGCGATTCGAAAAGCGCACGCCGGGCGGACTCGCTCCGGCGCGCCGCGTTGGCACCTCAGTGCGCTTCGGCGCGGCGGGTCCCGAGCAGGATCTGTCGGTCTCTGAGATCGTCGAGCAGACTGCGACCGAAGGCGACTACCTGCTCCGGCTGCGGGTGGCGCAGCTCGTCGGCGATCGACAACAGGGTGTCGCGACCGGTCTTCGACTGCCCATGCTTCAGCAGCTCGAGCAGGCGCTGCGTGACCTGATTGATCTTTAGAAAGCCCACCTCGTCGTTGCGGTCGCGATAGACGACGAGGTGGGTCGGCTCGGGACCAGGCTCTCGAGGCTGAAAGTCGGGGCCGATCGCGTGCACCGGAAAGCGATAGCTTAGGTTCCAGGCCAAGGGTGAGACCACCGGGATACCCGAGAGCAGATCGCCGTTCGGGTCGGCCAGCAACGGGCTGGCCTCCTCATCGCTAAACAGCAGTGCGGCCTCCACCCATTCGTAATGCGCCAATTCCAGCATGAACGGGGGGTCGTGCGGCTCGCCGCCTCGTCCTTCACTGAGGAAGGCGACCAGCTCCTGGCCGAGCTGGGGGAACAGCGGCGTGCGAGCCCGGTGATCGATCAGGAACTGGCGCATCAGCCGATGCCAGCGCTCCTGACCGAGACAGCGATACAAGACCGGAAAGCCCTGCCGCAGCAGCGAGGAGACATTGTTGAAGAAGAGCCTGCGATAGATCGCCATCCGCCGCGGCTCAATGTCATCGGGCGGCGGTTGACCTTCGGGGTCTCGGATGTGGGCCGCAAAGGCACGTTGAGTGGCCGCGAAGCCGGCGCCGGCGCCGGTGGCCTGGGCCTGGGCTTGGGCTTGGGCCTGCCGGCCAGGCTCGTGACGGGCGCGGTCTGCCGTGGCCGGCAGCTGCTCCGCTCGCCTCGGCGAGGATGGCGAAACGAGGGTCATCTCAGGCATAGGCCAGCCCCGCCGCGTCGGCCCGGCTTGAGCCGCCGCGGGCTGGCCGGTAGTTGGATTGCAGGTCGCTGATGCGCTCGACCTCGCCCGTGAGGATTGCCAACGGTGGGATCTCGAAATCGCGCTCGAGCAGCGTCGGAAAGACCCCGAAGCGATGGTAGGCGCGCTCCAGCAACGCCCACACCGGCTCGATCACGTCTGCGCCATGGGTGTCGACACGCAGGTCCGGCGCCTCCTCATCATGGCCCGCGATATGACCGTAGAGGATGCGCTCGCCGGGTAAGGCGTCGAGGAATGACTCGGCATCGTAGCCGTGGTTGATGCTGTTGACGTGGATGTTATTGACATCGAGGAGGAGGTCACAGTCGGCCTCGCGCAGTACCGCGTTGAGGAACTCAAGCTCGGTGAGCTCCTGGCCCGGCGCCGCGTAATAGGAGACGTTCTCGAGCGCGATGCGCCGCTCAAGGATGTCTTGAACCCGACGCACACGCGCGGCGACATGCGCAACCGCCTCTTCCGTGAAGGGGATCGGCATCAGGTCGTAGAGGTGTCCGTCGTCCGAGCAGTAGCTCAGGTGCTCGGTGTAGGCGAGGATGCCGTGCTCGTCCAGAAACGCCTTCACCTGAGCGACGAAATCAAGGTCCAGTGGGGCCGGCGACCCAATCGACAGGGAGAGGCCGTGGCAGACGAAGGGGTAGCGCTCCGTCATATGGCGCAGCACGCGTCCCCAGCGGCCGCCGACGCCGATCCAGTTCTCTGGGGCGATCTCCCAGAAGTCGACGGCGCCAGGCGGGTCGTCGGCTGCGGCGGCCGCGAAGGCGCGCCGCAGGCCGAGGCCGGCACCATGAACCGGAGAAGCGGGTCTGTTCATGGCTGGGCTCTTTGCTCTTTACTCGTTGCGCTCAGGTCCTGAGGTGTGGCGCGCCCGGATCAGCTGGTGCCGCCACACTTACCCTCGCCGCACTTGCCTTCGCCGTCCTTGGAGCCGCATTTGCCTTCGCCGCCCTCTTCCTTGGACCCGCACTTGCCTTCGCCACAGCTGCCTTCCCCGGCCAGCATCAGGTAGCCGCCGTTGATCTGCTCGGCGGTGAAGGGGTTAGTCTCCGCCTGGGCGATGCTCACGGCGGACAGGCTGCCCACCAGGGCAGCACCAATGACAGCAGCAGCGGGGGTCATGGTGTTCTTGGACATAGCTCCACTCCGAATTAGGTTTGACTTTTTGCTTTTTTGATCAGCCGTTTGCATCCGAGCCGTCTGACTCAGGGCGCATTCGGCGAACCAGTCATAACACAGTCGCGTACTCGGGTAAAACCAGCGGCATCCCCGACGCTTGTCGACTGTCGAGGTTAGAGACCGAGTAAAAGGGTCAAATGTTTCGTGGCGGGGACGATTTGTGCTCAGTCGCGCGGGCGCTGGCCGGCACCACGGCGTTTGATGCACTTGAGGTAGGCCTTGGGTCGGAAATCACGGCCGTGGCGCTGGATCTTCCACATCTCCTCGGCCAGGCACTCGAGGATGCGGTGCTCGGCGTCGTGCACGTCGCCGAGACAATGCTCGACCATCCCGCGGTAGAGCGCGCGAATGCCCAGCGGGCGGTCGGTGCTGATCTGCTCGTGCAGTGCGATATGCAGCGCCATGTGCAGAAAGGGGTTGCTTTCGCCGCCCTGTGGCAGCCATTCACGGCCGAGGGCCGCATCGCCCTGCTCGAGCAGGGCATGATATTCCGGGTGTTGCCGCGCCACCGCAACGATCTGCTGCTCCACGGCATCGAGCGGCTCGTCGGCCTTGGCCTTGGTCCAAGCGCTGAGATAGGTTCGGCGCAGGTCGTCGCGGCTAGCGTTGAACATGGTTCGTCTTCTGCCTGTACTCACAGAGGTCGGCAATCTCGCAGGTCGGACAGCTCGGTGTGCGCGCCTTGCAGACGTAGCGCCCGTGCAGGATCAGCCAATGATGAGCATCCTGGAGAAACGGCTTGGGCACCAGGCGCAGTAGCCGCTGCTCCACCGCGAGCGGGGTCTTGCCAACGGCGATCCGAGTCCGATTGGCGACCCGGAAGATGTGCGTGTCGACGGCGATGGTCGGCTCGCCGAAGGCGGTATTCAAGACCACGTTGGCGGTCTTGCGGCCAACGCCGGGCAGGGCCTCGAGCGCGGCGCGCTCGCGCGGGACCTCGCCGCCGTGCCGCTCGATGAGCTGTTGGCAGGTCGCGATGATGTTCTTCGCCTTGCTGTTGAACAGACCGATGGTCCGGATGTGCGCCTTGAGCCCCTCTTCGCCGAGCGCGAGGATGGCGGCCGGGGTGTTGGCCTCGGCAAAGAGCCGCTCGGTCGCCTGATTAACACCCTTGTCGGTGGCTTGGGCGGAGAGGATCACGGCAACCAGCAGTTCGAAGGCCGAGCTGAACTTGAGCTCTGTGGTTGGGGCCGGGTTGGCCGCTCGCAGTCGCTCGAAGATGGCGGTGCGCTTGTGCTGATTCACGGCGTCGGCGACTCGGGATGCCGCTGAGGGTGGCTCATGTGCCGCTGATGCTATACGCGCGCCTGTGCGCGCAACACCTTGACCTGGAAGAGCGTGTTGCGCTCCTCTTCCTCGAGTGCCGACTGAATGAAGTGGATGCTGCGCCGGTAGAGCGGGATGATGTTGTACTTGAGCGCGTTGACCCGCTTCTGCGCCTTGCGCTGCTCCTCCATCAGCCGATAGAGGGCGATCTCGACCTCACCCAAACGCGCCAGCAGCACGGCGGCCTCGGCCAGGTGCTCGCGCGTGTTGTCGAAGCTCGCATCGGTGCCGAGCAGCCCGACGGGCTTGATGGGAAGACGCTCGGCGGTCACCGCTGGATACTCGACCCCGAGTGAGCGCCGCGGCAGGATGTCGACGCGAAGCCCCGGGACGGCGCCCAGGGCGGCCTGGTTGAGTCCGCGGCTGCCCATGCGAAGGTGCGTGATGCCGAGGCAGCGGTAGGCCTCCGCGAGTCCGCGCTCGGCCTCCTCGCGCAGCCGGCGGTACTCGCCGATACGCTCGTAGACCAGGCGCGTGAGCAGCTCGCGCTTGCGCTCGAGAAGGTCGTGGCCCTCCTCGAGGAACCGCGCCTGCTTCTTCAGTGACAGCAGGGTGTTCTTGGTCGGCGGGACCTTGAGGACTTGCTGGGCCATGTTGTGTGCGACTCCGCGGGCTGGTCGGATCGGGTGACGCGCTCGGGTCACCCGCGAGCCACTATTGTGCCAAAGACCGAGCCGAGCCGACGCCCCGCTGCATCAAGAGGCTCTGTTGCATCGAGCGCTGCCGCTGGTGAGGCCGCTCAGCGCGCGCGTTTTGAGCCTGCGCCTGCCAGCGGACTTCGGCGCTCCGCACGTCTAAGGCGCTGAGGGCCGGGGGTCGAGGGTGCTCGACCTATCCTGGTGATCTCCTCGGGCCAGCAAGGCCGCGCCATAGGCCGCTTCTTGGTGGGCCGCTTGCTCCACGGGAAGACCAAGCAGGCGCGAGCGCAGCGCGCTCCAGACTGGGTTGCTGGCGCCGCCGCCGGTGCTGAGGATGCGCCTCGGCGGCGATGCCCCTAGGGCGATCAGACGTCGGTAGCCAGCGCGCTCGATACAGGCGATGCCTTCGAGCAGCCCGGCCAAGAATCGGCTGTCGTCGACGGGGCGAGGCGCGAGCCGCGGCCTGAGCCCTGGGTCGGCGATCGGGAAGCGCTCACCGGGACGCAGCAACGGATAGTAGTCGAGCCCGCTCGGCGCGCTGGGATCGATGCGCTCGCTCAGCCGCGTCAGCTCGGCGTCGTCGAAGTAGTGACGAAGGACGGCCCCGCCGCTATTGGAGGCCCCGCCGACCAGCCAGAGATCGCCGATCCGATGGCTGTAGACCCCGCTCGAGGCATCCCAGACCGGCCGCTCAGAGACCAGTTTCAGCACCAGGGTTGAGCCGAGACTGGTCACCGCGTCGCCCGGGGCGCTGATCCCGGCGGCGAGTGCGGAGGCGGTGCTGTCCGTGGTTCCGGCGCGGATGCACAGCTCGGCGGGCAGGCCCGTCGCGGCGGCGACGTCCTCGGCGATCGGCCCCAGATCGGTGCCCGGGCGGCAGCAGCGCGGCAGTTGCACCGGCTCGAGGTCCATGGCCTGGAGCCAAGGTGCCCATTGCAGTTGCTGCGGGTCGAAGCCGAGCTTTAGGCCGTTGTTCCAGTCGCTCTCGCCGAAGCGCCCTCGAAGCCGGCCACTGATCCAGTCTGCTTGATGCAGGGCGAGCACCGGGCGCGACGAGCGCAGCCCCGCGCGCAGATGCAGCAGCTTCGCGAGCGATGCGCTGGGGCCTCGCGCTGGCGAATCGGCCGGAGCCAGCCGCGCGATCTGGCGGGCCTCCTCGGTCGCGCGCGCATCGTTGTACATCAAGGCCGGGGTGACGGGCCTGCCCTCGGGCGTGCAGAGCAGCAGGGTCGCCGAGGTGGCGTCGACACACAGCGCTTGCGGTTGCGCCCGTGCCTCGAGCGCGGCAGCGAGCCGTCGCAGCACCTCGAGGACGGCCACCCACCAGTCGCACGGGTCCTGCTCGCTGGCGCTGTCGACGGTCTTGGAGTCGGGGCGAGTCAGCGCCGCCTTCGCCTCAGCGATCGGTGTCCCCAACGCGTCGATCGCGATGGCACGACAGCCCGAGGTGCCGAGGTCAAGTCCGATCCAGCATGGTGGCAAGGATTGCCACGGGGCGGGCCTGCCAGGCAGGGTCTGCGGCCTGAGAGCAGGTGCGGTGGACCTGGATCGAGCCGGTGAGGCGACAGGCGAGGGGGCCGGCAAGTTTGCTCCTCGCGAGCGGGCTCAGGGCAGGGTGACGGGCACCGGCGGCTGCCAATCCGGCGCGCGATGCTCAACGACCACGGTGGTATAGATGCCGCCGCGGACGTTGAAGTCCGCGCTTAGGCGCATGAAGCGCGGCTCGGTCGCGGCCACCAGGTCGGTCAGGATCTGGTTGGTTACCGCCTCGTGGAAGGCGCCCTGGTCGCGGTAGGACCAGACGTAGAGCTTCAGCGACTTGAGCTCGACGCAGGTTGCCTCTGGCACGTATTCCAGGGTCAGCTCGGCGAAGTCGGGCTGGCCGGTCTTCGGGCACAGGCAGGTGAACTCCGGCACGCGGATGCGAATCGTATAATCGCGCCCGGGCTGGGGATTGGGGAAGGTCTCGAGGGACTGGCTGGGTGCGCTGGGCATAGGGGCTGCGCCTCTTCAGGATGTCAGTAGATGAAACAGGGCGCGATTATAGGGGCTGCGCAGGCGTTCGCGGCCGTTGATGTGGGAGACTGCCGAGGGTTGGCGGAGGATCCGGGCCAAAGACCTGGGACAACGACCCGAGCCGATCACTGGGTGCCGCCAGCTGGTAGCACTCTCGGGAAGCTCTGGGGTAGCAATCTGGGGTAGCGATCTGGGGTAGCGATCTGGGGCGGCAACCTGGCGCAGCGCATGGGGAGAAACGGCGCGCGCCGATCGGGTGGCTGGTCGGGCGGCCGATCGGGTGCGGCGGATCAGGTGGCGAGGCGGTAAGGCACGAACAACCGGAGGGGAATCCAGATGAGTCGGTATCGATCTGCACGACGGCAGCTCGCCGTTGCCCTTATGGGCATGATGTTGGGCACCATGACCTGCTCGAGCCTCGCGGGCGAGGCCGCCGTGGGCGTGAGCGCTGAGGACCAGCTCTATCAGGTCTCGACCATCGATGCGCTGCTGGCGGGCGTCTACGACCGCGCCGCCAGCGTCGGCGAGCTGCTGCAATACGGCGATTTTGGCATCGGCACCTTCGATGCGCTCGATGGCGAGCTGATCGCGCTCGACGGGATCGTCTATCGCGCGGACAGCGATGGCAGGGTCGAGGCCGTGCCCCCGGAGACGGGGACGCCGTTTATGGCCGTGACGCGATTTGCACCCGATGACGGTGTACAGCTCTCGGCCCCCGTCGACTTCGCGGCCTTTCAGGAGCAGCTGGTGCAGGGCTTTCCGAGTCCGAACCTGATCTACGCGATCAAGGCCGACGGGCACTTCGACTGGATTCGCTACCGCAGCGTCCCCCGCCAGCAACGGCCCTATCCGCCCTTGGCGGCAATCTCCGATCAGCAGGCCCTGTTCGAGCAGCGCGGGATCGAGGGTAGCCTGATCGGCTTTTGGTGTCCGCCGTTCGTCGCCGGCCTCAATGTGCCCGGCTTCCATCTGCATTTCCTCTCCGCCGACCGCAAGCATGGCGGTCATCTGCTCGATTTCGAGGGCGCGCGGCTTGCGGTCGGGCTCGACCACACGAGCTCATGGCAGCTGGTGCTGCCCACGCTCCCCAGCTACCTGGAGGCCGATCTGGAAAGTGATCGCAGCGCTGAGCTGCATCGGGTCGAGAAGACGCCATCGGCCCCGCAGTCAGACGCGGGACCGTCCTCTCGACCAGGGGAGTCCTAGTCGCTCGGCCACTCGGCGCGGGCCTCATGACCCGTCAGGTGCTTGGTCGGGGTCGGGCCACCGCGCGGGACCGAAGGCGCGCCTGAGTAATGGCTCAATGATGGCTCAGTGTGGCTCCGCGTCGGCGCCAGCCCGAGGCCTCAGCGGTCCAAGAAGCCCATAAATTCTGCGCGGGTGCGCGCGTCGGACTTGAAGGTTCCCCGCATCGCGCTAGAGATGGTGGTGCTGTTCTGCTTCTGCACCCCGCGCATCATCATGCACGTATGACTGGCCTCGGTGACCACGGCGACGCCATGGGCGCCGAGATGCTCCATCAGCGCGTCGGCGATCTGGGTGGTCAGGCGCTCCTGGACCTGGAGGCGGCGCGCGAAGACGTCGACGACCCGCGCGATCTTGCTCAGGCCCACGACCTTGCCATTCGGGAGATAGCCGACGTGCGCATGCCCGAAGAACGGCAGCATATGATGTTCGCAGAGGCTGTAGAACTCGATGTCGCGCACGATCACCATCTCGCGCACGTCCTCCTCGAACAGCGCGGCCTTGATGATCTCTTCGGCCGACAGGTCGTAGCCGCTGGTGAGAAAATCCAACGCCTTGGCAACGCGCAGCGGTGTGCGCTTGAGGCCCTGGCGCTCCGGGTCCTCGCCGATCTCGGTCAGGACCTGGTGGATCAAGCGCTCCTTGCGCGCATCGTAGACCTCAAGCTCGGTGGTGGGCTCGAAGCTATCGGCGTAGTGGCCGTCGGTGTGGAGGCGCGAGAGCCGGGTATTCGCGGGCATAAGTCTGAATCGTCCTATCTGGCGGTGCGCCGGCGAGGCGCAGCAACCCTGAATGCTAGCGAAGACTCGCCGTCATCGCACTGAAATAAGACCATTGGGTGACGGTCGGGTTCTGGCACCCAGCCTGGCACCCTGTCTGGCACCCGGCCTGGAATCCCGTTTTCGCAATCGGTCCGGATGGCGCCGCGAGAGGCCGTGAATGGAAGCTCGAGCCTGGATTCGTTACACTGGGGCTCTGTCCGCGGGCCTCATGACTCGCGTTTGCTCGCGACCGCGCGATCAACCCTAACCGGAGACGCATCATCCGATCTCCGCACTCCGCCGCCTTGCGGCCCTCGCGCCGCAGCCTCTGTCTTGCCGGCGATCATCCCAGCCGGGATCGTGCTGGGCATCGCGCTGGGCATCGTGCTTGCGTTCGCGATTGGCCCCGATGGCGCCGCGCCTCGTTGCGCGCCCTCTTTTTTTCTGATCACCCCTAGTCTCGAGGAGCTCCAGATGTGTGGATTCTGCGGTGAGATCCGCTTCGATGGTCAGCCGGTCGACCTCGCCGAGCTCGCCGCCGTCAATGCGCAGATGGAGGCGCGCGGGCCCGATGGCAGTGGTCTCTTCCAACAGGCCCAGGTGGCGCTCGGGCACCGCCGGCTCAGCATCATCGATCTCAGTGCCCACGGCAATCAGCCGATGGTCGACAGCGAGCTCGGGCTCACGATCGCGTTCAATGGTTGTATCTACAACTACAAGGAGCTGCGCGAGGAGCTCAAGGCGAAGGGCTATCGCTTCTTCTCTCACAGCGACACCGAGGTCATCCTCAAGGCCTTCCATGCCTGGGGGCCCGATTGCGTGCAGCGCTTCCATGGCATGTTCGCCTTCGCCATCGCCGAGCGTGACAGCGGGCGGCTGACCTTGGCGCGCGATCGGCTCGGCATCAAGCCGTTCTATCTCGCCGAGCGCCCGGGTGGCCTGCGCTTCGCCTCCAGTCTGCCGGCACTGCTCGCCGGTGGCGGTATCGATACCGATCTGGACCCGATCGCCCTGCATCATTACATGCACTTCCATGCGGTGGTGCCAGCGCCGCACACCATCCTGCGCGGCGTGCGCAAGCTGCCGCCTGCGACCATCCGGGTGATCGAGCCCGATGGTCGGGTGCGCGATCATCAATACTGGCAGCCGAGCTTCGTCGCCAGCCCCGAGGAGCAGGCGCTGAGCTTCGAGGACTGGCAGGAGCGGGTCTTGGCGTCGCTGCGCACGGCGGTCGAGCGGCGCCTGGTCGCCGATGTCGACGTCGGCGTGCTGCTCTCCGGGGGGCTGGATTCGAGCCTGATCGTCGGCCTGCTGGCGGAGCAGGGGCAGCGCGGGCTGAACACCTTCTCCGTCGGCTTCGAGAGCGTCGGTGACGAGGTCGGCGATGAGTTCCAGTACTCGGATATCATCGCCAAGCACTACGCCACCGATCATCACAAGATCCAGGTCGATTCACGCAACCGGCTGCTCTCGAGCCTGCCCGGCTGCGTGCGGGCAATGTCCGAGCCGATGGTCAGCCATGATGTGATCGGCTTCTATCTGCTCTCCCAGGAGGTCGCCAAGTACGTCAAGGTGGTGCAGAGCGGGCAGGGCGCGGACGAGGTCTTCGGCGGCTACCACTGGTATCCGCCGATGCTGGAGAGCCAAGACCCGGCGGCCGATTATGCGCGCGTGTTCTGTGATCGCGAGCATGCCGAGTATCTGCAAGCGGTGCATCCACGGCTGCATGGCGAGGACTACAGTCGCGCCTTCATCCGTGATCATTTCGCGCTGCCGGGTGCCGAGGCGGCGGTCGACAAGGCGCTGCGCATCGATCAGCAGATCATGTTGGTCGATGATCCGGTCAAGCGCGTCGACAACATGACCATGGCGGCGGGGCTGGAGGCACGGGTGCCCTTCCTCGACCACGAGCTGGTGGAGCTTGCAGCGCGCATTCCGGCACGGCACAAACTTTGCGACGACGGCAAGTGTGTGCTCAAGGCCGTGGGTCGGCGCATCATCCCCGCTGAGGTGATCGACCGCCCCAAGGGTTATTTCCCGGTCCCGGCCCTGAAATACCCCCGCGGCGAGGTGCTCGAGATGATGCGCGAGACGGTGCTCAGCCAGCGCGCACGCGAGCGCGAGCTGTTCCAGCCGGCCTATGTGCAGCAGCTGCTCGATGCACCAGATGAGCACATCACGCCGTTGCGCGGCTCCAAATTGTGGCAGGTGACGCTGCTGGAGCTGTGGCTCCAAGAGCAGGGGATCTGAGCCAGCGTCCGCGCGGCGGATGAGAGAACGCGAAACGGATACCCGAGGCAACCGGGCGAGGGGACAGCGCAATGAGCACGCGAGAGCATATTCACCACCGGCTCGAACGTCGACGGGCGCCGTCGGTCAGTAGCTGGGACAACAAACGCCGGCACGAGAACGAGATCTGGTCCGAGACCGCGGTGGATTGCGGTTGGGGTCGGCTGATCTTCGGCCAGACCTTCGATGATCCGCAAAAGCTCGCCAAGTGCCTGCAGCAGGAGGGCTCGGGGCGGCGCGATGTGGCCATGTATCTGCGCGACCCGCATGTGGTGCTCTCCTATGCACCGCAGGACCTCTTCCTCGATCCCTCCCATACCTTTCGTCTCTGGCTAGACCGCTATCAGTACTCACACCGACGCCCCAAGGGCTTCGTGGTGCGGCTGTTGAACAGTCGCGCCGATGCCGAGGCGGTGCATCGGCTCTATGCCTCGCGTCGCATGGTGCCGCCGAGCGCCGAGTTCATCTGGCAGCAGCGCGCGTCGCGGGTGGTGCAATTCTGGGTCGCGCAAGATGAGCAGGACGGCGGCATCCTCGGCTGCGTCAACGGGATCGATCATGTCGAGGCCTTCGGCGATGTTGAGCGCGGGGCGAGCCTCTGGGCGCTGGCCGTCGATTCCCAGGCACCCTATCCAGGCATCGGTGAGGCGCTGGTGCGGCAGGTGGCCGAGTTCTACCAGGCCCGCGGCCGCGCCTTCCTGGACCTCTCGGTGATGCACGACAACAAGGGCGCGATCCGACTCTATGAGAAGCTCGGGTTCGAACGCGTCCCGGTCTTCGCGCTCAAGAACAAGAACGCGTACAACGAGCCGCTGTTCATCGGCAGGCAGCCGGCCGCGCAGCTCAATCCCTACGCCGCGATCATCGTCAACGAGGCGCGCCGACGCGGCATCGGCGTCGAGGTGATCGATGCCGAGGCGGGCTACTTCGCGCTCGGGCTCGGCGCGCGGCGCATCGTCTGCCGGGAATCGCTCAGCGAGCTGACCACTGCGGTGGCGATGAGCCGCTGCGACGATAAGGTGGTCACCCAGCGCCTGCTCAAGCGCGCCGGCCTCAAGGTCCCGGATCAGTGCACCTACGAGGCCCTGGATCAGGCCGAGGCCTTCCTCACGCGCCACGGCAGCGTGGTGGTGAAGCCGGCCCGTGGCGAGCAGGGGGCGGGCATCAGCGTCGACATCCGCGATCCGAGCGATCTGGAGCGGGCGATCAAGAACGCGCGCCGGATCTGCGAGACCGTGATCTTGGAGCAGTTCTGCACCGGCTCGGATCTGCGTATCATCGTCATCGACTTCCAGGTGGTGGCGGCGGCGATCCGCAAGCCGGCGCAGATCGTCGGCACCGGCGCGCATAGTATCGGCGAGCTGATCCAGATCCAGAGCCGGCGGCGGCGTGCGGCCACGGGCGGCGAGTCGAGCATCCCGGTGGACGATGAGACCGAGCGCTGCGTGCGTGAGGCCGGCTTCAAGATGGATCAGACCCTGCCGTACGGGCAGAAGCTGGTGGTGCGCAAGACGGCCAACCTGCATACCGGTGGCACCATCCACGACGTGACCGCGGAGCTCAGCCCAGCGCTGGCTCAGGCCGCTTGCAAGGCCGCGCGTGCGCTTGATATCCCAGTCACCGGACTGGATTTTCTAGTACCGGACGTGACCGCGTCCGATTACGTGATCATCGAGGCCAACGAGCGGCCCGGGCTGGCCAACCATGAGCCGCAGCCGACCGCCGAGCGCTTCGTCGATCTGCTCTTTCCGCAGACCGTAGCCCGGGAGCTCCGCGCTTGAAGCATCTTCGTATCGATACCGAGTACCTGCTCGATATCCTGCTCAAACTCCTCTTCACACCCAGCCCGGCCGGCTACACCGACCGTGTGGTTCACCTGGTCTGCGAGGAGCTCGAGCGCCTCGATGTGCCCTTCGAGCTCACCAGGCGCGGTGCCATCCGTGCCACCTTGAAGGGTGAGTCCGCGCGGCCGAACAAGGCCATCGTCGCGCACATCGATACCCTCGGGGCGATGGTCAAGGCGCTGAAGCCCAATGGGCGCCTGCAGCTGGTGCCGGTCGGCCATTGGAACTCGCGCTTCGCCGAGGGCGCGCGCTGCACCCTGTTCACCGACATCGGCCAGCATCGGGGCACCATCCTGCCGCTGAAGGCCTCGGGTCACACCTTCGGGCCTGAGATCGACAAGCAGGAGGGAGGCTGGGATCACGTCGAGTTTCGTATCGACGAGCGGGTGTTTAACCTCCAAGACTTGCTCCAGCTCGGGGTCCACGTCGGCGACTTCGTCGCCATTGATACCACACCCGAGATCACTGCGACCGGCTTCGTCAATTCGCGGCATCTCGATGACAAGGCCGGCGCGGCCCTGCTGCTGGCCGCGGTGAAGGCGGTCCGGGAGAGCGAGGTCAAGCTTCCGGTGGATTGCCATCCGCTGTTCACCATCTCCGAGGAGGTTGGCTCCGGCGCCTCGGCGGCCTTGCACAAGGATGTCGCCGAGATGCTGACCATCGATAACGGCACGACCGCGCCCGGACAGAACTCGAGCGAGTTCGGTGCGACCATCTGCATGGCGGATATGGGCGGGCCGTTCGACTACCACCTGACGCATCGCATCATCCAGATCTGTCAGGAGTTCCAGATCCCGCACCAGCGCGATATCTTCAAGTATTACCGCTCTGACAGCGCGGCCGCGCTCGAGGCCGGCAACGACGTGCGAACGGCCTTGGTGACCTTCGGGATCGATGCCTCCCACGGCTATGAGCGCATCCATCAGGAGGCGCTCGAGTCGGTCGCCGAGCTGGTGGCGATCTACATGCAATCACCGCCACTGTACGCGCGCGATCGCTTCGAGATGGGGCCGCGTGCCGGCTTCCCGACCGTGCCGGGCTGAGGCTCGGCACGGCCCCAGCGTCTCCCGAGCGAGCCTGCTCCCGAGCAAGCCTGCTCCCGACAAGACTAGCTCTCCAGCAAGACCGCCAGCGCGCGATTTTCCGCGGCTCCTCATGGGCCGCGGCTTGGGTTGGCAACGCTGCTATCGTCGCTGGGCTCGACAACGTTGCCGGGGTCATCGGGCTGCCAGCGCCGCGTTGCGGCTTCGTCGCTGGCGCGGGCCTCGACCCAACGCTCGCCGCGGTCGGTCTGCTCCTTCTTCCAGAACGGGGCCTCGGTCTTGAGGTAGTCGATCAAGAACTCGCAGGCGCGAAAGGCATCGGTTCGGTGGCGGCTGCTGACGGCGACCAGCACGATGGGCTCCTGCGGCAGCAGCCGACCGACGCGGTGAATGATACGAATCCCCTCCAGCTGCCAGCGCCGCTGCGCCTCGGCGGCGATCGCCGCGAGCGCCTGCTCGGTCATCCCTGGGTAGTGCTCTAGGGTCATCGTGCTGACCGAGGTGTCCTCGTTGATATCCCGCATCAGGCCGACAAAGGCGACCAGGGCGCCGACCTGGGGCTGACCGCGGCGCAGGGCGTCTTGCTCGGCCCCAGGATCGAAAGGGGTGGACTGGACGCGGATCGTTGCTGTGCTCATCGTCGAAGCCTCTCGGGTTAGTTGTTCAGCGTCAGGATGCCATGGTGCCAGCCAGGGTGGCGCGTTGGCGGGTCGCGGCCCTTGACCCCTGTTCTTCGCATCGCCATAACCGACAGATCAGCTGGAGCGACTCCACGCCCGTGCGAGGCTTTGAGCGTCCGCAACTGCAGGTTACGACGATGGCACCGATGCGACGAGCACCGATCCGGGGTCGACTGAGCGACTGGCCAAGGCGGGCCCTCGATTGGCTCTGCGAAGGGCGCAGCGACTATCGCGCGTTTCGAGAACGCCGCCGCAGCCGCGCCTATCGCCACAATCGCACGCTCTGTCTGTACGCCTGGGCGCTCGCTGCTGGGCTGCTGTTGGTCTGCGGCGATGTCGGCTGCTTGTTGACGCTCGCGCTGATTGCGACGCTGGTCTGTTTCGCGATGCTCGATCCGGATTAGCAGGTGCGCCATCTGCGGCAGGTCGCGGTGTTACGTGCCAATGCACCCCAAGGCGTCCCAATGGGTCCCACAATGGGTCCCAGCACTCGCGCTGAACCCGGCGCATGGCTGCTGTCTAACCGGAGGGTGGCGATCAGGTCGCAGCGCTCGGCGACGCGCCGACCTGATTTCGCACCGATTCGGTGCGATTGCTTGACGAGAGGGCACCTGAAGCTGGCATGATCAGACGGTGGTCGCGCCGTTCGATGCCTCATCCGAGTGCGTGGCGCGAAGATTGCAGCAACCGGGATGGTGAGCAGCCATCGGGCGACGACGCTTGCAACTGCGAAGCGTCGCGGTCATCTCCTAAAGAGCTGTCTGAGAGAGCAAGCAAGGGCCCTAACTGACCGAACAACCAGAATGATTGGCGCGTTGGCGCGACGGCCCCGAGCAATGCGAGCCGAAGCCGCGCCCCCGATCCTGTGATTTCCGAGCGAGGTATCTTGAATGTCGATCTTTGAACGCTACCAGGCCAGATATGAGGCCTCCCGCGAGGAGGATATGAGCCTGCAGGAATATCTGGAGCTGTGCAAAAGCGACCCCATGGCCTATGCGGGGTCCGCTCAGCGTCTACTGGCCGCCATCGGCGAGCCCGAGCTGATCGATACCCACAACGATCCCCGGTTGAGCCGGATCTTCCAGAACAAGGTGATCAAGCGCTACCCAGCCTTCTCCGACTTCTACGGCATGGAGGAGGCGATCGAGCATCTGGTCTCCTACCTCAAGCATGCCGCACAGGGGCTCGAGGAGAAGAAACAGATCCTCTACCTACTCGGGCCCGTGGGCGGTGGTAAGTCCTCGCTGGCCGAGAAGCTCAAGGAGCTGATGCAGCAGACTCCCTTCTATGCCATCAAAGGCTCGCCGGTGTTCGAGTCGCCGCTCGGGCTGTTCTCGCCCGAGGAAGACGGCAAGATCCTCGAAGAGGATTACGGCATCCCTACCCGTTGTCTGCGCACGATCATGTCGCCCTGGGCGGTCAAGCGGCTGCAGGAGTACAACGGCGATATCACCAAGTTCCGCGTCGTCAAGCTCTACCCGTCGATCCTCGAGCAGGTCGCGATCGCGAAGACCGAGCCTGGCGATGAGAACAACCAGGACATCTCGGCCCTGGTCGGCAAGGTCGACATCCGCCAGCTCGAGCACTTCGCGCAGAATGACGCCGATGCCTACAGCTACTCGGGCGCGCTCTGTCGGGCCAACCAGGGCCTGATGGAGTTCGTCGAGATGTTCAAGGCGCCGATCAAGGTGCTGCATCCGTTGCTGACCGCGACCCAGGAAGGCAACTACAACGCCACCGAGGGACTCTCTGCGATCCCGTTCCAGGGCATCATCCTGGCGCACAGCAACGAGTCCGAGTGGCAGTCGTTCCGCAACAACAAGAACAACGAGGCCTTCCTCGACCGCGTCTTCATCGTCAAGGTGCCGTATTGCCTGCGTGTGACCGAGGAGAAGCAGATCTACGACAAGCTCTTGCGCCATAGCTCGCTGAACCAGGCCCCCTGTGCCCCAGGCACGCTGGAGATGATGGCGCGGTTCTCGGTGCTGACCCGGCTGAAGGAGCCGGAGAACTCCAGCATCTTCTCCAAGATGCGGGTCTACGACGGCGAGAACCTCAAGGACACCGATCCGAAGGCCAAGTCGGTGCAGGAGTACCGCGACTACGCCGGGATTGACGAGGGCATGTCTGGCATCTCGACGCGATTCGCGTTCAAGATCCTATCGCAGGTGTTCAACTTCGATCACAGCGAGGTCGCGGCCAACCCGGTGCATCTGCTCTACGTGCTCGAGAAGCAGGTGCTGCGCGAACATCTGCCACAGGAGGTGCAGGATCGTTACCTGGGCTTCTTGAAGCAGTACCTGGCCCCGCGCTATGCCGAGTTTATCGGCAAGGAGCTGCAGACCGCCTACCTCGAGTCCTACGCCGAATACGGCCAAAACATCTTCGACCGCTACGTCACCTATGCCGACTACTGGATTCAGGATCAGGAGTACCGCGATCCAGATACCGGCGAGATGATGGATCGAGGCTCACTGAACGAGGAGCTCGAGAAGATTGAGAAGCCGGCCGGCATCTCTAACCCGAAGGACTTCCGCAACGAGATCGTGAACTTCGTACTCCGGGCACGGGCCAACAACAACGGTGCCAACCCGCGCTGGACCAGCTATGAGAAGCTGCGGGTGGTGATCGAGAAGAAGATGTTCTCGAACACCGAGGAGCTGCTGCCGGTGATCTCGTTCAACACCAAGGCCTCGACCGACGAGAAGAAGAAGCACGAACAGTTCGTGGACCGGATGGTCGACAAGGGCTACACGCCGAAACAGGTGCGCCTGCTCTCGGAATGGTATCTGCGGGTGCGCAAGTCGCAATAGACCAGTGCTCTGACCGGACGCAATCGCAATCGCAATCGCAATCGGAAACCGCGCTCACCTATGTCTCACTTCATCGATCGGCGGCTCAACAGCAAGAACAAGAGCACTGTCAATCGGCAGCGGTTCTTGCGCCGTTACAAGACGCAGCTCAAGCGGGCCGCGTCCGATGCGGTCAATCGGCGCAGCATCACCGATATCGATGGCGGGGAGAAGGTCGGCATCCCGTCGAAGGACATCTCTGAGCCCATCTTCCACCACGGACCAGGCGGCCGGCGCGATATGGTCCATCCGGGCAACAAGGAGTTCGAGGCGGGTGATCGGGTGCAGCGCCCGGAGGGCGGCGAAGGCCAGGGCGCGGGCCAGGGCCGGGCGGGACGCGGCGGCAGCGGCCAAGACGACTTCGTCTTCGAGCTCTCGCGCGAGGAGTTTCTCGACCTCTTGTTCGACGATCTCGAGCTGCCAAATCTGGTCCGCAATCAGCTCATCGGCACCACCGAGTTCAAGACCGTGCGTGCCGGTTACGCGACCGAGGGCGCCCCGAGCAACATCGACGTGGTGCGCTCGCTGCGCGGCGCGGTCGCACGGCGCACCGCGCTCGGTGCCCCCTATCGTAAGCGCATCCGCGAGCTTGAGGACCAGCTCGCCGCGCTCTTGGCCTCGGGGACCGCGGAGGACGACCCAGCCGCTCAGGCACTGCGTGAGGAGATTGATGCGCTCAAGACCCGAATCGCGGCCCTGCCGTTCATCGATACCTTCGATCTGCGCTATCAGTCGTTCACCAAGCTTCCGGAGCCGACCAGCAAGGCCGTGATGCTCTGCATCATGGATGTGTCGGGCTCGATGGACCAGGTTCGCAAGAACCTCGCCAAACGCTTCTTCATCCTGCTCTACCTGTTCTTGCAACGCAATTACGACAAGATCGAGGTGGTCTTTATCCGCCACCACACCATTGCGCAGGAGGTCGACGAGCAGGAATTCTTCTATTCGCGCGAGACCGGCGGCACCGTGGTCTCCAGTGCGCTACAGCTGGCCAATGACGTGATTCGAGAGCGCTATGACTCCGAGACCTGGAATATCTACGTCGCCCAGGCCTCTGACGGTGACAATTGGGACTCGGATTCGAGTATCTGTCGCGAGATGCTGATCGAGCACCTGATGCCCCTGGTGCGCTACTACGCCTATGTCGAGATCACGCCGCGGCAGCATCAGAGCCTCTGGTACGCCTACCAGGACGTCAAGGCGGCCCATCGCCACTTCGCGATGGAGGAGATCAACGGCGCCGATGACATCTTCCCGGTCTTCCGCGAGCTGTTCAAACGGCAAGAGGCCTGAGGCTCGGTATGGCAAGTGACCGCATCATTTCGGAAAGCTCGGAATGGACCTTTCCGCTCCTCAAACGTTTCGATCGCGAGATCGCCCGGGTTGCACACGAGGAGTTCGGGCTCGACACCTACGCCAATCAGGTTGAGGTCATCTCATCGGAGCAGATGATCGATGCCTATTCGTCGGTCGGTCTGCCCATCAACTACCATCACTGGTCTTACGGTAAACAGTTTGTCGCCACCGAGCAGACGTATCGGCGCGGCCAGATGGGTCTTGCCTACGAGATCGTGATCAACTCCGATCCCTGCATCGCCTATTTGATGGAGGAGAACACCCTGCCGATGCAGGCGCTGGTGATTGCGCACGCCTGTTACGGACACAACAGCTTCTTCAAGGGCAATTATCTGTTTCGGACCTGGACCAGCGCCGATGCCATCATCGACTATCTGGTCTTCGCGCGAGGCTACATCGCCGATTGCGAAGAGCGTTACGGGACCGAGCAGGTCGAACTGCTCCTCGACTCCTGTCACTCCTTAATGAATTATGGCGTCGACCGCTATCGCCGGCCGGCGCCGCTGTCGATGGCCGAGGAGAAACGGCGCCAAGCCGAGCGCGAGACCTACCTGCAATCTCAGGTCAATGACCTCTGGCGCACGCTACCGATCACCGAAAAAATGGAGGGTCGTCTCGACGAGCGACGCTTCCCCGACGAGCCGCAAGAGAACCTGCTCTACTTCATTGAGAAGAACGCGCCGCTGCTCGAGCCCTGGCAGCGTGAGATCGTGCGGATCGTGCGCAAGATCGCCCAGTACTTCTATCCGCAGCGCCAGACCCAGGTGATGAATGAGGGCTGGGCCACCTTCTGGCACTACACCCTGTTGAACCGACTCTACGACCTCGGACTGGTCAACGACGGCTTCATGATGGAGGTCTTGCAGTCGCACACCAATGTCGTCTATCAGCCGCCATTCGATTCGCCCTATTACAGCGGACTGAATCCCTATGCGCTTGGCTTTGGGATGATGCGCGATATCCGCCGGATCTGTGAGGAGCCCACCGACGAAGATCGGTATTGGTTCCCCGACATCGCCGGTAAGGACTGGCGCCAGGTGCTGGATTTCGCGATGCGCAACTTCAAGGATGAGAGCTTTATCGCACAATTCCTGTCGCCGCATCTGATGCGCGAGATGCGCATGTTCGCGGTCACCGATGACGACCGCGAGGACACGCTCGAGATCGCGGCCATCCACGAGGAGACCGGCTATCGTCTCCTGCGTCAGCAACTCGCCGATCAGTATAATCTCGGCAGCCGGGAGCCGAATATCCAGGTCTACAACGTCGATTTGCGCGGGGATCGTTCCCTGACACTGCGCCACTTCCGATACAATCGCCGCCCACTGGCTGAGAGTGTCGAGGAGATGCTCAAGCACATCCGCCGGCTCTGGGGCTTTGAGGTGCGACTGGAGGCGGTCGATGAGCATGGGCGTGTTCAGCTCATTGGCGAGACCTGAGGTCCAGCCTCTCGGGCCTGAGCGCCGAGCGGAATGATCCGACCCCCGACCGAGACAACGGCGATGGTGACAATGCGCCTCTACATGCGCTACCTGATCCTGCTGGGACTTGGGCTCCTCGTCGGGCCGCCGACGGCCGTCGTCGCCGATCCGGTCAATGTCGATCAGCTCCCCGCCGACCAGGGCGCACCGGCGGGGCCAGAGGCCGAGGCGAAGAGCCCGCAGCAGCAGCGCTTCGAGGCGGCGGCATCGGGGCTGTCGCTGTTCTCGCCGCGATTGCTGCAAGCCTTCTACGCGGAGCGAGACTTCCAGCTTGCCTGGAGTACCGATCAGGCCGAGGCGATGCTGGCGTTGTCCGCGGCGGGCGTTGAGCATGGCTTGGCCCCGAGCGACTTCCATGCCGAGCCGATTCGCACCTTGCTCGAGTCCTCGACGCTCAGGCTCAGCGATGAGGGCGCGGCGCGTTGGCGCGCCGACCTCCTACTGAGCGACGCGCTGCTGCGCTATCTGCATCACCTCCAGTACGGCAAGCACAATCCTCGCCATCTCGACCCGGACTGGACCTACGTCGATGCGATCGACGCTGCCGATCTGCAACAGGAGATGCGGGAGGTGCTTGCCGCCGCCGATCTGCGGGCGGCGGTCGAGGCCTTGCTGCCGTCGCCCCCCTTCTACGAGCAGCTGAGGGCCGGATACGCCAAGTACCTCGCGCTGAGCGAGCGACTACAGGCGCAGGGTGGCTGGCGTCCGCTCCAAGGTCGTTCCGGTTTGGCCCAGGACGGCGTGGTTGGGCCGCGCACATTGGCAGCGCTGAATCAGCCGTTCGAGACTCGGCTCGCGCTCATTCGCGCCAACCTCGAGCGCATGCGCTGGTTGTATCACGATCTGCCAAGCGACTACGTGTTCGTCGACATCGCCGCCTACCAGGTCGAGCTGGTGCGTGATCATCAGCAGGTTTGGAGCACGCGCGCCGTGGTCGGCACGCAGGAGAACCAGACGCCGATGTTCCGCGACGAGATGGATCACCTGGTCTTCAATCCAACCTGGTCGGTGCCGAGCTCGATCCAAAAGAAGATGTCCGGTGTGCCCAGTGACTACAACGTCATCGATCGGCGCACTGGTCGTCGCGTGGCGGCATCAAACCCCAGCGATCATCGTCGCTATCGTCTGGTCCAGCAGCCGGGTCCGCGCAACGCGCTCGGCCGGGTCAAATTCATGTTCCCGAACGGGCATGCGATCTATCTGCACGACACGCCGAGCCGGCACCTGTTTGCACGTGGCCGTCGCTCCTATAGCCATGGCTGCGTCCGTGTTCAAGACCCGCTGGCGCTGGCGGGTGCGCTCTTGGCCGACCAGAACTGGGACAGCAGTGCGATCGAGCGCGTGGTCGATAGCGGGCGCACCCGCTACGTCAACCTCGAAGAGCATCTGCCGGTGCTGCTCTACTACCTGACGGCACGGGCGGACGAGCAGGGGCGAGTCGGCTTTCGCGATGACCTCTATGGGCGCGACGAACGCCTCCTGGCTGCCCTCGAGGAGCCGCCGAGCGCCAAACGGATTGCCTTCCGCGAGCCGATCGAGCCGGCGGGCGAGGCGGACTCGGCAGCGGCGCCGATGCCGCCGGCGGGGCCGGCTCCCGAGCATGCTCAAGACCCAGGGCGCGTCGTCGACAGCGATGCCGGCGAGGATTCCCCGACCCCAGAGGTCAACGCTGCCATGGAGATCGAGTCCGAGATTGAGCCCGAGATTGAGCCCGGACCCGAGAGGGCGGTTGAGCCCGGGGTGGCGATCGAGACCGATCCGCCCGCCGACGCCCCGGTGCGGTCCGAGTCCGCGCGCGAATTGCCCTCCGCACTGCGGTCGCGGGCCTGGTGGGGGCTGTCCATGGACAGGATGGCGACCCCTGGCGCCGACGCCGGCGATCCGGCTGGGCTGGACCTCCTGCTCGGCGGGACGGAACAACCCATCGCCGAGGCGAGTGTCAACGCCCGCCTAGATGCCTCGGTGGACGCCGCTGGGGGCGCCAAGCCGGGGTCCAGTGCGGGCGTGAGTGTGAATGGTCGTAGCCAGTCCTCGTCCTTTGCAGGCTGGGGCGCGCGCGACCTTGACCTGCGTCCCGTGTTGATGCGTTGATCGCTGCTGAGCCGGTCGCCCGGTCTCCCGCAGCTGGGCCGGGCCGATGCTGGCGGGTCGCAGTCGGGTCGTCCATATGACGAGCGTCGAGATGACACGGCGCGCCTCCCTTGCCTTGTCCGTCATCGCTCGAGGTGGGCGCCAGCCGCGTCAGCTGTGCTAGCCTGCATGCCGCGCTCGCAGCATCAGCCTCTGCTCCTAAGCGACGCGCTCGGACCGCTGGGCGCATCCGTCGGGACGGTGCGGGCGTTCAGTGTCTGGTCTCTTCGGCGTCCATCGTCGCGGCATGGGGGTCATCATCATGTTACTCGCCTTCCTCGCAGGCCTTCTGGTCTTCATCGTCATCAAGGTCTTCGTCCGTGCGCTCTACACGGTCAAGCCGAATGAGCGAGCCGTGCTCACCTCCTTCGGTCGTGCTGTGCGTCTCGCGGATCAGTGGGTCGAGAGCGACAGCCTTAATGAAGACGAACGCGAGCGCTATCGCTTCCCGCAGCTGCGCGTGATCGGACCCGGCGGGCCCTACTTCAAATGGCCTTGGCAAGAGGTGCACAAGGTCGATGTGGCCACGCAGTCGATCGATCTGACCTGGGACCCGACCAAGCGCCAAACGACGATCGAGGCCGTCACCAAGGACAATCTGACCACCGGTGTCGATGGCCAGATCCGTTTCCGCGTCGCCGAGGGCAACCTCTACGCCTATTGCTTCGGTGTCGACAGTCCGCTCGAGCACGTGATGGGCTACTTCATCTCGGTGCTGCGCGAGCGCATCGCGAACTTCGTTGATCCGAAAGGGCAGAGCCTGGTCGACACCGGCGATGTCGCCGGCGAGGCTGCGAGCGCGGCGGTTGAGCTGACGGAAGGGGTCTCGATCAACGACCTGCGAAAGAATCTGCCGCTGCTCAACGACTACATGGAGAACCAGTGCCGCTCGACCGGGGCGCGCTATGGGATCGAGCTCGATGCGGCGCTGATCACGCAGATCGACCCGCCGCCCGAGGTCGATCGCGCGCTCTCGGCGATCAACAGCACACGCAATCAGGTCGCGGCCGATATCAGCACCGCGCGCGCCGATGCCGAGCAGCAGATCACCATGAGCAAGCGCGCGGTCGACATCGCCAGCAACAATGCGCAGGCCGAGGTGGCGCCGCTGCGCGAGCTCGCGGGCACCCTGATGGCGATCAAGCGCACGGGCGGTGCGAGCGCCCTGCGCGCCTACATCCGCAACATGCGCATCCCGTTGCTCAAACAGGCCAAGCGCATCGTCCAGGTGGCTGGCCCCTCGCCCGATGACGATGGGGTCTTGGTCACGGGCTCAACGGCCGTCGATCAACCATCACGTGGGGGAGTCTGATCATGCCTGTGACTGCGCTTTCGCCCTTGATCGCCTTCGTGCTCGGCATCTTGGCGATCCCGGTCCTGTTGGGGCTCGCCCGACGTCTCGGTCTCTATGCGATCGTGCGCGAGCGCGAGTCGCAGGTCTTCACGCTCTTCGGCAAGGTCATCGGCACCCTCGATGAGCCCGGGCTTCGATTCCCGATCGTCTATTTCGGTCCCAAGGCGCTGCTGGTGGCCTTCTTCGGTAAGCGCTACCTCGTGAATACCGCACTGCGCCAGTATTACCTGCGCGACCTGATGGTGAACTCGGAGGAGGGCACACCGATGGGGGTTGGGATCTGGTACGAGATGCAGGTCTGCGATCCGGTTGCCTATCTCTTCACCAATGCCAATCCCGAGGGCTCGTTGCAGGCCAACGTGGCCAGCTCCACCATCTCGACGCTCTCCAATCTCGAGATGGACAAGATGCTCGAGGATCGCCATCAGCTCAGCCGCAAGGTGCGCGCGACGGTCTCGCCGCTGTCGGAGAAATGGGGCTACAAGCTGGGCTCGGTCTACATCCGCAAGGTCGCCTTCACCGATCGGCAGATGGTCGACAACATCACCGAGAAGGTGGTCAAGCGTCTGATCCAGGTCACCAGCGCGATGAAGCAGGACGGCGAGAACCGGGTTGGGCTGATCAAGAGCGAGACCGCCTTCAAGGTCTCGCAGAAGATGGCCGAGGCGGCCGCGACTCGGCCGCGGGTGGTCGGTGAGGCCCTGAATGAGATCGCCCGCGAGGACCCGGAGGCGCTCGCCGCGCTGATGGAGGTGATGGAGACCGAGCAGCTGATCGCCTCGGGTGCCGAGGTCGATGTGCTGCCGCGCGATGCCCAGGTGCTGGTCTCACTGGCCGGCGCCGGCCGCGGCGCTGCCGCCGCGGGGCTATCCTTGGATGCGGGTGCGTTGTCCTGAGCGGCCAACGGCCTTTGATGGTGTCGCGTCCCGCGTTGTATTTTCGCTCTTGGGCTCGGACAATGGCGTCAGTCGTTACCGGGCCGCATCGAGCGGCCCCCTGCTTCGGAGATGAAGATGTCCAATGAGGGTTACCACGAGCCAGTCGCCGAGCTGTCGGATGAAACGCGGGATATGCACCGTGCCATCATCTCGTTGATGGAAGAGCTCGAAGCGGTCGACTGGTACAACCAACGCGTCGACGTCTGCAAGGACCCCGAGCTGCGGGCGATCCTGGCCCATAACCGCGATGAAGAGAAGGAGCACGCGGCCATGGTGCTCGAATGGATTCGCCGCCGCGACCCGAAGTTCGATGATGAGCTCAAGGACTACCTGTTCACCGAGAAACCGATCGCACACGAATAGCACTCGCGCGGCGATTCGCCGCTGATCATCGAAGCCGCCGCCGGTCGGGCCGGATGCCCACCGGCTCGGCTGCGGTCGTTCGCCTCGCCAGCTCTTGTAGCGTTGATCGCGTATGGCCGATTTCCATCAAGACCCGCAGATCACGACCCTGCATGCGTTGCATGAGTCCTTCGATCGCGACGGCTACCTCGAGCGCTTGGAGCGCAAGCTCGAGTCGCACGCGAAGCAGGACCATATGTCTCTGCTGCTGCCCTCGCTGTTCAGCGAGATCGGCAACGCCGGGGTGTTGGATCGCATCGTCGACCGGATCGATGAGGCGTGCTACCTGCGCTCGGTCGTCGTGGCGCTGGGCGGGGCCCCGAGCGAGGGCCACTATCGCGAGGCGCAGCGCTACTTCGGGCGTTTGGCTCGGCCCGACCGTCTGCTCCGAGTGCTCTGGATCGAGGGGCCCCGTCTGCAGACCCTGCTGCGCGAGCTCACCGTCCGCGGCATCCCGGTTGGGGCCGCTGGCAAGGGACAATCGGTCTGGGTGGCGCTGGGCTATCTCTTCGCCCGTGGCGAGGCCAACACGATTGCGCTGCACGACTGCGATATCGTCACCTACGACCGCTGCCTATTGGGACGCCTCATCGAGCCCGTCGCCAACCCGAACAACGCCTTTCAGTTCTGCAAGGGCTACTACGCCCGCATCTCACCGAGCGAGCGATCGATGAAGGGCCGGGTGACCCGGCTCTTCGTCATCCCCTTCGTCGATACCCTCTCGCGGGTGATGGCGAGCCAAGGCCAAGCCGAGCTGCAGCGCTTCTTCGAGTATCACCGCGGCTTCAAGTACCCGCTCGCCGGCGAATTCTGTTTCACCTCTGATCTCGCGCGCGGGCTCAACATCGCCGACGACTGGGGTCTTGAGGTTGCAACCCTGTCGCAGGTCTATGAACAGCTCACGCGTCGGCAGGTCGCCCAGATCGATCTCGCGGCCAACTATGAGCACAAGCATCAGGAGCTCTCCGCGGACGACACCTCCAAGGGGCTGCACCGGATGGTGGTCGATATCGCAAAGTTCTATCTGACCTACATGCGCTCGCACGGCGTACCGCTCGACGATGCCTACGTCGACATGCTGTTGCACAGCTACTATCAGACCGCGCTGATCTACGTGCGCAAGTACAGTTACGACGCAGATGTGAACGACCTCGTCTACGATCTCTACCAGGAAGAGGCGGCGGTTGGCCACTTCCGTGGCTTCCTCTGGGACGCCTGGATGCAGACCAAGGGGCCGCAGGAGGCGAAGCTGATCCCGTCCTGGAATCGGGTCGCCTACAGCTTTGGCGAGGTCTACGAGCGATTGCTCGGCGCGGTGGAGGCCGATCATCGCGGGACTGACGGATAACCCTGTTGCGACTATGCTTGTAGGGCCTCGGGCTGCGGGCGTTCGCGCGGCGACCTGCAGGCGACTGCGAAAGAGACGCTGATTGCGCGGCCGCCTTGGCCAAACATCAGCACGGAAAGCGGGAACCGCTCGCTTTTGTCTTTTTCAGCGGCTTGCGCCGCTCAAGATAGTGGGGCTCCCGGCCCCGTGTGGGAGGTGCGGAATGGTTCGACACCTGCCTAAACTGGCCTGATTTGAGAGGAGAGAACAACGTGTCAGAAGCCGTATTGACCGATGCCGAGCGAAGCAACAAGACGAGCTGGACGCGGGTGCTGATCGTCAGCCTGCCTTACATGGCGCTCTATATCGCGACCATCGTGCTCACCGCGATCACCGACTCCGAGCCCGAGCGGGCCACCGAGCTCTGGAAGTGGTTCATGCCCTTTGTGGCGCTCGTCTCCTTGATCGGCGGCTGGCGGATCTCTGGTGATAGTGCCAAGGATCGGGCCATCTACATCGGTAAACAGGTCCTCTACTGGGGCGCCGTGCTCTTGGTGATTGATCTGCTCTTCCGCGGCGATACCCCGCACTTCCTGAACGCGGAGAGCCAGGGTTTTGTCGTCGCCTACATCCTCGGACTTGCGGCGTTGCTCTCCGGTATCTACACCGATTGGAAGATGTCGGTGTTCGGCGCATTCTTGATCGCGAGCACCATTGGTATCGCCTTCCTCGATGACAACGCGGTGCTGCTCAGTGTTGGTGCCGTTGCGGTCGCCGGCATCGCGATCACCCTGTTGATGCGTAAGGGCACCAAAGAGGTCTGAGCGGCCATCGGCGAGGTCCGGTTTGTCGTGGTTGCTAACCCAGCCCGGTGCGCCGTGGCGCGCTAGCGCTAGCGCGGTGCCCGCGGCCTGGGTCTGAGGCACGGGCGTTGTCATGGGGCTGTTGATCTCCAAGGTCTTGACCTACGTTGCGATGCCCTTGGGCACGGCCATGCTGCTGGCCGCGCTCGCCCTGACAAGCCTGCTGGTGCGGCGCTGGCTGCAGGCAGCGCTGCTGCTTCTGCTGGGGCTCGCTTGGGTCGGGCTTTGGGCAACGCCCGTGTTTTCGGATTGGGTGAGATCCGAATTGGAGTCGCGGTATCCGCCGGTGCCGATCGAGGCGCTGCCGTCGGCAGATGTCATTGTCGTGCTTGGTGGTGGGATCGGCGCCGCGTTCAGCCCGCGGTTGCATCCAGACCTGAGTGCTGGGGCCGACCGCGTCTGGCATGCGGCGCGCCTGTACCATGCTGGTAAGGCGCCTTGGGTCTTGGTGAGTGGTGGGATGCTGCCTTGGCACAGGGGCCCGGCCGAGGCCGATGCGATGCAAGGATTTCTGACCGCGCTTGGTGTCCCCGCCTCGGCGATCCTGCTGGAGGACAACAGCGCAACGACCCATGAGAACGCGGTCGAGACCGCACGGGTGATGGCCGAGGCTGGACTTCGAGACGCGCTCTTGGTGACCTCCGCCCTGCACATGCAGCGCGCCGAGGCCAGCTTTCGAGCGGTGGGTATTGCCGTGACGCCGGCGGCGACCGATTATGAGGTGGTCGACGATGGTCCCTTGACGCCGCTCGATCTCTTGCCCGAGGCCGGCGCGCTTGAGGCAAGCTCGCGGGCGCTCAAGGAGTGGCTTGGGCTCTGGGTCTACCGCCAGCGAGGCTGGGCGCTGTAAGGGGTCGCGATGATGGGCGCCGATGATCGGTCTTTCGACCGGCCCCGGGATGGAGCCGCTTAGGAGTTGCCGGGGCGATGCGCCTGGGTCACACTGAGGCGGTTGAACCCGCCGAGGAGACCCAGTCGATGCGCATGTTCGATGCCGAGAAGCAGGTCATCAGCGACCTGAGAGAGGAGGGGACCGTCGTCACCATGAAACAGCTGCCCCTCTTTACGATCATCGTGGTGCGCCATCCGACGCTCGGGAAGCTGGTGCTGGTTGAAGGCCATGATGGTCATGGCGCGGTGGTCGAGGTCGACAACTGAGCCCGATCCCGCTGCGACGCCAGTGCCTGTAGCCTGCTCCGGCACTGGAGCTGGCAGTGGGGCCGGCATTGGGCCGGTACCGGGTTGGCTACGGGGTCGGGCTCTGGCTCTGGCTTGGGCTCTGGCTCCGGCACGGGCCGCTTCGAGGGCCTTGGCGCCATGCGCGGGCCCATCCGCAGGCATCCTGAATGTTGTACTTAGCTCGAGATTGGGCCCAAGGTTTGGCTTGAGCCCCGAGCGCGATCGAAGATTTCATGGATAACAAGACCCCGATCAATGACGAGCATTGGGTTCGCGAGCAGGCGGACCGGTCGCTCGCGCGGTTGCTGCCGCGGCTCGAGCAGCGCTTCAGCGCCGCCGTCGACGAGGTCGAATGGCTCGGCTATCGTGAGCGCCTCGAGCGCCATTTTCCGCGCCTGTTCAAACGCCTCTACGGCCTCTACGGCGGCTATTACGACTTCTTCTATCACCTTGAGAGCATCGTCGCCTCGGCCACCGAGATGTGGATCGCGCGGCCGCCGGAGCTCAAGGCGCTGGACGCGATGCGCGGTGCCGATCCCTATTGGTATCAGTCCAATCGGATGGTCGGTGCCATGTGCTACGTCGACCTCTTTGCCGGCGATCTTGCGGGTCTTCGCGAGCGCATTCCCTACCTGACCGAGCTCGGCATCACCTATCTGCACCTGATGCCGGTGTTCCGCTCGCCCGAGGGCGATAACGATGGTGGCTACGCGGTCAGCAGCTACCGTGATGTCGATCCCGCGCTCGGGACCATGGACGATCTGGCCGACCTGGCGACCGAATTGCGCCATCATGGTATCTCGCTGACGCTCGACTTCGTCTTCAATCACACCAGTGATGAGCACGACTGGGCGCAGGCCGCGCTGGCCGGCGATCGCAGCCATCAGGGCTACTACCGGCTATTCCCGGACCGCACCTTACCGGACATCTATGAGAAGACCATGCCGGAGGTCTTTGGTGAGGATCATCCCGGCGCCTTCACCTACCGCACGCGCATCAAGAAGTGGGTCTGGACGACCTTCCACACCTACCAGTGGGACCTGAACTACGAGAATCCGGAGGTCTTCAACCGGATGCTCGAGGAGATGCTGTTCCTGGCCAATCAGGGGGTGGAGATCTTGCGTCTGGATGCGGTCGCCTTCCTGTGGAAGCGCATCGGCACGAACTCGCAGAATCTGCCTGAGGCACACTGGGTGATCCAGGCCTTCAACGCGCTGGTCAGTATCGCGGCGCCGGCGATGGTGTTCAAATCCGAGGCGATCGTGCATCCGGACGAGGTGCGTGAGTACATCAGCCTCGACGAGTGTCCACTCTCCTACAACCCACAGTTGATGGCACTGCTCTGGGACGCGCTGGCGACCCGCGATGTGCGCGTGCTGCATCGGGCGATGCAGAGTCGGTTCGCCGTTCCCTCAGGCTGCGCCTGGGTCAACTACGTGCGCTGCCACGACGACATCGGCTGGGCCTTCGCCAATGATGACGTCGAGGCCGTCGGCTTCGATCCGGATGCCCATCGGCGCTTCCTGACCCGCTTCTTCACCGCTCGCTTCGAGGGCAGCTTCGCCCGTGGCGCACCCTTCCAAGAAGACCCAGTCACTGGTGATGCGCGCGTCTCTGGCACCTGCGCCTCGCTGACCGGGGTCGAGAAGGCCCTCGCCGAGAACGATGCCACCGAGCTTGAGCTGGCCATCGGGCGCATCCTGCTCATCCACGGCATCATCATCATGATCGGCGGCATTCCGCTGATCTATCTCGGCGACGAGGTCGCGACACTCAACGACTACAGCTACGATCAGGATGCCGAGAAGGTTGGCGATTCACGCTGGCTGCATCGCGGTGCCTTCGACTGGGAGCGTGCCGAGCAGCGCCGCGACCGCGATACGGTCCCCGGGCGCGTCTACCAGGGCTTGCTCCGGCTCCTGCAGGTGCGCCGACACAACCACGCCTTCGCCCGTGGTGACACCGAATTGCTCGATACCGGTAACCGGCAGGTGTTCGGTTTCCTACGCTCGAGTGAGCAGTCGACGGTCTTCGTGCTCGGCAACTTCAGCGAGCACCCGCAGCGACTGGAGGCACGGCGTCTGCGCCAGATGGGCATGCGCAAGACCATGGTCGACCTCTTTGCTGGTCAAACCATCATCGCCACCCAAGAGCTGCTGCTCGAGCCCTATCAACTGATGGCCTTGGCGCGCTCGGCCTAGCGTCTACTAGCGTCTACTAGCGTCTATCAGCCCCAGCCAAAAAACCGAGAGACCGAGTCTTGATCATTCAAAGCTTTATCAGCGACGCCCTGCCGCAGACCCCCCACGTCCGGCTTGGCCTGTTTCAAGGCGACGGCACGGCCGGTGATATGACCGCCGTGCGCGCCAATCTGGAGCGTCTGTCCGCGGTCGCGGAGCGGGCCTCAGGACTTGGTGTGCATCTGCTCAGTTTTCCCGAGCTCTATCTGTCCGGTTATGACGTCACCGACGCGGCTGCGGCGCATCAGCTGGCCGAAGCGATCCAAGAGCAGGGCGTCCTAGACGAGGTCGCGGCGGCCGCGAAGGCGCACCAGATCGCGATCATCTGTCCCTATCCAGAGGCCGCCGAGGTTGCCGGTGCGCGACGCTATTACGACAGCATCGCGGTCTACGGGGCCGACGGCGGTCTGCTGAAGAATTATCGCAAGACCCATCTCTGGGGCGGTGACGAGCGCAACAACTGGTCCTTTGGCTATGTCTATCCGGAGGAGGGCGAGGCCTACAGCGTTTTTGAGGTGAACGGGGTCCGTGTGGGCGTGCTGAACTGCTACGAGGCGGAGTTCCCGGAGTTGTCACGGATCCTCGCGCTCAAGGGTGCACAGCTGGTGGTGATCCCAACCGCGGCCGATGAGTACACCGTGCTGCGCACCGGCGAGCTGACCAAAACACCCTATCCAGATATCCAGTTCCTGATCCGCGCCAACGCCTATCAGAACAACATCTTTTGCGCCTACAGCAACCGGCGCGGCAGCGAGACCCTGAAGGGCGAGGTGGTCGGGGGCTACCTCGGCAACTCCTGCCTTGCTGATCCGCATGGCCACTTCCTGATCCCCGTGATGTCACTGCCGCCGCAGCGGGCCGATCAACCAGGCTCCGGCTGGAGCGACCAGATGTTGTTGATCGCCGATTGCGTGCCGTCCTTCTACGGGCCGACCCATCCGGAGACCAAGATTCACGACCGCTCGGCGGCCACTCAATATATCAATGACCGGCGCTGGGAGCTCTATGGGCCATTAGCCTCGCGCGAGCATGTGGATCAGGCGACCGGCGCCATCGTGCCTTATCCCGACCAGCCGGAATAGTCGGCCCCGGGCGGACCCCGTCGGGACGCTCCGCGCACTTATCTCCATTCGCCGAGCACTCGGCTCGGCCTGCGCTCGATGCCCGCCATCGAGCGCCGCCTCGCTCCTCCTCGCTCCCTGCCTGAACGCTCAAGGCGTCTCGTCGACGCCGATACGACCGATCCCAATAGGCGCAACCGTTGTCTGGGCCCTTGGAGTCGAGTGACGAACG
This sequence comes from uncultured Halochromatium sp., assembly GCA_964617675.1. Classification (GTDB taxonomy): domain Bacteria; phylum Pseudomonadota; class Gammaproteobacteria; order Chromatiales; family Chromatiaceae; genus Lamprobacter. The sequence continues at coordinate 20,482 of CAZTYV010000001.1, read as the reverse complement.
GGTTATTAACGCGAAGCATTCTTAATAATATTCGCTCATCGGTCCTTGCCTTTCTGCGTGCGCCGCCGTACTAAAGCTGCTTTGCACCGCGTATTGCCGTGTCTATTCCACTATCTGGTGGAGTTGTTAAGTGCCGAATTAAGAAAGTTTGAAAGTAACAATTCGACGGGATTTAAAACAACATCACCTGAGCAAGAATAAATTTATGACTGGCGCTTGACTTCGGTCAAAATAACGTTATCTTTACCCCCGGCAATGGCTCCCGGATCAGGGTTCTTTCGATGGCAACGGCACGATTTAAAGCGTATCGACGAGGGAAGGGCCGTTTCATTGGCTCATCCGACGAGAGAGCTCCATTGCATTCGCATCATGGGTATCCGTGCAAGTCGCCATCGTGCAGTCGTGGGCCCTCGGCCCCTGTCCTCTGGTACAGACCATCCTGAATTGAGCTCGGCTCGGGCGGCCGAATCTTATCGCTGTGCTGAGCAGCGATGGCGAGATGACCGCGCCCATCGTCTGGTGCCGACTCGGCATCATTCAATAAAATAGAGAAGGTGGAGTGAGTAATGGCTGAACTTGAAAATAAAGGCCGTCGAGACTTCCTAAGTTTCGCCGGTAAGGCAGGTTTGACGACGCTGGTCGCGCAGGCCGTCGGCGTCAACCTCGGTGTGGTCGACATCGTTCGCGCTCAGACGGGCAAACGCGGCGTCGAGCCCTTCCGGTTCGCGATCATCAGCGACGCCCACCTCTACAGCATGGATAACCACAAGTTCGATGAGCAGCTGATCACGGCGGTGGCACAGGTCAACGCCATGAATCCGAAGCCAGACTTCGTGCTCTTCGGCGGCGACGTCGCGCAGAACGGTACCGAAGATCAGCTCGTCAAAGGCGACAAGATCCTCAAGGGCCTCGAGGTGCCGATGAAGATCATCCCGGGTGAGCACGACTGGTATCTCGACATGGGTAAGGCCTGGCGCGGACTCTGGGGCGATGACCACTGGTCGTTCGACCACAAGGGGGTTCACTTCATCGGCATGAACTCGATCCTGGTCAAGGATTTCTGGACCGGTCCAGGGCTCACCCCGAAGGAGCGCATGACCATCATGGAGATGTTGGAGAGCCCGATCCCCGGTCCCTGGGGCGTCCACGAGAAGCAGCTCGAGTGGCTCGCCAAGGACGTCAAGGACCTGGCTCCCGATACCCCGATCGTCGTCTTCACCCACTCACCACTGTGGGACTACTACCCGCGCTGGAATTTCCAGACCTCGGATGCCCCGGAGATTAGAGAGATCCTGGCCAAGTTCGAGAACGTGATGTCCTATCACGGCCACGTTCATCAGACCCTCTACAACCGCATCGGCAACATGTCCTCAGTGGCAGCGCTGAGCACCTCCTGGCCCTGGCCCTATCCGCCGGTCAAGCTCGCCTATCCAGACACGCAGATGCACCGCGCCGATCCGTCCATTGCGACCGATGGCATGGGCACTCAGGTCATCGATCTGCAAGGGGGGGGCGGGTTCGACGGTCTTGTCCAGTACAAGCCGTTCGAGGACGGGGTCCTCACTCCGTTCATGGAAGATGGCTTTAAGGTCTAAGCGATAACAAGGGGAGCCACATGAAGATCAATCAGCCAACCGTCCGCGGTATCGCCAAATCCATCGTCTCGATCGCCACCGTTGCCGCTGCGTCGGCCGCGATTGCTGGGCCACCGTTCACCGAGGAGCAGCTCGAGCAACAGATGGATGCGCTCTACGCGTCCATGCAACAGGGCTACGACATCTGGCACGGCAGCATGCCGAGCACCACCACCAACGGTCTGGCCTGTGCTAACTGCCACCCGGACACTGCGGCCTCGAACCCGCAAACCTTTCCGAAGTACATGACCATGTACGGCAAGGTCGTGCCCTGGCAGGAGATGGTCAACTGGTGTATCGAGAACCCGCAGCTCGGCGAGCGGCTCGATCCTAATAGCGACGAGATGACCGCGGTGAAGGCCTACGCCATGTACCTCCACCGTGGCCTGCCCATCGAGCCAGGCGTCGCTGATCGCCAGACCACACCCGTGGTCGTGGAGTTCGGCACTGGCTTCAAGCGCGAGCCGACCGGTCTCGGCGTCGATACGATCGAGTACAAACCCTAAAGAGGGCCGCCGAGGGACGGGCGCGGACGCGCACAACAGCCGAGGCTGTGCGTGATGCGCAGCCTGGACGGATAGGCAATCGGCCTCGAGGCTGCCTGTTTGCGCCTGTTCCCTCGGCACCCCCGACGTCGACCTCTCGACCCGAGTCTCTCGGCCCGCGTCCATCGGTCGGATGGCACGCCCAGGCGCAACCGCTGTGCCGGGTCGTGCTTCGAGGACCGGCGCTTCGGGCCCTGATCGGGGCTCTGACTAAACGCCCAGAGGATGTAATACCCCCGCAATGCATGCCATCGCCTTCCTCGTCCTGCTTGCTGTCGCGTCGACCGCGGGTGCCGAGCAATCCTGCGACACCAAGGACTTTCCGCTGTCGCTGCCCACCGAGCGTTTCGTCGCGCAGGAAGAGGGCGCCGTGAACGACACCGCGACCGAGCTAATGTGGCAGCGCTGCGCCGTCGGCCAGCAGTGGACTGGGACAGGATGCGAGGGCGAGGCGCGCAGACTGAGCTGGGCCGAAGCACAGGAGGTTGCTGAGACCATCAACGCCGAGGGCACACTGTTCTTCAACGACTGGCGAGTGCCCAGCATTCGTGATCTTGCCAGCATCGTCGAGCGCCAATGCGTCGACCCGCGCACCAACATCGAGGTCTTTCCGGCCACCCCGGCCGACTTCTTCTGGACCAGCACCACACGTACTGGTGAGGGTGCCGACGGCAGTGCCTATGCGTTGAGCTTCGGGCCCGAGGGGGTGGAGCACCATTCGCTAACCGACAAGCACTATGTGCGCTTGGTGCGGCCGGCGATCTAGGACTGAAAACGCGCACCGGACCCATTGCTGCGGTGACCGGCGCCAGACCCAACGTGCCGAGGCTTCTTCGGCACTGATTCACTGACGAGCCATCAAGCGAGGTTAAATCCATGAGCCAATGTAATCGTCGTCAATTCATCGGGCAGGTCGTGATTGCGGCATCGGCACTCTCGATTGCCAAGGTCGGCTTTGCTGAAGAACAGAAAGAGGTGCTCTCGGCCGACGATGCCTATGCCAAGGCGATGGGCTTTGTGCTGAATACCGAGGATGCCGATCAGGCAAAATTCCCGAAGCATTCGGTTGACCAGTCCTGCGTTAAATGTCAGCTCTTCTCTGGCGCCGAAGGAGATGAGCTGGGTCCATGCTCTTTCTTCGGCGGTCGGTTAGTGCCCACGAACGGCTGGTGTCGTAACTTCAAGCCCAAAGGCGCCGCCTGATTCAGTGCTGGTTGCGTTTCTGGAATGGAATCGAGACGCACGGCCTTGGCTGCCTCGGCGTCTGTTGCATCGGCGCCGTTAAAAAATAACCTTAATGCAGCGGCCGATCTTGCAGAAAGCAGGATGCCAAATAAAAACGGGGCTCGCCGAGTCGTTCCTGTTGCGGGGCTTGCGCCGCCAAGGACCAGCTAGGCTTCCTGTTTCTCCGCGCGGGATGCGCGGACGACTTCCGGGTCTCGACCATCGATCAAGGCGCGCGAGCGGCGACTCTCGGCCGTGGTCGATCTCTGACAAGCAGTCTTGACAATTGTCAGTGTCAGGCTAGTCTGACACTAGGGGCGTAGGCAGGCCGCCCACCCTTTTATGACTAAAAACCTGCTGATCGCGCCCGCTTGGGCGCAGACACCATCGGAGACGAAATCGATGCGGCGTTCCGCGGCTCCCTCAGCACACCGGCCAGAAACCGAACGGGCAGCAATGGAGCGCCCCGCCTTCGCACAGGATGCGGTTCGAGGTCTCGGCGGCAGCCCTCACTTGCCCTCGGCTGTCGCGCGAAAACCGATACCGCCATCCCTCCGGCCATCCCTTCGAGTGGTGCTCATCGCGAGTATGGCCTCGGGCCTCGTGCTGCTCGCCGGTTGCGAGCGCAGCGAGAGCGTCCAGACGGGCCTGCGCGGGACCTCGATGATCCAGCTGTACAAGCCCAGTCAGCTCGCCCAGCTGCAAGAGCTCAACCGCATCCCGGCGCCCGAGCCCAGCGACCCCTACGATCCGTCGTTCCCAATGGCCACCGAGGTGCACCAAAACGTACAGGTGCTCACCGACCTCAACGCGCTTGAATTTGCGCGCCTGATGAACGCGATCTCGACCTGGGTCGCACCGCAAGAGGGTTGTGCGTACTGCCACAACCCCGCGGATCTCGCCTCTGACGAGAAGTTCACCAAGATCGTCTCGCGCGAGATGCTGCAGATGACGCGCGCGATCAACACCAACTGGAAGAGCCACGTCGTCGAGACCGGAGTGACCTGTTGGACCTGCCATCGTGGTCAGGCGATCCCGTCTGACATCTGGTTCAAGGATCCGGGGCCCGAGACCCCGTCGGCCGGGACCACGGGCTGGAAAGGTGGTCAGAACGTTGCCGGTGTTGCCGTCAACGGCAATTCGGCGCTGCCGTTCGATCCGCTGACGCCCTTCCTCGACCAGGCGCATCAGATCGCGGTGCAAGGCACCGAGGTGCTCCCTTACGGCAACCGGCAGTCGATCAAGCAGGCCGAGTGGACCTACTCGCTCATGATGTACATGTCGAAGTCGCTCGGCGTGAACTGCACCTATTGCCATCAGACGCGTGCCATGGGCGTGTGGGATCAAAGCACGCCGCAACGCGTCACTGCCTGGCATGGGATTCGGATGGTGCGCGACATCAATCAGGCCTTCCTGAACCCGCTCAAGCCGGTCTATCCCCATGACCGCCTCGGCCCGGAAGGGGACGCGCCGAAGGCGGCCTGCGCAACCTGCCATAAGGGCACCTACAAGCCGTTGTTCGGGCAGACCATGCTCGAGGATTACCCCTCGCTCGCGGGCGTGCTTCCGGGGCGGCTCGATCCAGAGACCGAGGCTGCGGCCATCGCCGCGCTCAGTGGGGTCTCGCCCTCGATCGTGGCGATGGCGGGGCCGCAGGGCGTCGAGTCCGCGGCGTTAGCCGGCGCCGCCCCGGCCGCTCCCGAGCCGACGGACGATTCGGCGGGCGAGGAGCCAGCGGGCGAACAGGCACCGGCGCCGGAGGCGGCGACGGAGACCGCGGCACCCGCGACCGAGGCCGCATCTGAGACCGGTGCTGAGACGGAGTCCGAGCCACAGCCGCAGACTGAGCCCGCGCCCGCGGCGCAAGCCGATGAGGCCGGGACCACGAGCGCGCAGTCGGTGGTGGCGTCCGCAGCGGTTGCGAAGCCCATCGAGAGCATGACGCTCGTCGAGATCGAGGCCGCGCTCGATGCGCTGCTCGAGAAGGTTGAGGCCGTTCGGGCATCGCTCGACGCCACCCGTCCGGGTGAGCCGAGCGGATCGGAAGCCGGCGAGCAGTCCGCGCCCGAGAGCAACCCAGCGCCCGGTGACAACGGGGCGGAGCCGGTCGGTGGCGGAGAGGCTGAGCCGTCCGCTGCGGCCGACCAAGAGGCCAACGCTGATCCTGACGTTGAGGGGCCGGTCGAGACCCTGCGCACGCTCCTCGCCGAGCAAGCCGTGCAGCTGCGAGCGGCAAAGCAGGCCGCCTCAGCCTTGCGTGAGTCTGAGGCTCGAATCCTGTCGGCCGAGGCCGAGCTCGGTGACGAGGCGGATGCCATCGAGGCGGCCTTGGGTGCCGGCGCTGGCAACCGGGAGCCGTTGACTCAGGACCAGGCCGATGCGCTCGAGGATGCGCAGAAGCGGATCTCGGCCCTGCGTGCGCGGCTCGATCAAGAGCGCCTTGCCCTGCAGCAACAGCTCGAGGTCGTCCGCGCGCAGCGCGACCAGATCGAGGCCGAGGTCACCGCCGCGCTCACCGACCAGCACGGCAAGGTCCTGACCGCGATGGAGCGGCAACTGGTTGCGCTCAACGCGCGTCTGGAGCAAGAGCGTCTCGCCCTCCAGCAGCAGCTCGCGGTCGTGCGCGAGCAGCATCGCGATGCCCGTGAGCTGGCGGCGACGAAGGTCGATCCTGACCAGCATGACGACGTCATGGAGCGTGCTGAGGTCGAGCTTGGGGCGGCCCGGGCCAAGCTCGAGCAGCAGCGCCACGCCTTACAGCAGCAGCTGGTGGTGGTGCGCTCGCAACGCGATGCCGCTCAGGAGCAGGGCGCGACCATGGTGCCCGAGGCTGAGCACGAGCAGGCACTCGCGGCGCTCGAGCGGCGCGTGCAGGCGTTGCAGGCGCGGCTCGATCAGAACAGTCATGCGTTGCAGCAGCAGCTCAGGCTGGTGCGCTCGCAGCGCGATGCGTCACAGGACCAGGTCGCGTCGATGGTGTCCGAACGGGACCACGAGCAAGCCGTTGCGGCGCTGGAGGCGCAGGCGCAGGCGCTGCAGGCACGGCTCGACCAGAACAGCCATGCGTTGCAGCAGCAGCTCAGGCTGGTGCGCTCGCAGCGCGATGTCGTCAAGGAGCAGGCCGCGTCCATGGTCCCCGAGAGCGAATATGAGCAGGCGCTCGCGGCGCTGGAGGCACGGGCGCAGGCGTTGCAGGCGCGGCTCGACCAGAACAGCCATGCGTTGCAGCAACAACTGGCCGTGGCTCGCGGACAGCGCGATCGCCTCGAGGCTCAGACTCAAGCCCGGGGCTCCGAGCGTGAGGAGGCCCTCAGAAGCGAGTACGAGCGTCAGGTCGCAGCGCTGCAGGCGCAGATTCGAGAGACAGAAGCTCGGCTCGCCGAGCAGCGCGAGACCCTGGAGCGTCGCCTCGCGATTGCGCGTGAGGAGCGAAATGCCTTGGTGATCGAGACCGAGGAGCGCATTGCGGAGCTCTCCAAGGTCCTCGCCGCCGAGCGTGCCACCCTCGCCACACTGCGGGAGCGTCATCAGGATCAGATCCAGACCCTGAACCAGCAGCTCGCCGACGCCGATGCCGAGGTCGAGCAGCTGCGCGCCGAGATGCAGGCTGCGGCGCAAGAGCACGAGCAGGCCTTGGCCCAGGCCAAGGGCTCGGTGACCCGCATTCGACTGCTGCATGAGGACGCGGTCGAGCTTGGCGGGCGCATGACCGAGGACGGTCTGCTGGTGAATCTAGACAGTGACGAGCTGCGCTTCGCCAGTGGCAGTGCGGCCTTGCCAGTGGGTCAGTTGCCGACGCTCGATCGGACCGCCGCGCTCTTGCTCGATCGTCCAGAGCTGACCGCGCGTATCCAGGGCCATACCGACAGCCTTGGTGGTGCCGAGGTCAACCAGCGGTTATCCCAGCAGCGGGCCGAGGCAGTCCGGCAGGCCCTGGTCGAGCGCGGGATCGCCCCCGAGCGCTTGACGGCGTCCGGCGCGGGTGCTGCCGAGCCGATTGCCGATAATGCGACGCCGCAGGGTCGGCGCGAGAATCGACGCGTCGAGATCTATCTCACGGCACAAGACGGCGCGCAGCAACCGCCGCCGACGCGCGGCGGTGCCGAGGGTCGCGGGTCCAGTTAGTGGGAGGCTGAGGGCAGAGAGCCGCTGAGCGAGACGGAGGCGGCCATCGGGGGATGCGGGGGCTGAGTGACCGGCTAGGACGGCCGATCACTCCGCGTCTGCGCGGACGGCACCCAGACGGCACCGGGGCTCGCGCGTGTTGGCGCGGCGACCCTGTGGGGTGGTGACCTCGCTTGCGGTATGCTAGCCCCCAAGTACCTTGCCGACGTCTCGACCGATTCCCCCCAATGCTCCTGCGTGAGACCGATCGTTATCGGCTGTCTCGACGAGGCCGCTATCTCTCGGCCGCCTTCAAGCGCCCGCATCGCGTGCTCAGCACCTGCAAGCTCAACGGTGGCCTGCGCGATGATCTGACCCATGTCGCGAACCATCAGAGCTGCGAGGGCGCCGCACACCAGCGGCGCTACGCGCGCAATCAGTCGCCGCTGGCAGGACTCGACGCCTTCCATCGGCAAGCCTGCCTTGAGGCGGAGCTGCCGCCTGCCACCACGGCACTGATGTCGACCGCCGCGAATATGCAATGTGCCGTCGTCTCGGACGCCGAGCACCAGGATCTGAGGGTCTCGGTGGTGGCGACGGCAGGCGTTTTGGGCAACGCGACTCGGGCCGGTGATCCCGCCGGCTGGCATGAGCACCCCGAGGGAAGCCGTCCGATCGAGCGTTCGGAGACCGCTCGCGGTGATTGCGCCCTGAGCTCGGCGCAGGGTCGCACCGAGACCCTCTGGTCGCCGGACGAGTCCGGCTCGGGCACCATCGTGCTCATGGTCTTCATCAATCAGCCCTGTACGCCAGCCTGCCTGACTCGGGCCGCCACCATGGTGACCGAGGGCAAGAGCACGGCGCTGCTCGATCTGCGCATGCCGAGTCTGCAGTCGGCCGGACTGGCCACCGGGACCGGGACCGATCAACTGGTGATCGCCGCGCCATCGGCGGCGCCTGGTGACTGGGAGCGCAGTTGGGCTGGCGGCCACAACAGTCTGGGTGAGCTGCTCGGGCAGGCCACCCACGCGGCGGTCACGCGCTGCATCTTGCTGCAGAACGGGGTCTGCGCCGAGCTCAGGCGCTCGATCTGCGGTGCGCTCGCGCGCCATGGCTGCGACGAGGTCGAGCTGCTCGCCCAGGCACGCGCGGCGCTGGCCGATTCCGAGGCCGAGCTGTTCGCGCAGAATCTGACGGCACTGATCCATGATCCGCAAAGTGCCGCTGCCGCTTACGCGCTGGCCGAGATCGTCGACCTCGTCCGCGCCGGGGTGCTGCACGCAGAGGTGGTTCAGGAGGCACTCATCAATCAGGCGGCGCTCTTGGCGGCCGCGGTTGCGGTGGCCCCCGAGCAATTCCCGGCGCTGCGCGATGCGTTGCAGCGTCATCGCGATCTTGGCCCAGGGGCCTTGGCGGCGCGCGCGGTCGCGCTCGGGTTCGCGCGCAAATGGGACTGAGCGAGCACCTGCTGCTGATTCTGGCCGCCTGCGCGCTCGATGCCCTGCTGGGTGACCCCGTCTACCGGCTGCACCCGATCCGGGTGCTGGGTGCCTGGACCCTGCTCTGCGAGCGCCTGCTCTTCGGTCTCGGGCTGAATGGACGCCTCGGCGGCGTCTTGCTCTGGATCGCAACCCTTGCTGGCGCCCTTGGCGCCTGGTGGCTGGTGCGGGAGGCGCTCTTGGGGCTCCACCCCTGGCTCGCCTTCGGCTGGGACCTCTTTGTCGCCTACAGTCTGCTCTGCACGCGTGATCTGCTCAGCCAGGGGCGGCGTGTGCTCCAGGCGCTGCAGCAGCGACCTGAGGACCTGCCGCGGGCAAGGCGCGAGCTACAGATGCTGGTCAGTCGCGAGACCGAGCGCCTGTCGAGCGCGGGGGTGGTGCGGGCGACCATCGAGAGTCTGTCTGAGAACCTCACCGACGGCGTGCTGACCCCGCTCTGGGCGCTTTGTCTGTTCGGGCTGCCGGGGCTGATCCTGGTCAAGGTGATCTCAAACCTGGATTCCATGGTCGGCTACAAGAACGCACGTTATGCGCGCTTCGGTTGGGCGGGGGCGCGTTCGGACGACCTGGTGCACTGGCTTCCGGCGCGCCTCTCGGTCCCCTTGACGGCGATCGCCGCGGCGTTGATGGGATTGCATGCGAGGCTCGTGTGGCCCGCGGCGCTGAGGTATCACGCGATGCTCCCGAGCCCAAACTCGGGCTGGAGCGAGGCCGCCTTCGCCGGCGCGTTGCGTGTGCGCCTGGTCGGGCCGATCTGGCACCACGGCCAGCTCGTCAATACCGCCTACATGGGTGACCCGGAATGGCCCTCAGAGCTCGGGCCTGATGAGCTGCGTCAGGCCTTGCGACTGCTGTTGCTCTGCTGCCTGCTCGCGCTCCTTGCGGGGCTTATGCTCGCCCCGATCCGCCTTGCCATGCCCTGGTGAGCGCACCCGTGGGCGCGGTCCTGAGCCCGCCGGTGGGACCGTTGATGCGCTGAGTCTCAGTGGAGCTGCCGCTGCCAGCCGTTGTGTGCGGCCAGCGGCTCCTGGCTCTGCGCCGCCAGCTGCAGCCAGCTGGTGGTCTCAGCGCCGGTCATTGCGGTCGCGATCAGGTGACCCTGGCCGTGCTCGAACCCGAGCTCACGGACCGTTTCGAGCTGACTTGGGGTCTCGATCCCCTGCGCGATGGCGAGACTACCGAGCTCGGCCGCGAACAGGCGGCCGGCGCGCGCGAGCTGCTGCGCGCGGGGTAGGGTCGCCAGCGAGGCGATGAGACGCCGATCGATCTTGATGAAGTCGGGCTGCAGCTCGGCGAGCACGGCGAGTGATGCCGGGCCGGCGCCGAAGTCATCGACCCCGAGCAGGATCTGCTGGTTCAGCAGCCGTGGCAGCACGTGGCGCGACCAGTCGAGGTCGGTGCCAAGCGAGCTCTCCGAGAGCTCGAGCCGGATCGCGGTCGCGTCGATCCCCCAGCTCTGCAGGGCCCCGTGCAGCTGATTCAGGAAGCGGCCCTCGACCAGCTGCTGCTCGCAGACGTTGATACTGAGGAATAGCGACGGCGTCCAGACGCCGCGGCGCTGCCACTCGGCGATCTGCGCAAGCGCCATCTCGATGATGCGCTCGCCGAGCGCGCCGAGCATGCCCGCCGACTCGGCGATGGCCAACAGCTGCCGGGCGCTGATCGCTTTTGGGCCTTGGCGCTGCCAGCGCAGCAAGGCCTCGAAGCCGACCGGATAGCGGCTGTCGAGCGCGACCATGGGTTGGTAATGGAGCTCGAGCTGGTGGTCGCGCAAGGCACCCTCGAGGGCGGTTTGCAGCGCCTGTTGCGTCTTGGCGCTGTCGCGCATTCGTATCTCGAATGTGGTTGCCCGTCGACCGCCGAGCTGCTTGCTCACCTGCAGTGCGCGGCTGGCATCCTGCACCAGCGCGTCGACGCTGCTGTACTCAGCGGTGATCCGCACCAACCCCAGATCGGGTCTGAGCAGGATGCGATCGTCGTCGACCAGGAACGGCTCCCGGAAACGACCCAGGATGGTCGCGGCAGCCCCTTCGGTATGCCCCCAGTGGCTGTCGCGATGCATCAGGATCATGAATTCATCGCCGCCGAAGCGCCCGATCGCGTCGGTATCCAATCCGAGCGCGCTCAGGGTGCGCGCAAAGCAGCGCAGCGTCTGGTCGCCGCGCGCCTGCCCGAAACGGTCGTTTACCCGCCGGAAGCCGCCAAGATCGAGGTAGATCAGCCCAGGGGTCGAATGTGCCGACGACTTCGCCTCGGCGATCGCTGTTCTGAGGTGCGCATAGATCGCGGCTCGGCTGAGCAGGCCGGTTAGGGGGTCATGATGGGCCTGTTCGATCAGACGTTCTTGCAGTGCAAGGTTCTCGGCCTTCAAGCGCATCAGGATCGCGATCAGCCAGCAGATCGATTCGATCACGTTGCCGATCGGGAAGGCGAAGGCCGCGGCCGGTGGGAGCCAGGCGCCGTGGAAGACCACGGCGGCGGCTTGAATGGCACCGCCGGTCATGGCGGCCGCGAGCCCGGCGGCGAACCAGCGCATCGCGGGCTCGCCATCGCGCAAGCGTTGGGCGAGGAGCGCGAGCACCGTGATCGCGAGCAGCGGCAGGATCGCGGCACCGAGCCGATAGGCATCGGCATCGGCCGCCGAGAGATAGAAGCCGCCAGCGCTCAGCGCGGCACTCGCGATCAGGGTCGAGCGAATCCAGCCGCAGGGCCGCAGGAAGGCGATGACGAGCACCGACATCCCGATCACCGCGGTGCCGACCGCAACGGCCTGCAAGATGTGGTGCATGCTCGGTGCTGGCCAATAGGGCAGCCAGGCGGCACCGAGCCCGAGCGCCTGCAGCTGGTAAAACAGCAGCGCGCAGATGTAGCCAAGATAGGCCAGCGTCAGGCCGCTGCGCTGGTAGCGCATCATCAGGATGGCGATCAGCAGCAGGGTCGCGAGCATGCCGGTGAACATGCTGATCGCGATCCAGAGCCGCTCGCTCAGCCGCCGGAAGCGCGACTCCGGGACGATCTCGATCCAGGGCCGGACCGACTTGTGGTCGATCACGATGGCGACGACCGGTGCGCTGCCGAGCGGCGTTGGTAAGCGCGTGTTCGGGAACGGGCTGGAGATGCTGCGCTGGTCGAACGCGGTGGCGCGCCCCGACTCGCTGACCTGGATGCAGCCGTCCCCGCCTTGCGCCAGGGTGATGAAACGCTCAGCGATTGGGTCCTTGAGGGTCGCGACCAGCGGTTGCCGAAACGCGGGCTCGGCGGGTACATCGAAGACGAAGGCACGCACCGGCGCATGGTCCCCGAGCGGCGGAAAGCTCGGTGCGCGGCAGTGCGCTGGAGCCCGGCTCACGAGTGCCTGGTAATGCCGCAGCCATTGGTGAACTGGACCAGGCGCGGCAGCGGTCATCTCGACAGGAGGTGCTCCATCGTTGTCGGCCGCCACGGACTCAGGGGAGGGTG
>CAZTYV010000001.1:0-8007 GCA_964617675.1 uncultured Halochromatium sp. | reverse complement strand
TCGGCTCGGTGTGCTGCGGCCCCAGCCCCAACGCCAACCCCGATCCCAGCCCCGATCCCGATTCCGATTCCGGCCCCGACTCCGAGCCGTGACCGGGCCAGCCGGGCTCGGCATCGGGCCAGGTCTCGCAACGCCCGGGCATCGCAACGCGTCTCGGCGCGCGGGTCTGCATCGGCGGCGGCTGAGCCATGAGATCGGCATTGGGGCACTCGGAGTGAAGCGCTCGGCGGGGTCTTTGCGGGATCGAGCCATGGGTGCGGCCGTCTCTTGAGCGCGACCTGTGGGGCGGTCAAGACTCGGCGCGACGCAGCTCACGCGTGAGCTTCTCGAGCTCACGCTGCATCTCGGCATTCTGGAACGGGCGCAGCGGCGGCACCTCGCGCTCGAGCAGCCCGTCGAGCAACCGTTGGCTCGACTGCACCAGATCCACCAATTCGCCCGAGACGCGCACGGTCTGATAGGTATTCCAAGCGGTCTCGATATCGGCATCCAGCGCGGCGCGGGCCTGCTCGACTTGGGCGCGCTGCTCGAGCAGATACTCACGATACACGCCGGCCGCCTCGATGGTGAGCGTCTGCGCCTGCAGGTTGTTGCGCAGCAGCGCGGCGCGCGCCGGCTGCGACTTCATCAGCGCCCGCGTCTCTTCGCTGAGACCAGCCGCGCGCGCTGCGATCGCATCGATCTCGGGGATATAGCTGGTCTCGATCGCATCGGCCACATCGCTGTGCATGCGCGCCAGCGCCCGCAGCAGGATCACGTACATCCCGTAATAGCGTCGCGCGCTCTCCAGGTCCTCGCCGCTCTCCTCGACCAGGCTCTCGAGCTGCAGCGTGATGGCCTTGACATTGTCAAAGACGATACCGAGGTCGATCAGATTGTCCCCCACCACCGTGGCGAGCAAGAGGTCCACCTGATCATCGCTCAGCTCGATACCCATGCCGCGCAGCTCGGCGACGAACTCGGCCTTGATCTGCTCGAGCTCGGCCATGCGCGCCTGGATCTCGGCCTCGCGCTCGGCGATGCGCTCGTCGTATCCAGCGACGGTGGTCGCGATCAGGGATTCCTGCGGGGCGGCGACACGCGCGCGGCGAAAGCGATCGATCTCGACACGCGCCGCCGCAATCTCGCTGCGCAGGGCCTCGATGCGGGCGCGGTAGTCCTGGACCGGGGAGCGAGACAGAATGGCGACCGAGGCGTCGAGCAATGCGTTGACGTCGGCGTCGGCATCGCGCTGGTCGCGGCCGAGCCAGGCGCGATCGGGCAGCGCCTCCCGCCCGTCCTCGATCTGCAGACCCTCCTCGAGCTTCGGCACCAGCTCCTTCCAGATCGCCGCGCTCGGGGCCGAATCGGTGGCACGCAGCGAGCGTTGCGCGCCGTCCCAGGCCTCGAGCGAGCGTTGCCACCACAGATCGGCCGATTCCGCGGAGCGCTCCCACAAGGCGCTGGCCTGATCCAGTGATCGCTCGATAAGATCGCTGCCAGGGCCGCCTTGAGGCCCGGGTGCCGGCTGAGCCGCGGCTGGGTCCGAGGCCGGGTCCGAGGCCGGGTCCGGACTGCCCTCGGCCGCTCGGACAACACCGGTGGATGCGGTGCTGCAAGCCAGGAGCGCAATGCAGAGCAGCGGCACGCGATGGTCAGCGGGGTATCCGCGGTTGCTGGCGCTGGGTGCCGTCCGGTGATGCCCGCGCGTCAAAGATCCAGATTGCACCGTCATGGGTCGCCAGGCTCCGTCTCTGGGTGGTTCTTCGCTCTTGGGCCGAGAGGTTAGCAAGAACTGGCCCACAAGGGAGACACCGAATTGACCGGCGCGGTACCACGCATGGGTTGCGGGCAACGTCGGCGCCTGCTAACTTGGAGCGCTTGGCGTCGGCGAAAGGCGGAGGCCAAGCGATCGACACAGTCAATGGTGGGCCACGTCGGTCCCCTCGCAACACGAAACCGTGAACCCGGTCAGGCCCGGAAGGGAGCAGCCGCAGCGGTGGATGTGTGTGCCGGGGTGTGGCTGGCGCGGCTCGCCGCCCGTTGTCCGCCGGTTTCCATCTGACCTCCATGGCCTATCAGGTCCTCGCGCGCAAATGGCGCCCACGTACCTTCGATGATCTCGTCGGCCAGACGCACGTGGTGCGGGCTCTGGTCAACGGACTCGAGCGCGGCCAGCTGCACCACGCCTACCTGTTCACCGGCACGCGCGGTGTCGGCAAGACCACCATTGCCCGCATCCTCGCCAAGACCCTCAACTGCGAGCAGGGCATTGGCCCCCATCCTTGCGGTGTCTGCTCGGCCTGCACCGAGATCGATGCCGGGCGCTTTGTCGATCTGCTGGAGGTCGACGCCGCCTCCCGAACCAAGGTCGACCAGACGCGAGAGCTGCTCGACAACGTGCCCTTTGCGCCGGTGCGCGGCCGCTACAAGGTCTATCTGATCGACGAGGTGCACATGTTCTCGGCGAGCAGCTTCAACGCGCTGCTGAAGACCCTCGAGGAGCCTCCGCCGCACGTGAAGTTCGTGCTGGCGACCACGGACCCACAAAAACTGCCAGCGACCGTGCTGTCGCGCTGCCTGCAGTTCAACCTAAAGCGGCTATTGCCGGACCAGATTCGCGAGCGCTTCGTGACCGTGCTCGAGGCCGAGGGGGTCGAGTTCGAGCTTCCCGCGCTCAGCCTGCTCGCGCGCGCCGCCGATGGCAGCATGCGGGACGGGCTGAGCCTGTTGGATCAGGCCGTGGCGTTTGGTGCGGGTCGGCTGCTGCTTGACGATGTGCGCGCGATGCTCGGTGCACGCGGTGGGGAGCTGACGCTCGATCTCCTGCAGGCGCTGGCGGATGCGGACGGGGCGGCCGTGCTCAGCGAGATCGAGAAGATCGCCGCGCTGACCCCGGATTTCTCGGCCGTGCTCGAAGACCTGGTCGGCGCGTTGCACCGCATCGCCCTCGCGCAGCAGGTCCCGGCAAGCCTCGCGGGCGATGATCCGGATGAGGCCCGCCTCCAGGCCTTGGCCGCGCAGATCGCGACCGAGGATGTGCAGCTCTACTATCAGGTACTGCTCACCGGGCAGCGCGATCTCGAGCTCGCGCCCGATCCGCGCGCGGGCCTGGAGATGGTGCTGCTGCGGGCGCTGGCGTTTCGGCCTGCCACCCCGGGCAGCCCTCGCCCCGAGCGGGCTGCCCCCGCCGGGTCCGAATCAGGGTCTGGATCAGGCCTCGGACCTGGCCCCGCGTCAAGCCCCGCTTTAGGCCCCGGAAGCGGTGCGGGCGCTGGCAAGGGTGGGCGATCCAGGACCGGTCCGCCCGAGCGCTCGTCTCAACCCCGCTCGGAGTCCCAGCCGACACCCCAGCCGTTGGTCCAGCCAAAGGCCCAACCAGACGCCCAACCAGAGGCCTGGCCGACGCTCGATCAAGCGCAGCCGTCGGACGCGCCGCCGTGGGACGAGGCCGAGACCGAGGGCGGCGCATCGGTGCTGGTTGCACCGGCCGCTGAGTCCGGCGGATCAATTAACTTGCAGGGCTCCGACGACTGGTATCGCCTCGTCACGGCTCTGCGCATCAATGGCTTGGCCCTGGAGCTCGCGCGACATTGCGGGCTTGATGGCTGGGACGGTGAGCGCCTTCGGCTGCAGCTCGATCCTAGCCATCTCCATCTGCGCACCCCGGGTGCAGAGCATCGGCTCGCTGCGGCGCTGGCGGCCGTGCTCGATTGCGACCTTCGTCTGGAGATCGCTGCGGATGGGGCCGTGGATCAGACACCGGCGCTGCGCCGCGCGCAGGAAGAGGCGCAGCGGCTCGCCGCTGCCGAGGAGGCCTTGCGCGTTGATCCGGTTGCGCAGCAGTTGTGCGAGCGTTTCGATGCCGAGTGGATCGCCGGCACCCTGAGTGCTCCACGCAAGGAGGCCGGCGCCGAGTGGCGCTAGCGGGTCAGTGCGCATCGATCTGCGCTGCTGAGCACGTGTTGAAGACCGATGACAGAGGTGAGTTATGAAGAACGGACTGGGCGGGATGTTGAAGCAGGCGCAGAAGCTTCAGGAAGAGATGAAGAAGTCGCAGGAGCGCATGGCGAGCGAGGAGATCACCGGCGAGTCCGGCGGCGGCATGGTCAAGATCACCATGACCGGTCGCCACGAGGTCAAGCGCGTGGAGATTGACCCGAGTCTGATGGGCGACGACAAGGAGATGCTCGAGGATCTGGTCGCGGCAGCCTTCAACGACGCGGCTAGGCGCGTGGCGGAGAAGCTGCAGGCGAGCATGGCCGAGCTGACTGCCGGCCTGCCGTTGCCGCCTGGCATGAAGCTCCCGTTCTGAGCGCGCTGCTGGGCGCGTTACTGGACCTTATTTTGGGCGTTACTTTGGGCGTTATTTTGGGTCGGTTCGGCTCGGCGTTGTCTCTGTCTCTGCTTCAGGGTGGTTGGGCCAGGTCGCGATGTCCGATTCAAGCCTCCTCAATCGGCTGATCGAGTCGCTGCGGCGGTTGCCGGGCATTGGGCCGAAATCGGCTCAGCGCATGGCCTTTTACCTCCTCGAGCGCGATCGCGATGCCGGGCGCCAGCTCGCGCAAGTGATGGCCGCGGCCATGGAGCGCATTGGTCGCTGTGAGCGCTGCAGGACGCTGACCGAGCATCGCCTGTGTCATCTGTGCTCGAGCCCGCGACGCAACCCGGGCCTGCTTTGTGTGGTCGAGCAACCCTCGGATATCGTCGCGATCGAGCAGGCGACGCCATATGATGGACTCTATTTCGTCCTCGGCGGGCGGCTCTCGCCGCTCGACGGCATCGGCCCGGAAGAGCTCGGGCTCGATCGGCTCGAGGCACGCTTCAGAGAGGCGGAGCTGCAGGAGGCCATCCTTGCGATCAGCCCGACGGTCGAGGGGCTGGCGACGGCGCATTACATCGCCGATCTAGCGCGTGACACCAGCCTGCGGCTGAGCCGGATCGCCCACGGCGTTCCGCTCGGCGGAGAGCTCGAGTTCGTCGATGGCAGCACGCTGGCGCACGCCTTCGCCGGGCGTCAGGGGCTTTGATCACAACCTTAACTGAAGGGCAGAGAGCGCGATGTCTGATACGATCTTCGGTAAGATCGCCAGCGGCGAGGTCGCCGCGGACCTGATCTATGAGGACGAGGAGGTGGTCGCCTTGCGCGATCTCCACCCGCAGGCACCCGTCCATATCCTGGTGATCCCGCGCAAGCCGATCCCGACGCTGAATGATGCCGCGCCCGAAGACGCCGAGCTGCTTGGTCGGCTGATGCTGGCAGCGGCCAAGGTGGCCGCTCAAGAAGGGATTGCCGAGCAGGGTTATCGTACCGTCATCAATTGCAACGCGGCGGGCGGACAGACCGTTTATCACCTTCACGTGCATCTGATCGGCGGGCGGCCCTTGCAGTGGCCTCCAGGGTGACGGCCGCTCAGCGCTGCATCGTATTCCAGGAGTAGCATTCCGATCATGTCATTGACTCATGGATCCGCGGCGAGGGGCTCGGCCTCGAGTGAGCCGGCCTTCGAGCTCAAGGGTGCATCCTTCACCCTGCCGGTGATCCGGTTGCTGCGCCCCGACATGGACGCGGTTGAGGCCGAGCTGACGCGCAAGGTTCGCCAGGCCCCGGCCTTCTTCGAGCACACGCCAGTGGTGATTGAGCTCGGTGCCTTGCCCGCGGATGACGCCGATGTCAGCTTTCCGGAGCTGGTCGGGCTGCTGCGCGGGCTGGGTCTGATTCCGGTCGGGGTGCGTGGTGGCTCGGCGAGCCAGCATGAGGCGGCGAAGGCGATGGAGCTCGCGATCCTGAGTGACGCGATGCGGGGGCGTCAGCCGGGTGCTGCAGAAGGGGTGCCCCTGGAGCTGCCGATCACCGGCAAGGCCGAGGACACGCAGCTCGGCATCGAGACCGGCTCGCACCTGGTTGATCGTCCGGTCCGCTCGGGCCAACGCGTCTATGCGGCTGGCGGCGACCTCACGGTGCTCGCCCCGGTGAATTCTGGGGCGGAGCTATTGGCCGATGGCAACATCCACGTGTATGCGCCCATGCGCGGTCGCGCGATCGCGGGGCTGCACGGCGATACCAAGGCGCGTATCTTCTGCGCGGACCTGCAGGCGGAGCTGATCTCGGTGGCAGGCCATTATCGGGTGAGCGACAGTATCCCGGCCGACCTCAAGGGGCGTCGAGTCCAGGTCTTTCTGGATCACGAGCTACTGCGGATCGAGCCGATCTAGGGGGGTCTCTGAAGGGGGATCTCTCGCCCGCGTCGACAGCGCAGAGCATAGGGCCGCGGTGGCCCGGCGGTAGGCATCTCGCAAGCCGTCGCGGTGTCTTCGCGACAAGGTCAATACGATTAAGGGGAGCTTTTCTTGGCCAGAACGATCGTTATTACGTCAGGTAAAGGGGGGGTCGGCAAGACCACGACCGCCGCCGCGATGGCCATGGGCTTGGCTCAGCGTGGCCATCGCACGGTGGTCATCGACTTCGATGTCGGCCTGCGCAACCTCGACCTCATCATGGGCTGCGAGCGGCGCGTCGTCTACGACTTCGTCAACGTGATCAATGGTGAGGCGAATCTGAATCAGGCGCTGATTCGAGACAAGCGCTGCGAGCATCTGTTCATCCTGCCGGCGTCACAGACCCGCGATAAGGATGCGCTGACCTTGGAGGGGGTTGGTGGCGTGCTCGAGGAGATCGGCAAGACGCACGACTACATCGTCTGCGATTCGCCGGCGGGTATCGAGCATGGGGCGCTGATGGCCATGTACTTCGCCGACGATGCCGTGGTGGTGACCAATCCCGAGGTGTCCTCGGTGCGCGATTCGGACCGGATGCTGGGCATCCTCTCGAGCAAGTCGCGGCGTGCGCTCGAGAGTCGAGAACCGATTCGCGAATTCTTGCTCTTGACCCGCTATTCGGCCGAGCGTGTGGCGCGCGGCGAGATGCTCGGCGTCGAAGACGTGCAGGAGATCCTCTCGCTCAACCTGCTGAGCGTGATCCCCGAATCCAAGGCGGTGCTGAATGCCTCCAACGCCGGTAATCCGGTGATCTTGGACAACGAGTCCGACGCCGGCCAAGCCTATGGCGACATGGTGGCCCGGTATCTGGGCGAGGAGCGTCCGATGCGCTTTCTGGACCCAGAGCGTAAGGGGTTGTTCAGCCGACTATTTAGGGGGTGACTGGTGGGGCTACTCGACTATTTCCGCAGCACCGCGGGTGCCAACAAGGGCTCGGCCTCGGTCGCGAAAGAGCGGCTGCAGATCCTGGTTGCGCATGATCGTGCCGCCCGTGATCGGCCCTCCTATCTGCCCAAGCTGCAACAAGAGATCCTGGCCGTGATCCGCAAGTACGTGGAGGTCGACAACGACGCCGTCTCGGTGCATTACGAGCAAGAGGACCGTCAGGAGATCCTCGAGCTGAACATCGTCCTGCCGGAGAGCTCCGCCCGTTCCTAGGCGCGATCGGTGTCGTGCTCGAGGCCAAGGATGAGATCCCACTGCGCTTGGGTCACCGGCATGATGGATAGCCGATTGCCCTTGCGCACGAGCGGGAAGCCATCGAGCGCCTCGTCGGAGTGCGCCTTGAGCTCCTCGAGCGTAATCGTGCGCTCGAGATGGCGCAGGTAGCGGACATCGACCAGATACCAACGCGGGTTGTCGGGATCGCTCTTGGGGTCGAAATAGCGGCTATCCGGATCGAACGCGGTTGGGTCCGGATAAGGTTCGCTGACCACCTCGAGGATGCCCACCACGCCGGGCACTTTGACGTTGGAGTGATAGAAGAGCCCGCGGTCGCCGACCCTCATCTGGTCCCGCATCATGTTGCGCGCCTGGTAGTTGCGCACCCCGTCCCAGGGCTCGCCCTGCTGGCCGCGGGATCGAAGGTCGTCGATCCCGAAGGCATCGGGCTCTGATTTGAAGAGCCAGTAGGCCATCTGTGTTTCCTCCGGGTGAGGGTTGCTGTCGGTTCTCGGTCACAGTCAGATCGGGTCTCGGGTCTCGGGTCTCGGGTCTCGGGTCTCGGGTCTCGGGTCTCGGGTCTCGGGT